>NZ_JASMRH010000003.1:0-230220 GCF_041431385.1 Flavobacterium sp. Arc2 | reverse complement strand
CGAAAATTTTTGAGCTTTTGAGTTAGCTCAAATTTTCAGAATAACTTTTTAACTTACACACTTTATGAGATGGTACCTATTTTTAATTACTTTAATGCTACTGCTTCATCGAATGGTATTTTTATCGGGTCCAACTCCTCAGCTTGGACAATAATAAATAATAGATTTTATCAAACAGCAACACGAACTTCAACTGCTGCATCATTAACACACCGAGCTATAAATATTTTTACCGCTTCGGGAATAAATTATGCCGTAAATAATAATGTTATAGGATATGCTAATTCGTCTAGTTCAGGAAGTACGACTTATTCAGGTTCGAGTACTTCGTATAGAGGAATTGAAATGACTGTTGGAACAACGGGGACTTCAGATGTACAAGGAAATACGATTAGTAATATCAATTTTTCGACAACAATAGGAACTACTACAGCAGCAGGAATTTTTTCAGGAATTTCTGTTTTGGCTGGTACTGTAAATATTGGTTCCACAACTGGAAACACCATTGGTTCCACAACCGGAAATGATGCTATTCAGGTTTCATCTACCGCTTCCTTAGGATTAATTAACGGAATTTATGCTAGTTCGGTCGGTACGGTGGTTATTAGCAATAATAAAATTGGTGGGTTCAGTACAAGTGGGGCAGCTACGATTGGCTATACATTTAATGGAATCTATACAGTGGGTACTCTTGGGAATTTTGCCATTTCTAATAATAATGTAGGTAGCACTAGCACAACCAATTCTATCAGTATTGGTGACAGTTCGCCTACTACAGCTGTTTGTATATTACGTGGAATATTTAATGCGGCAACGGGAGTCATATCGCTAACTGGCAATACCATTCAAAATTGTACCGTGTATGGAACAGCTGCATCAGCATTAAATGGTATTCTTAATAGTGCGGGTTCTGGAATACTTGATTTTACAAATAATAGTGTGATTTCATGTTCTAATAGTGGAACTGGTATTTTTGTAGGGATGACAAATTCTGCAGCTGTTTCGGTATTGAATTTAAATAATAATATAGTTCGAAATTTATTTAAATCGGCTGCATCAGGTACTTTTACAGCCTTGTCGAATACGGGAGCTGTACTTTCTTCTATTTCTATTAATGGAAACCAGTTGGGGAATGATTCAGGTGGATTAATTACCTATTCAGCAGCCAATTCCGTTGCTCTGTTGGGGATAAGCAATACGAGTGGAACTACCAATTGTGATCTTTCAATTCAAAATAATGATATAAGAGGGATAACACATACTGTTATAGGGACCAATGCACATACCTATATAATCAACTCATTTGCTACCTTATCACAAAACATCAGTGGTAATACTTTTACTAACCTGAATGTGAATACCACGGGGAGTGTAATTTTTATTAGTAACAATGTGGCGCTATCTTCGACGGGTACACAAAATGTTAGTGATAATATAATAGTTGGAACCTTTGCAAAAGGTGGATCAGCAACTGCAAGTACAGTTACTTTGTTTACCAGTGCAGGAACACATTCTGCGGGTTCAATTGTTAATCAATTGAATAATGATTTCTCTAACATCACGGTGACACTAAATACAATAATAGCCGGTTGGAGTAGTACCGGTGCCGGAAATGCAACCCAAACTATCACCGGAAATACTTTTAGCAATTGGACTGGTGGTACGGCCGCAATTACTGTTATGAGTATCAATGGATTTGGAGGAACCTCTTTCGTTTCAAATAATACTATTTCAACTATATCGGGACAAGCGGCAATTACAGGTTTGGTTATTGGAGCAGCAGGAACAGCTACGCAGCTTACGGTTGCTACAAATACAATTAATACATTAACTTCTTCTGGAACAGGAGGATTGGTTACAGGATTGTCTAGTGCTAATATTTCACCAGTTGTCAATATCGATTTTAATACTATTAATGGACTTGCCTCGTCATTAAGTATTGCCACTGCTTCGGTTCATGGGGTATTAGTCACGGCTGCTACGTCTACAAATATTACAAACAATACTATTTATTCATTGTCGGCTTCGGGAACAACAATTCCCATTATCAATGGTATTTCGGCTGCTACTGTAAATTCGATTACTATAGAGAGTAATACTATTTATGGCGTTTCAACGGCAGGCTTGACCGTTTCGGGTTATACTTTTAATGGTATTTTAACATCAGGTGCAGGAGGTAGTATCACTGTTGATAGCAATACCATTGGTGACGCTACCGCCAATTCAATATCGCTTGGTACCAGCGGTTTTACTACGGGAGTATGTACCTTTAATGGAATTAATAATTCCGCTACAGGAACTATTACAATTATTGACAACACAGTTCAAAATGCAACGCTTAATAGTTCTGGCGCTGCTGTTTTTTCTGGTGTTACCAATAGTAATGGAAGTGGAACTCTAACCGTTACAGGTAATAAAATCCTTAGTGGAACGAATAACGGTTCAGGTGCATTTACAGGTATTATTAGTTCTGCAGCTGTTGCAACAGCCAATATCAATAATAATATTATAAGAAGCCATTTGCGAACATTTGCAGGAGCAGGAGCTTTTACTGCTATTTCAAGTACAGGTGCTATTACAGCGGAATTAAATATTAACGAAAATCAGTTAGGAAACACCGATGGAGGATTAATTAACTACACCGCGGCTAATACAGGATCTTTGACTGGAATAAATGTGACTAATGCAAATGCCAATTGTGTACTTAGTATTCTTTCGAATGATATCAGAGGTATAACTTCTACATCCACTAGTGTACAAGCCCAAACTTATATTATTAACGCAGCAGCAACCCTGTCTCAAAACATTAGCAACAATACCTTCACCAATCTTGATGTAAATACCACGGGTGCCATCATCTTTATAAGTAATAGTGTTGTGTTGTCAAGTGCAGGTAATCAAGATGTTAATAACAATGCAATAGTTGGGAATTTTGTCCGTAATAGCAATTCTGCCAACGGTACGCTTACTTTGTTTACCAGTTTGGCTAGTTCCGTTTCGGGAAGTGTGACCAATAATAACAATAATAATTTTTCGAATATTACGGTAAGCGGTTCTGCTTCTATTTTGGGTTGGGTGAATACAGATGCTGGAAGTGGGACTAAGAATATTCAAAATAACACCTTTAGTAAATGGACAGGCTTAAATTCTCCAACAGGGGCATTTACGGCACTTAACGTGAATATTACAGGAACGACTAATGCTGTTTCCGATAATAAAATTAACACATTAAGTGCTGGGGGTGCGGTAACAGGAATCACTACGGGAGCTGGTAATGATAACATATATTCAAATAGTATTCATACCCTTATTTCAACCGGAACAGCGGCAACAGTAGTAACCGGTATTGCTGTTACAGCAGGTACTACAAAAAATATTTATCGAAATAAAACATACAATTTACAAACAAGCAGCTCTCTTAATACAGGAACTGTAAACGGTATCTTGGTGTCAGGTGCAACATCCGCATTAACCGTTAATATTTATAATAACTTAATAGGTAATTTTACAATTACAGCTACTGGAACTGATATTGTGAGGGGAATTGGTGTGATTTCTACAGGTACATTTTCTAATATTAATGTGTATTATAATACCGTATATTTGGATGGATCCACTACATCAGGTACATCGGGGGTTTACCATACAGGTAGTGCGGTATCAACAACAGCAAAACTAGATTTGCGAAATAACATTATTTATAATAACTCGACTGGATCTGGATTGGCAGTTGCATTTCGTAGGTCAGCAAATTTGCAAAATTATGCTTCTACTTCGAATAACAATTTATTCCTAGGTGCGAATCTCATGAATAATGGTACCGCTTATACCACATTAGCGGCTTTTAAAACAATAGTTTCTCCACGTGATGCCGCTTCGATTTCTGAAGTCCCTGTGTTTTTTAGCACTGTAGGAGCAAATGCTACTTACCTTCATGTTAATGGAGCTACTAAATCTCAAATAGAAAGTGGAGGAACGAATATTTCTGGTTATACCAATGACTTTGATGGTGATATTCGACAAGGGAATACAGGCTATAGCGGCGTGGGAACAGCTCCTGATATGGGAGCCGATGAGTTTAGCGGATTGTCAGATGATCAAAGCGCACCTGCTATTTCGTATACTATTCTTAGCAACAATAGTTGTACCACGGGGCGTACTATTACCGCAACTATTATTGATGGAACTGGAGTTAATACTACTACAGCAAAACCACGTATTTATTATAAGAAATCGACCGATGCCCCCTCGCTTACTGGCTGGAAGTTTGTAGAAGCTAGTAATACAACTAGCCCATTTAGTTTTACGATGGATTATTCATTGATAGGTGGAGCTAGTACCGGAACTACGATTCAATATTTTATAGTTGCCCAAGATGTACTTGCTACTCCTCTTGTTGGAATTAACTCGGGTACTTTTGCTGCAACTCCTGCCAGTGTTGCTTTAACAACAACTGCTTTCCCTATTGGCGGAACTATTAATAGCTATGCTATACAATCAGGATTAAGTACGACTGTTACAGTTGGAACTGGTGGAACTTATACGAGCTTGACAGGTCCATTAGGATTATTTGCAGATCTGAATACAAAAGGACTATCCACAAATATTACAGCCAATATTATCAGTGACCTTACAGAGCCAGGAACAAATAGCTTAAATGAATTGACTTATGGTTGTAGCGACAATTACACCTTAACCATTTCGCCAAGTGGTGGGGTGGCTAGAACTATATCGGGTAGTGTTGCCGCTCCTTTACTCAACTTCAACGGGGCCGATAATGTTATTATTGATGGTTTAAATACGGGTGGTAATTCCTTAATAATTTCAAATACTAGTACGGCAGCTACAGCAGGAACAAGTACCATCCGATTTATAAACGACGCGACCAACAATATCATTCGTAACTGTACTGTTGAAGGTTCTTCTACCTTGATTTCGACAGCGACTATTTTCTTTTCTACGGGAACAACTACAGGAAACGATGACAATATAATTACAGGGTGTGTCATTAAATCCGCAGGTGCGAACTTGCCTTTTAATGCAATTTACTCTGGAGGTAGTTCCTTGTTTATTGATAATAGTGGAGTGTCGATTACCAATAACAGTATACAAGATTACTACAACCCTATCGGAGCCTCGAATGGGATTAATGTGGCTTCGAACAGTTCGGCTTGGACTATTTCAGGAAATAAATTTTTCCAAACAGGAACAAGGACTGCTACAGCAAGTGTTGCTACTCCATTTAACATTCATCGTGCCATCAATATTATTACGGCAAGTGGTGGTGGGTATACTATTAGTACAAATACTATTGGTTATGCTGCTGCAAATGCTACCGGAATTACTACTTATGACGGGAATTTTGCAAACCGGTTTGTAGGGATAGAATTATCTGCCGCTTTAACTCCTGTTTCCTCTATTCAAGGGAATAACATCAACGGAATCTCATTTTCAACCTTAAATGCTACAACATCAGGATCAGGAATTTTTACAGGAATTTCGGTCTTGACTGGAAGTGTCAATGTAGGAACTACAGCTGGGAACACTATTGGTTCGAGCACTGGGAATGATGCTATTCAAATTTCATCAACAGTATCCTTAGGATTAATCAACGGTATATTCGCTACTTCTCTTGGTACAGTGGTTATCAGTAATAATACCATTGGGGCTATTAGCACAAATGCTGCAGCAGATGCTATTGGTTATACCTTTAATGGGGTTTATACTTTTTTAGGTTCTGGTGGGAATTTTTCAGTTTCAAATAATACAATAGGAAGCACAAGTACGACCAACTCTATTAGTATTGGTAGTAGTTCGACTACCGCAATTTGTACAATGCGTGGAATATACAATACAGCGACTGGTGCCATTTCATTAACAGCGAATACAATTCAAAATTGTAGCGTTTATGGAACAGTTGCCTCTGTTTTATATGGTGTTATTAATACTGGTGGTTCAGGAACAGTTGACATTAATACCAATAAAATAATTTCATGTTCAAATACAGGGACTGGTGTTTTTGTGGGAATTACCAATTCTGCAGTAGTTTCCGCAATTAATTTAAATAACAATATAATTCGAAACCTTAGTAAAACTGCCTTGACTGGTGCATTTACGGGTATTTCGAATACTGGTGCAGTTTTTACGTCTATTGCTATTAACGGAAACCAGTTAGGAAATGCATCAGGAGACTTAATTACCTATTCGGCCGCAAATTCAGCCGCTTTTTTAGGAATAAGTAATTCAGCTGGAACCGCTAGTTGTGAAGTCTCTATTCAAAATAATGACATTAGAGGTATCAATCAATCTGTAGTGGGAACAAATGCACATACTTATATAATTAATTCGGCCGCCACCTTGTCACAAAACATTAGTGGAAATACTTTTACCAACCTTAATGCTGGTACAAAAGGGAATATTATATTTATCAGTAACAGTGTGGTTGTTCTTTCAAGTGGTACTCAGAATGTAAACAATAACAGTATTGTAACTGCGTTTACTAAATCTGGAGCTGGAGGAACTGTTACTCTTTTTACTAGCGCTGCAGTTTCTATAGCTGGTGCCGTTATAAATCATACTGGTAATAACTTTTCAAACATTACAATTACTGGAGCTACAGTTTTAACAGGTTGGAATATTACTGGTGCCGGTAACGCCACTCAAACTATTACAGGGAATACCTTTGTCAATTGGACTGGTGGAACATCTGCCATTATTGGAATGACCATCAATGGATTTGGAGGTGCCTCCTCGGTGTCCAATAATACCATTTCTACTATTTCGGGACAAGGAGCCATTACAGGTCTAAACATAGGAGCAGCTGGAACTGCTAGTACGGTTACTGTAGGTGGTAATGCTATCAATACATTAGTTTCTAGTGGAACAGGAGGAATTGTATTGGGGATAGCAAGTGCTAATATTTCACCAGTTACCAACATCAATGGTAATACAGTATTCTCTCTTTCTACAAGTTTGTCGAATGCTGCTACTTCAACTATTACACCATTAGTAGGGATAAATGTTACAGCAGCAACTGCAGCAAATATTACGGCAAATAATGTGTATTCACTTTCAGTTTCAGGTGGTACAACTGGTACTGGAGGGTACATGTTTTACGGTATTTCAACTGCATCTACAGGAACAATAAACATACAGGGAAATACTGTTTATGGGATAAGCACTTCTGGAAATGCGACTGCAAAACATACCTTTAATGGTATTAATACTTCTGGGGTAGGGAATTTCACCATAGCAGATAATACAATAGGAAGTAGTGCTACCAATTCTATAGTAATAGGTGTAAATGGTGTAACAACGGTTGTATGTTCCTTTAATGGAATTTACAATGCGGCTACGGGAAGCATATCAATAACCAATAATACGGTACAAAACGCAACCTTATTTGGTACTGGAGCTTCGGTTTATGCAGGGATTTCGAATGTTGGACTAAGTGGAACAATAAATATTACGGGTAATACTATACTAAGTGGCGCCAATAACAGTACGGGTGCATTTACAGGAATCGTCAATTCTGCAGCTGTTGGTACGGCAAACATTAACAGTAATGTTATTAGAAGTCATAGCCGAACAACAACTACAGGAACTTTTATTGGAATTTCAAGTACAGGAGCAGTTACTACTGCGTTAAATATTAATAGTAATCAATTAGGAAATGCTAGTGGTGGATTAATAACTTATACTGTTGCAAATACAAGTAACTTGATAGGGATAAATGTTACCAATGCTGCTGCCAGTTGTGCATTGAGCATTCAATCCAATGATTTTAGAGGTATAACATCAGCAATAACAAGTGCTCAGCCTCAAACCTATATCAGTAACGCAGCGGTTACTCTATCACAGAATATTAGTAGTAATACCTTGACCAATTTGAATGTAAATACTACGGGTGCTATCACTTTTATTAGTAATAACGTGACAGTTCCCGCTACAGGAAATCAGGATGTTAACAGTAATTCCATCGTTGGAACTTTTGTTCGTAACAGTGCTTCGGCGAGTGGTGAATTGACTTTGTTTAGCAGTTCAACTGCAACTTCGGCAATAGGAAGTGTAATCAACAACAATAACAATAACTTTTCGAATATTACCGTAAGTGGGACTGCTACCATAGCGGGTTGGTTAAATACTGATGCTGGAAATGGTTCTAAAACAATTCAGGGAAATACATTTAGTAATTGGAATGCAGAAACTGGAAAAATAACCGCAATGAATATTAATACAGTAGGAACCAATAATACTATTGCAAATAATGCTATTAATACAATCACTAGTGCAGGGATTATTTACGGAATTACTACTGCTACTGGGAACGACAATATTTTTTCGAATACAATTAACAGATTGATCTCGTCGGGGACTGGTGCCACTATCGTCAACGGAATTGCAATTACTTCGAGTACGACTAAAAATGTGTTTGGAAACACCATTTACAATTTACAAGCTAATAATATCACTACAGGAAGTGCTAGTGGTATAGCAGTGACTGGTGGGGCTATCAACAACATATATAGGAATAAAATTTATGCTATCTCATCTTCAAGTTCTGGAATCACTATCACTGGGTCAGTCAATGGGATTTTAGTTTCGGGCAGTATTAACGATTTAACCAATGTTATTTATAATAATAGAATTGGAGATATTAAAGCTACGGCTGCCAATGTAACCAATCCAGTAAACGGTATTAGTATTGTAAATGCAGGACTTCGTTCTGTTTCTAATGTGTATTTCAATACTATTTATTTAAATGCAACTTCTAGTGGTGCACTTTTCGGTTCCTCGGGAGTTTATCATGCAGCAAGTGCTACTTCTAGTACTGGTTCTTTAAACCTGCGAAACAATATTATTGTCAATGTTTCGACTTCAAACGGGACGGGTAAAACCGCGGCTTATCGACGTTCAGCGGCAAATACACTTCACAATTATGCGTCTACGTCCAACAATAATTTATTTTATGCCGCCAACTTAATGTATGATGGGACCAATTCCTATACTTCAATATCGGCCTATAAAACTATTAGTACTCCACGTGATGCGGCTACAATTTCTGAGATTCCAAATTTTATAAGTACAGTTGGCTCTAGTGCTGATTTTCTTAAAATTGACAATTCAAATATTACTTTTATCGAAAGTGGTGCAGTAGCTATTGCAGGAATAACAACCGATTTTGATAATGAAGTAAGAGCAGGGAACACAGGTTTTGCCGTTCAAACCAATGGTGCAGGAAATGCACCCGATATAGGAGCTGATGAGTTTGATGGAAAATTACCCTATGTAATTGTTTCAAATTCTAATGCTCTAAGTGATGGTAGCTATGCAAAGCTATCACTAGCATTTGCGGCTATTAATGCGAACGACCAAATAGGAAAAAACATTGTAGTAACCTTGATTGGTAATACCAATGAAAGTTCAACCGCAACATTAAATCAGGGAGCATGGACTAGTTTGAAAATGTATCCGACAAAAACCGGATTATCTGTTTCGGGAAGTATTGAGGGATCTCCCCTTATCGATTTGAATGGTGCAGACAACGTTACAATAGATGGAAGGGTAAATCAAACTGGCTCCACCCGAAGCATGAGTATCATAAATAATAGTCCATCAACCAATGCCGGAACATCGACCATAAATTTTAGGAACTCAGCAGAATTTAACACGCTGAAATATATAAATGTTAATGGGTCATCTGGCAGTGCAACCGATGGAGTAATTAAATTTTCTACATCTACTGCAGGTAATGGTAACGACAATAACTTGATTGATAATTGCGCAGTTAGCAGTGTGAATGGAAATCGACCGGTAAATGCTGTTTACTCCCTTGGGTCGGCAGCAAGTGATAATAGTTCGAATACAATAAGTAACAATGCTATTTATGATTTTATCAATAGTAGTACATCTTCAAACGGTATTTATTTAGGGGCTAATTCAACTGTTTGGACAATCTCAACCAATAGTCTTTACGAGACAACCAGTTTTGTGCCTTTAGCTGGGCCTTTAGTTTATACGGCCATCTCGATAAACAATGCAGCTGGAAATAATTTCACTGTTTCAAATAATTATATTGGTGGTAAAGCAGCTTTAAGTGCGGGGGATGCCTGGACAGTTAATGCGAGTACTAATCATAGTTTTAAAGGGATTTATTTAAATGTAGGCACTACAACAGTTAGTAGTATTCAAAATAATACCATTCGAAATTTTAGTTATAATACTACAAGCAGTGCCCCTTGGAGAGCCATTGAGGTTAATTCTGGGGCTGTAAATATAGGGACCACAACGGCAAATGGTATAGGGGCAACAACAGGGGTTGGTTCTATTTCTGTAACGAGCGCTGCTAACGCTCAATCCTATGGGATTTATATAGGTAGTGAAGGAGATATAGCTGTGTCTAAAAACACGATAGGATCAATTTTAGTTATTGGTAATAGTACTAATGTCTCTCATAGTTTCACGGGGATTTATAAAAAATCGGGAATAGCAGGTGCGATGACAGTAAGTTACAATGTCATTGGAAGTACAACAACAACTAATAGTATTTCTGCGACTTCTGCTGCTTCGACTTCTACTGCAGGGCAAAATTTGATTGGGATATTTAATGAATCCTCAGGTTCAAATGCTACTACATATAATACAATAGCCAATCTCCAAAATGGGTATACAGGGAGTCAGGATTCAAGAACATCAGGAATTTATGCAGCGGCAGGTTCCTCTACACTTGTGAAAAACAATATTTATAATTTATCTAGCGCTTCCTTAGGTACTTCAGTAGCTTCTGTAAGTGGAGTTGAAATGAGCGGAACTGCTGCGACAAATACGGTTACTGAAACAGTGATATACAATCTGTCCAATACAAATAGCAGTTTCACGGGATTCATATCAGGAATTAGATTTTCAGGTAGTACTGTTGATAATTTGGTAAACAGAAATTTCATCCGTAGTTTATCGGTGCATGGTAGCTCTGTAAATGCTACTATTTATGGTATTCAAATTATAAACGGTGTAACCACTTACGCTAATAATATTATTAGTTTAGGCGGAAATACGGCTACTACTTTGTATGGGTTTTACAGCAATGGTGGCAGTGGAAATAATACTAAAATCTATTTTAATTCCATTTATCTTAGTGGCACATTAAGTAGTGGAATTACGAACAAATCATATGCTTTTTATGAAGCAGCTGGAGCAGGTACTCGTGATTTGAAAAATAATATTTTTTCGAATTTCAGATCCACTAGCAGCGGTGTAAATTTACATTATGCAATGTTCTTGAATTACGGTGTTTCGACGGGACTGGCACTTGATTATAATATTTATTGGGCGTCAGGTGCTGGAGGAATGTTGGGTTCTTATAATGGTACAAATTCTAATGCAACACCCATTGTTTCTGGACTAGGAGCAAATGGAACAAAAGTAAATCCAAATTTTTCCAATGCAGGAGGTACGCTAGCAACCGACTACAAAGTACGAGAATCAACTGAAGGCGCTACTGGGACTGGAATAATACTAGATTACGCCCAAACTGCTCGTGCAGTACCTCCAAATATTGGAGCTTGGGAGTTTAATTCTAATCGTTGGTTTGGTACAATTAGTACTGACTTTGCTACTTCAGGAAACTGGTCTGCTGGTTCAGTGCCTCTAGATGAAGCTTCAATCGTTTTTGCCGCAGTACCGGTGCGAGATTGTGTGCTTGACCAAAATAGAGTTGTTGGCAATATTGTAAATACACAGTCCTCCTATAAATTTATAATTAACGGAAAACAATTAAACTTACAGGGAGGTCTTTATCTATCAAATGGAGGTCAAATAGATGCAACAACTGCTGGATCAACTGTTGTATTTGAGGGTGATGACTCTCAAACGATTCCAGAGAATGCTTTTGTAAGCAATAGTATTCCTAGTATAATTGTTAATAATTTATTTGGTGTAATTACACAAAGTGATTTAAATATTAGCAGTTCCTTAAACGTGGCAAGCCCCAACCCTTCTGATAGCACTGGAGGGATGGATACCGGTGTAAAAATTATTACATTAGGTTCAGATGCTACAGTAAGTGGTCAAGGTGATGTCACTGGAATCGTTAGTCGCTCAAGCATAGTAGCAAATAAAACGTATACTTTTAATAATAGTAATTCAACAATTATCTTTGAAAACACAGGAACTTTACCTTCCTCAATTAGTGTCAAATTGTCGATTGGAACTTCACCTAATTGGAAAGCAAGTGGTGTTAAACGAATTTATGAAATCATTCAAAGTGGAGCCAACACAACAAGTCCGACTTCAGCAGCGGTAAAATTCGCTTATTTGGATTCTGAAATTAATGGAAATGACGAGAGTAAATTAGTGCTCTTTACGTATAAAAATAGTTCAAGTACATTATCCGAGCAAGGTCGTAGTAGTGCAAATACTACGGATAACTGGATTAGCCTTTCCGGTGTTGATATGACTTTATTTCCTTCTGCTTTTGGAAGTTTAGAAGTTGGGTTTAATAACAATGAAATTGATACGCTAACTTGGAATGGTACAGTAAGTACATCATGGAATACAGTCAAAAACTGGACGCCAAATGGAGCACCATCCGATTTTGTGAACATTATTATTCCAGATGCTTCGTCCACTCCAAAGGCTCCAATAGTACCTCCTGTAACCGCAATAAAATCTTTGAATTTGAAAAATGGAAGTATTTTGAATTCTATTGTAAATGCTCAAATGACACTTTTCGGGGGGTCTAATGTATGGGCAAATGAGGTCGGTGTTTTTAATCCGAGTACAAGTACTGTTTCTTTTATGAGCGAAACTGCAGATATTTCAGGAACCACTAGTTTTTATAATGTCACTATTGATGCTGCCGCAAATTTATTAATGCAGACTGGTAGTACTATGAAAATAGGAGGTGTTATGAATAATGTGGGTGTTTGGCGTACAGCTTGGGATGGAAATCTAACCACAGTAATGTACAACGGCTCGGCGCAAAATGTTGTAATTCCGTATGCATCAACCAATCGATATTCTACATTGATTCTAAGCGGAAGTGGTGTAAAAACGATGCCTGCAGTAGATATGTCTATTTTAGGGGATTTGATTGTAGATGGAACTGCAAGCGTTACCACGTCAAATAATATTGATATCGCAGGTAATTTGACTATTGGTGTCACTGCAATTTTTAATTCAGGTGCTAATACGCATACTTTGGGGGGTAATTTAGTTCATAAAGGAACATTTACTACCACAGGAAGTACTATTGTGATGAACGGTTCGTCTTCCGTTCAAACTATTAGTGGTACAGCAGGTTCAACAGATTTTAATAATCTAGTTTTATTAAATAATAATGGTGTTACTAGCGCCAAAAATTTAATTGTTAATGGTATTCTAGATTTACAAAGTAATAATCCAACAGATTTATTAGGAAGTTTAGATATGGGATCTAATACACTTTCCTTAACTGCCTCGGCGGTTACATCTGGTGTTGGCGATGTGACAGGTATTGTTAAAAGAGCACATGTTTTTGTAACCAACCAAGCGTATACTTTTGGGAATGCTAACGCAAAACTATCTTTTAGCGCTGATGGTACGAAGCCAACCGATGTTAGTATTAAAACAACCATTGGTTCTGCACCTTCATGGAAATCAACGGCTATTAATAGAGTCTATGATATTATTCGAACTGGCGGAACTGGCAATTTTATTGATGTACAGGTTAGTTATCTTGAATCAGAATTAAACGGAATTAATGAAGATGAAATCGTATTCTTTAACGCTACAGGTCTTCCATCTGCAACGGTATACGAACGGGGAATTTCAGTTAGTAATACTAATAGTAATGTAGCAACAATAAAAACACTTGGTGTTGGTTTGTTTGCAACAGCATTTGGTCAAAACCAATTTTCGTTGTCTAATAGTAGTTATCCAAATCTTACATGGAATGGTTCTCAATCTACTGATTGGAATACAAATTCCAACTGGACACCAATTAGTTATCCTTCTAAGTTTTCAAAATTGACAATTCCAAATGTTAGTAGTACACCACAAAGCCCTCTTTTGCCAGCTGTAGCAGAAGCACGTCAATTGATTATTCAAAATGGGGGAGTTTTAAATGCTATTGCTGGATCTCAACTTTCCTTTAAAAACAATAATGGCGATGTAGTATGGCAAAATAGCGGTGGTACATTTAATGCAAGTACGAGTACAATTATTTTTAGTGATTTGAGTCAAAAGATAAGCGGTAGTACTAATTTCTATAATATAACTGTAGCTAGTGGAGCTAGTTTGACGCCACAAGTTAGTAGCAGTATAGGTATTGCTGGAGCATTTACAAATAATGGTATTCTAGACGCAATGACATTTTCTAATACTTTTAATTATAACGGTACAGCTCAAAATGTGATAAATCCGAATGGGACAATTTCAGGGTATTATAATTTGAGTATTAGTGGGTCAAATATAAAGACAATGCCTAGTACAAGCATGAGTGTTTTGGGGAATTTTTCTATTTCTGGAACGGCAAGTGCGACAACAAAAAACCTGCTCAATGTGGGGGGGAATTTGTCTATTGCCACGGGCTCAGTTCTGAATGCTGGAACAAATATTCTTAAAGTAGGTGGTAATTTTAGTAGTAACGGTACTTTCGTAGCTTCAGCGGGTGGTACATTAGAGCTAAATGGAATAACGGCACAAAGTATTGAAGGTACTTCAAATCCATTATCATTAGAGAATCTTACAATTTCTAATATGGGAGGAACAGTTTCTACAACAAGAGACTTGAATCTTAATGGTAATTTTGCCAATTCAGGAATGCTCAATATGAACAGTAATATACTTTCTGTTAGCAATTCGATTACAAACACAGGAACTTTACTCACGGCTGTTCCTGCTGCACAAAGTGCAACACCTTTTCCTTCGGGTAAAAACTGGGGAGGAACTGTTGTTTATAATGTCGATGCTGCACAAAGTGCTGTAGCCGGTAATTATACAAATTTTACCATAAACAATGGAGTAGGAGTAACAGTAACAAGCGCAGCACAAGTAAATGTATCTGGAACTTTATTGATTAATAGTGGTAAAAAAATGATTATTGATGCTGATAATATATTAACTGTTACGGGATCTATTACTAATAATGGTGGAACTAGTGGGCTTGTTTTAAAATCAAATGCTTCTGGAACAGCCTCAGTAATTCACAATACAAATAACGTTGCGGCAACAGTACAACGCTATGTTAGTGGTGCAAAAGAAGATTGGCATTTTCTATCCGCGCCAGTTTCTAATCAAGTGATAGCAGGTTCACCTTGGGTTCCTTCTGGTACTTATGGAAATGGTACAGGATATGATTTGTATATATGGAATGAACCAACTCCTTGTTGGACTTATCAATTAAACACTACCGTTGCGCCCACGTGGCCATCTATTCACTCTTCTTCGAACTTTGTTGCAGGAAGAGGTTATTTGTATTCTACACAAGCACTTAATCCAACTAAAGAATTTGTTGGATTGTTGAATAATGGAAATGTTAGTTTTCCAATTACAAATACCAGTTCTAGCGCTGATGCAGTTGTTAGAGGCTTTAATTTAATTGGTAATCCATATCCTTCTTCAATTGATTGGAAATCAGGAACAGGATGGTTGCGTACTGATTTAGTTGTAAGTGGTGGAGGTTATGATATGTGGATATGGAATCCGGCGTCAAATAATTACGGGGTTTGTAATTCTTCTAGTTCTATAGCAACTAATGGGGTAACACAATATATTCCTCCAACTCAAGGTTATTTTGTAAGAGCCGCAACTAGCGGAAATATTGGTACATCAAATGCGGTACGAGTTAATAACGGTGCAAGTAACTGGTTAAAAATAAAAAATGGTAAGAGTATTAACAATAACTTAAAAGTTAGAATTGCTTCAAATGAAGGTCTGGGATATGATGAGGTTTTTATGCAGTTTGGTTACCCAACAAATGAGGTAGGAGCTTTAAAACTTTTTAGTCGAAATGAATCTGCACCTTCAGCTTACTTAAATGATGCTAATACTGATTTAACCGTTCGATACTTAACGGATACAGACGAAAATTCTCAAGTTCCATTGCGCTTTAAAGCAGGAAAGGATGGGGATTATACTTTGAGTATTGGTAGCGAAAGTGCGTCTTATGATGTTCTATTTCTGGAAGATAAAAAGACAAAGACGATTACTGATTTAAATGTAAATGCAACATACCAATTCAAAGGAGCAATTAAAGATGCTACAGATCGTTTTGTGCTTCACTTTACGCCTATAACTAAGGAAGAAGTAAATTTAGCTGCTGTTATTTTTTATGATGGAAGTGAAATAAATGTTGACTTAACTGCTATAGCAGATCAAACAAATATTAAAATATATGATATGCTGGGGAGGTTGCTTGTTGATAAAAAAGTATCGGGTAAAATGATTCACCGTTTTACAATCAGTCCAAAAAACGAGGTCTATATTGTTTTAGCTAGTAGCAGTGGGAAATCTATAAGTCGTAAAGTTTTGGTTTATTAAAATTATTAATAGGAAATTGAAGGGGAGAAGTAAGAAGCTTAGTAAATTATTTGATTTTTTTAAATAGTACTTTGCAAAAGTGAATTATTATAGTACCTTCGCCGAGGTGATAGCCCGATGGATCGAAAGTTCATTTATCTGTAGCTCTTTTTAGAAGTTTTGGAATGGGAAGATACCACATCATGCTCGGATGGTGAAATTGGTAGACACGCTGGACTTAAAATCCAGTGAACAGCAATGTTCGTGCGGGTTCAAGTCCCGCTCTGAGTACAAAAAAACTCCATTAAGCGTATGCTTAATCGATTTTTTGTATAAAATAGATTTGTTAAAACCCTATTCATCTAGTTGAATAGGGTTTTTTTATTATTGATTGCGTTTTGCGTGAGGGGTAGTAGCGGCATCCTTTTACAAAGCGATAGCGGAGTAAAAGATATAGCGTATAACCCGACCCCTTAGGGTCACGCCCAAATTACAAGACTGTTTTAAAGAGTTGTTAATATGAAAGGACCTTGTTGGTTGGTTAATCAGAATTAAGGCTTAAAGTTCTTTAAATTATCATTGTTTGGTACAAGTAATCTTAGCTATGTAATGATTAGAAAAATTTGGTGTAGTAACAAACCACACACATAGGCTCCGTAGGTTCCCACGGCATAGCCCAAAACAGCTAGTAATACTCCAACGGGAGCTAAAAACGGACTAAATGCCGCGGCAACAATGGGTGCAGAAGCCGCTCCTCCAATATTTGCCTGGCTACCTACTGCCACATAAAAGAAAGGAGCTTTAATGATTTTGGCTACAATGATCATTACAATGATATGGGTAGTGATCCAAATGATACCAACCAAGAAGAGTAAAGGATTATCAAAAATTGCTCCTAGATTCATATGTGTTCCTATGGTTGCTACGAGTATGTAAAGAAATACGGTACCCACTTTTGAAGCACCATAACTTTCTATTTTTCGAACTTTGGTAAACGATAATAATACTCCTGCTGTAGTTGTGATAATTACCAACCAGAAGAATTCATTAGTAAAAGAATATTTCTCTAATTCTGGATAGTTCTCTTTAAAAAATGGAGCCAATATATCGGCTAAGAAGTGTCCTAAACCCGTTAGACCAAAAGCAACCATAAGGACTATCATTAAATTATTGGCAGTAAGTGGTTGTCTTTTTCCTGCTTGTTCTTCTTCCAGATTTTTCTCTAATTCGGCAATGGGAGCATTATCTGCTTTTAACCATTTGTCAATTTTATCTGATTTTTGAGCACCATATAACAAAAATCCCATCCATAAATTGGCTACCAAAACATCTACTGCGATCATTTGAGCAAACATACTTTTACTTGCGCCAAACACTTCTAGCATGGCGGTTTGATTTGCGCCACCACCAATCCAACTTCCTGCTATTGTTGATAATCCTTTCCAAACTTCTTCTCCGTTTGATAAAGCTACTTCGGGAAAGAAGCTACCCACAATATATAAGGCCAAAGGTCCACCGATTATAATCCCTACCGTTCCTGCTAAAAACATGATTACGGCTTTGCTCCCTAATCTTTTTAAGGCAACAAAATTGATGCTTAGGGTAAGTAAAACCAAACTGGCAGGTAATAAATAACGGGAGGCAATAGTGTATAAACTGGAAGTCTCTCCTGATATAATATTGAAGGTGTTGAAGAGTGCGGGAATAAAATAGCACAACAAAACCGAAGGGACTATGCTGTAGAATTTCTTGAAAAAAGGTTTTTCACTAGAGGAAGTGATGAAAATTAAACCTAGTATTGTCATAAGAATACCTAGAACAACAGCATCGTTAGTTATTAGGGCAGTTGGATTTTCGTTCATATTTAGTTTTAAAATTTGAAATTAGGGGGAAGATAAAAAATACTTATCATTATTAAAGCAATCAAGTACTATTATTGAAATAGCTATCTGATTATATTTTGTTTTTCTTCTCTAAAAAGTTGACTTTCTCATTCGTTTCATTAAAAATATGCATTAACTGATAAACAGCCGGAATTTGATTCTCGAAACGTGTTAATATATCATCTGAAATATTTGCTCTGCTAAAAGGCACTATTTTTACATACTCTTGAATTTCTCCGGCATTTCTTCCGTATTTATAGTCGTATGGAAATCGTCCTTCAGCATCTATTTTAGTGCTCTTATTATCTTTATTAGGCACACTTATGTAAAACTCACTTTCGTTAATATTTCCGTTTGGATTAAATAATGATTTTTGATTTAAGTAGTCATACAGTTCTTTGGCTGTGTTTACTGCGGGATCCACTAGTTGAATGTTTTTAACCATAAATTTTCGGTATAAATAGCTACCGTCTTTAGCTTTATAGTCATATAATTCATTCAACACTGTACTTATTTCATTAGTTAAATAGGGATAATGTGTACACCCTAGAATAATTGATTTTAATTGGTTAGTAGTATTCGATTTTCTAATGTTTTCTAAAAGTGTTACAACATGGTAGCGCACATAATTTTCAGGATCATTAATTTGTAAAATGGAACAATCATCTGCTTTCTTTGTATCACAAAGCATTTTACTATTGTCATAATTAAAATTGTAAATATCAAACAAGGTTTTGTCTATTTTAACATCACCATTTAAACTTGGTCCTTTATAATCTTGTCTGGGTTTTTTAAGGTTTTTAATATAATAGTTTGTGTCCTCATCAACGGCCTCTGCAATACCAAGTCCTCCTTGTGAAAAAACTTCAATATTCCCTTTATATCCTAATTGATCTTTGAAATTTAAAATGGTATTTTGATACCCCTTTGAAGATACCGTGCCGGCAGTTGCTAAAACGCCAATAATACCATCCTCATCCTTTTTCATAGTTTCTAAAACACCACGGACACCAGCATCAATAACACCTATCACTTTAATCCCAGAATTCGCTTTTTTAATAAATTCTTCGATGTGCTCCTTTCCATAAGCCGTTGCTGTATTACAAGCAATCACAATCACTTTTACAGGTTTTTTATTAGTATTAAAGGCTGTGTCATCAAAATCACAGTAGTACTTATTTCCCAATAAAAACTGAGTGTCTTTAATAATGTGTTCTTTTAGTAAATCGTTTTTGTTTTCTTCAGCGTAATTTCCGTAAGGCATATTTGCCTGATCTCCTAAATAGATAAAGCTCTCGTTATTAAAATCCAAGACGCCATCACCACCTGATTGATGAGAGCTGTTTTGATTTTGGTCATAATCTACAATCGCTTTTAGAACCGTTAAGCCTCCAATACCTGAATCGAAAACACCTATGGGAAGACTGGTGTCATTGTAAGGATAGTTAGGGAAATCGATGTGGTAAAAGTTCTCTTTGTCATTAATAATGGTGTTGATAATATCACCTTTAACGACTTCATTTTTATAAGTATCTTTTAATTGAGAATTTTGTCCATAGCTTGCAACTACCAAAAGTACAAGGGAGGAAAGAATTAGATTTTTCATAATAATTTATTTTTTTAAAACCTTTCCGGCTAAAACATTGGTTGATTTTCCTTTTTCTACTGCAATAATTCCATTGATAATACTATATTCTAATCCTTCTGCAAATTGAAAAGCATCGTCATAATCAGCTATGTCTTTAAATGTCTCTGGATTGAAAATAATAATATCTGCAAAGTACCCCAGCTTTAAGGATCCTCTATTTGAGATTTTTAGAAGCTCAGCCGTTCTGGAAGTACTTCCTTTTATAAATTGATTTATTTCAATTTGCTTTTCTTCTTTTACATATTTATGGTATTTTCTAGGAAAGGTTCCATACTTTCTAGGATGTCCTGAGCCTCCATCTGAACCAGTAACGACCCAGTCTTGCTTCATGAAAGTAGCAATGTCCTCAGGAATCATATTAAAAGAAGCCACTTTAGGAGGATATATTTTAATTATATTATAAACAGTCTCTTCTGGAGATATATCTAGTATTTTTGAGATCTCTAACAAATTTTTTCCAACAACTGTAGTGTCTGTAGAACTTACAACTAATAATTTATCTGGTCCGCCTCTACGTGTAATATTGATTTTTGTTTCCTCAAGAATGCGTTGTCTTAATAATGGATTGTCATAGCGAATGAATACAGAGTCTATTCCGCCGCTTTCTACCCAGCGAGGCACCACCGCCGCTTTCAAACTAGTGGCCGATGCATCATAAGGATATTGATTTGCTGTAACGTCAATTCCTTCCTTTCGTGCGGCATTAATAATACTTACAATCGAATCACTTTCATGCCAGGCGTCTAGCCCTAAGCATTTAATGTGCGATATGTGAATGGGTAATTTTGCTTGTCGCCCCACTTCTATAGCCTCTTCAATTGAAGGGATCAAGCCAACGGAATACGAACTTTCATCTCTTAAATGCGTGTCGTATATTCCATTATTTGCGGCAGCAGTTTTGGCTAAAGAAATAACTTCCTCTGTACTTGCATAACTCCCAGGGGAGTAGAAAAGTCCTGTTGATAATCCAAATGCACCGGAGTCCATTTCTTGTTGAACAAGTGATTGCATTTTTAAAATTTCGTCAGGAGTAGCGATTCTATCACTATTACCGATAACCTGTCCTCGAATCGTACCATGACCCACTAATTGAACAGCGTTAGTCCCAATACCATTTTGCTCATATAATTTTTTGTATTTTGAAACAGGAAAAAAGCTTGACCCATCATTACCAACAACTACTGTGGTAACTCCTTGCATTAAAAAAGGTTTGTTGTGTGATGTTTCGGGATCATTTAAATCTCTATCAGCATGGGTATGTGGATCTATAAAGCCAGGGGAAACGATTAATCCAGTGGCATCAATAATTTTTGAAGCGTTTATAGATACATTTTTTTCATCACCTACAAAAACAATCTGGTCCCCTTTTATTCCAATTGATTCATGACTAGGCATAGTATCAATTCCGTTGTAAACGGTTCCGTTTTGTATAAGAATATCTACATTCATTTCACTTTTTAACGGTTTGCAACCCAAAAGAAGCAAGGTCGTAGCAATAAATATCAGATTTGTTTTTTTCATGGAATTTGGGTTTTAGTTGAGCTAAGGCTTTTTTTAAAAGTAGGCGGTAATTGTCACTAATTTTTTTGATTTAAACATAGTTATCCTGAGCAACAAGAAGATAGGGGCATGGTACATTATGTCCTTTCTTTATGTTGGATTTTATAAACGATAAATTTTGGTAGGAAAACCAATTAGTTCTATTTTTCAAGAACTAGATCATTAAAAAAAAATGGTTTACGATTTGTTAGCTTTTTGAATGATTGTCATGATAGCGTTTGTCATTTCGCTTTTATCAGATGCTCCAATCTTCTCATAGTCTTCTTGAAGTTGTTTTAAGTCGGCAATATCCCAATCGATATTCACGTTGGCTAAGTACCACTGCGGAATCATTTTTAAAGTTAAGTTACAAGCTGAATTTTTGAATAATTCACTTGCTTTTACTTTAGGTAGCGTTAGTGGTTGCCCATTTACAAACCCATTAACAGCAGCTCTTATTTCTTTATTGTAAGCTGAATTGTGGGTGTTATTTAAAATGATAACCAAATCTTTTGTTACTAATGAACGACTAATATAGGTTAGGTTACCAGCCCAGCTTCCAGTATGATATACTGTTTTTCCTTTTATACTATCGTCTACAATATGCCATCCATAACCATAATCAGATGTGTCTTTCGTAGGTGGGTGTTTGCTAAATGCTAATTCCTTTGAAGCGGCGTTAAAAATAGAATCATCATATAAAAACTGATCCCATTTTATCAAGTCGTCTATACTTGACGATAGTCGCCCTGATCCTAGACGGCCACTTAAGAAGCGATAATAGGCATTGTTTGGTAAAGATTCTGGAATAACATTTTTGCATTCAGCTAAACTAAACATATAACCTGGGGCATAATTTTCTTTATCCCAAATACTGTCTCGGCCCATAAAAAATGTGTTTTCCATTTGCATCGGCTCAAATATTTTTTTAGTTAAATACTTTTCTAAAGTTACTCCGCCACTTGCGCCACTTACAATTTCAGCAAGAAGAATATATCCAATATTAGAATAATGGTATTTTTCACCTGCGACACTCGAAATTGCAGGTTTCTTAGTCTTGAAATAATTTAAAATATCTTTGTTGTATGCAATTATAGACGGATCCCAGTTTTTTCTAAAATAAGGTTCGTAATCTGGTAATCCTGCAGTGTGAGAAAGTAATTGAGAAATGGTAACGTCTTTATACGGAAAATCTTCGCCAAGATATTTATAAGCAAAGTCAGTTACTTTTAATTTGTTTTCCTGCTGTAGCAAAAGTATAGCTGCTGAAGTAAACTGTTTAGATACCGAAGCAATCTCTAAAGAAGTAGTAGTCAAAAACGGGTTTTGCTTTTCTAAATTAGCAATTCCATACCCTTTCTTGAAAATTAACTTGCCTTTTCTTTTTACGGCTACTGCTCCGTTGAACATTTTTGCCTCATATAACTTTGAGAAATAGGAATCTAAAGTATCATTTTGTACTTCAATAGCTGTTTTTAAGCTTGCTTTCTTTTGCGCATCACAGCTGGTAATCGATAGCGATAAAAATAAAACGACTGCGGTTTGATATATTTTATACATAAGTTTCAATTTTGTTCCAATCTGGATTTATAAGACCAATTCCGTTAGTATCATTAAGATGGATGGATCCATTTATTACTTGGTGTCCTTGAAATGGATCGTTAGTTACCCCTAAATTCCCATCTAAGTCTATCCAGTCTGCCATAGCACCTAAATGCGCTGCAGCTGCAATAGCACAGGAAGTTTCAGACATGCAACCTAGCATTATTTTTAGATTCAATGATTTGGCTAAATTTGCCATCGCAAAAGCTTCGTGTAATCCTGTAGATTTCATGAGTTTGATATTGATACCATGATAGAAATTACTAGCTGTTTTTACTTCTTCTAAACGTTGTATTCCTTCGTCACCAATCAACGGTAAAGTACTGCGGGATACGAGCCATTCCATGTCGGAAAAGGCTTTTTTAGGCATGGGTTGTTCGATAAAAATAACATTTTCTTCTTTTAACCAGGCAATTTTATCTAGTGCTTCTTCTTTATTAGTCCAACCTTGATTAGCATCGATAAACAAGGGTTTGTCAGAGACATTTCGAACTGCTTTTATGATTTCAGCATCGTTGTCGCCACCAAGCTTAATTTTTAGGTAATGAAAATTAGCCGCTTCTTCAACTCTTTTTTCGATGATTTCGGCACTGTCAATCCCAATAGTTTTACTTGTTTTAAGTTCCTTTTTTGGTAAATTGAAATATTCATACAAAGGCATATTCATCATTTTTCCTATGAGATCATGGAGTGCAATATCAATCGCTGCTTTAATGGCTGGATTTCCTGTGGCATGTTGATCTAATGATTTTAAGATTGCTTCAATTTCTAAAGGAGAAGAGAAGGGACTAAAATCAAATGTCTTTATAAAACTTTTCGCACTGGCTATACTTTCTCCATATAAGGGAGGCATTGAAGCCTCCCCATATCCTACAAAACGATCGTATTTTAGTTTTACTAATAGAACAGGAGTATTTGTTCTAGCTCCACCAGCAATTCTAAAAACGTGTTTTTTATTTAATAAATAAGGTTTAATTTCTATAGAAATCATTTAATATCCAGTGTTTTGAGGTTTGATATTTGGATTTGAATTTAATTCTTTCAAGGGAATTGGCAAAATAAATTTATCGTTAGGATAGCTTACCGTAATGCTTTTTTCTGATTGAATAATTTTCACATCTTTTTTATTTCTGTTTAAATCAAACAAACGATGTCCTTCAAAAGCCAATTCTTTTCTTCTTTCCTCAAGAATTCTAGTCAATAATGCTGCACCTGTTTCTGTTGCATTTAGAGCTGCTGGATTTGCTCTTTTTGTAATAACATTTAAGTCATTTTGGGCTAACGTGTTTTCTCCTTCTTTGGCGTAAGCCTCAGCTCTAATTAAATACTGCTCTGCTAAACGTAAGATTTTAATGTTGTCATCGCTCAATGTTCCTTTCGGAAATTTGTTTACAAATAGTGCGGCTGCCTCAGCACCGGGTTTTGCTCCAGCTGTAATCGCAGTTCTTCGAGCATCTTGAGTGCTATAAAGTGCATAAAGTTCTGGGCTCACTAAAGCATCTGCGTATCCAGTAACATTAAAGAAGTGTCCTAAACTATTACTTCCTTCATTATCTGCAATTGTAAAAACAATTTCAAATAGTGTTTCGTTATTCAGTTCGCTACTCCATAGGGTAGCATAATCTTTATTAGCTATTAAGCTGTAACCTCCCGTGGCAATAACTTCAGAACTGTATTTAATAGCATTTATATTGTCATTTTGATACAAAGCTACTCTTGCTAATAATCCTTTTACTGCACCAATAGAAAATGTCCCTTTTCCTTTTTGCGATTGCATTAATCCCAAAGCAGTTGTTAGGTCAGTATTAATTTGTGTATACACTTCTTTTACTGTATTCCTACTTGGTGAAGTTTGAACGGTGTTAACCTCAGTGATTACTGGTATACCTATATGGCTGGCATCTGCAGTAAAATTGTAAGGTTGAGCAAACATTCTAACAAGATCAAAATGTGCTAATGCTCTAAGTGCATAAGCTTCTCCAATTAATTGATTAATTGATTTTTGTTGCGCAGTAGAGGTGCTTTCCAATGTTTTTCCACCTTCAATAGCGCGGGTCGCATTAACAACAACTTCATACCCTTTTTCCCATAAACCTTCGGCTTCTCCATTTCTCTCAGAAACTACAAAGTTTTCATATTCTAAATAGCGGCCAGTATTTCTGGAGCTCAAATAAAGATTGTCAGCCATTAATTCCGGAATGATATACATGGTACGGCCATAATAATCATTGTTTTGCAATTTGCTATACGTACCATTTAACGCAGTTTGTAAAGTAACAAGATCCACGATTGCACTTTCGGCTGCAACACTTTGTTCTGGATTGATGTCTAAAAAAGATTCGCTACATGATGCGGTAAGCGTCACGATTGCGAGAATTACTATATGTTTAAATTTTAAGATCATTTGTTTTTTGGTTTTAGAATGAAAAATCAACTCCCATTAAAAATTGTTTTGAAATAGGTATTCTTAGGTTCGCGGTTCCGTTAATTCCAACTTCAGGGTCGATTTCTAAGTCTTTGTCTTTTACCCAAGTCAGTACATTAGTTCCTTTTATGTAAAAACGAACGTTACTAACATTTAATTTATCCGTCAAAGTAGTTGGAAGTTGGTAAGCAAGAGTAATGTCTCTAAGTCTTACATAGGTTCCGTCATAAAGGAAACGAGTAGAATGTTGATTTGCTAATCCAGATTGTGTATTTCCCCAAACCATTTTTGGAACGTCAGTAACGTCTCCAGGTTGTTGCCATCTGTTTTCGTATATATGACGTGTTAGATTTCCACGGTCATTTAATTTGGCACTACCATCACTACTTACATATCTACCCCAAGTATCATATACTTTGTTTCCTTCGTTTAAGAAAAGCATAAAGGATAGACTTACATTTTTGTAGCTAAAAGTATTGGTAAAACCAGAATAGAATTTAGGCAAAGCACTACCTTGTTGGTAAGGATCAGCTTTGCTATAATCACTAGTTGTTTCTGTTTGAGATTCATTGGTATACCAAAGAGCATTTCCGTTTTGTGGATCTGCACCTGCATAACCAGGCATGTAGAACATGTAGAAATCACTACCTACTTCACGTATGTAGTTGTCTTCAATTATAGGTTCGTTGTTTTGTAATTTTACTATTTTGTTAGTATTGGTAGTGATATTAAAATCAGATTTCCATGAAAAACCATCAGGATTGTCAAATATAGCAGCAGATAAAGCAAATTCGATTCCGCTGTTTTTCATTTCTCCTACATTGTCTAAATAGCTTGTAATTCCGTTAGTTGCTGAGATAGGGACTTTAAATAATAGATCAGTGGTTGTTCTAGTGTAGTACTCAAAAGTTCCTGTTAATCTATCAAATAATCCAAAATCCACCCCAACATTGAAAGGCTTATTTTTTTCCCAAGTTAATGAAGGATTGGATTGTTGACTATACGAATATCCTGGGCTACCATTGTAATCGTCTCCAGTACTATATAAACCTCTGGAAGCAAAATCACCAATTTCCTGGTTTCCATTGATACCATAACTTGATCTAAGTTTCAATTTGTTTATAAAAGTTATGTCTTCCATAAAGTTTTCTTTGTCAATATTCCAACCTGCTCCTATCGAACCAAAATTAGCATACCTCACATCAGAACCAAAACGGGAGGAACCATCTCTTCGTCCAGTTACATTTAAAAAGTATTTATTCTGTAATCCGTAATTGATATTAAAGAATAACGAAGAAAGTGATGACGCTGTTTTTGCGCTTGACGCATCTTTATAAACAGAGGCATTGTCTAAGGAAGTTAGTCCGGGAGCACCATAGTTACTAGCATAAGCATATACAGAACTACTAGTGATTTTTTGAGCTTCTTGACCAAATAAAAATTTAAGGTTATTCGATTCGTTTAGGTCTAGATTGTATTTTAACAAATTAGTTACGTTCCAGTTTAGCACAATGTTATCAGATGCTCTTCCACGTCCGCCGTCATTTCTACCTTCTCCAAAATAAGGATTGTCATATTGAAACTCATCGGCTAAATTGAAATCAACATTTCCTTTTGTTTCAAAAGATAAGTCTTTATTGAACTCATAGTTTAATCCCAGATTTCCTAAAATCCCGTACAATTTAGATTTTCTAATGTTTTCTTTTTCTATTCCTACAGGGTTATACGTCAAAAGAATACTGGTGTTATAAGTGCCATCAGCATTATAAACTGGCTGCCAAGGCACTTCTCTTGCCATTGCTCTTACAGGGTTATTTGCATTCCCAGCTTCGTCAATAGTGTTTAGTACCTGATTGCTTGCAGCAACACCAAAGTTCATCGATAGTTTATCAGTCGCTTGGTGGTTGATATTTACTTTAGCATTAAATTTTTTATAATCAACACCTAAAATTACTGCTTGTTGATCATAAATTCCTAAAGAAGAATAAAAAGTAGTTTTGTCACTACCACCACTGGCGCTTAGTCCATATTGTCTGTATTCTCCTGTTCTACCTATAACATCTTGCCAGTTTGTATTTACACTTTCATCTACTTGGTCGTAAATGTATTTTTGAGCTGCTTCAGGGCTATTTCCAATGTTGATGCGGCTTTCAATCATTAACTCTAAATGTTCTGGAGTCGTTAGAAGTTTGTTTCTGTCAGAAAGAATCATTTCACTTACACCATATTGGGTATTGAAATTAAATTTAGTTTTCCCAGATTTCCCTCTTTTGGTTGTAATAAGAACTACTCCATTTGCTCCTCTTGAACCGTAAATAGAAGTAGCCGAAGCATCTTTTAAAACGGTAATCGTTTCGATGTCTTTAGAATTTATACCAGCAATTGTATTAGAACTCGTTGCTATTGTAGAAATATTTCCTGAAACCACAGGAATACCATCCACAACATACAATGGATCTGAGTTAGCATTTATAGAACCAACTCCTCTAATACGAATACTTTGAGCAGAACCAGGTTGCCCACTGGCAGAAGACATTTGTACTCCCGCTACATTTCCTTGTAAACTTTCTTGAAAAGAAGCTACAGGTGTTTCTTGAATTTTTGAAACATCAACATTTACCGCCGCTCCTGTAAAAGAACTTTTAGTTTGCTTGTCATAAGCCACAACAATTACTTCGTTTAAGGCGCTAATGTCAGCGATCATAGTAATCTTGAAATTGGTGTTTTGTTTAGTAACTTTTCTTGTTTCGGTTTTTAGACCCATGTAGCTTATTTCTACGATGTCATCATAGTTTGCTTTTAGGTTAAATTTACCATCAAGATCAGTTAGTGTTCCTGATGTAGTATTTTTGATACTTACATTTATTCCCACAAGAGGAATACCTCCTTCATCAACTACGGTCCCTTTGATGTCTACTTTTTCTTGATCAAAATAGCTGATTTCTACTGTTTTGTCTTCTGCTAAAATCAGGTTTTTTCTCAGTAGTTCCGTGTTGTCTTTAAAAAGGACCACTTTGTTATTCATCAATTTATATGAAATGCCAGTGCCTTTCAATGCTTTGTCTAATACATTATTAATTTTATTAGAAGAAGCTTTGATGGTGATAAGTGTATTTTCATCTACTAATTTGTTATTGTAGAAAAAAGTAAATTCCGACTGGTCTTCAATTTTCGAAATTATCTCTTTCAAAGTTGTTTTATCATAGTC
The DNA here is from genome assembly GCF_041431385.1 of Flavobacterium sp. Arc2. Lineage (NCBI taxonomy): Bacteria > Pseudomonadati > Bacteroidota > Flavobacteriia > Flavobacteriales > Flavobacteriaceae > Flavobacterium > Flavobacterium sp. Arc2. Next base: position 201,418 of record NZ_JASMRH010000003.1, on the reverse strand, counting down.
AATAGCAATTTTTTGACCATAAGTAGGCAAGCTTGAAGCTGAGATTTTAAAAATCGTAAGGGCGACTAATACAGAATATATTTTCATTATTCTAATAAATTTATCTAAAGAAGACGAAGTGCTTCTAGTAGAATTCTTTTTAATTCGGTTTTTTTTCATAATTTTAACAATGGTTTTTGGTTAGTATTTTGTTTTCAAACGGTATTCAGCTATAAAGCCTTTTAAATGAGGAGAGTGTTGGCGCACTCTCTTTTTTTTTATTTTGATTTAATCACAATTGTATTAGTGTTTTTAGAGTAGGTACAATTTAAATTAGAGGAAACTTCTAATACTTTCATGATGTCCTCAATAGAGTTAGTTTTGTCAATTTTTCCTGAAAAGGAGTAGCCTTTAAAATTATTTGAGGCAATAATTACTTTAACATCAAACCAGCGCTCGATGTTTAAGGCAAACTCATCTAATGGTGTTTTGTCAAAAATTAATCTTCCTGATTTCCATGATGTTATATTTTTAGTAGCTACTTCAGTAATAGATAATTCTTTTTCTTTTTTAGAAAAGGTAGCTTTTTGTTTTGGACTTAATGTGAATAGCGCTTTGTCTTCTTTTTGATCGTATAATTCTACTTTTCCAGTGACAAGTGTTGTTTCTACATTTTTTTCAGAAGAATACGACTTAACATTAAAAGTTGTTCCCAGTACTTTTATTTTGATTCCAGAAACTGTTTCTACGATAAAAGGCTTGTCTTTGTTTTTTACAACATCAAAGAAAGCTTCGCCATATAATTTCAATCTTCTTTCTTCAGAGTTGTATTCATTATCAAGAATAATTTTACTATCGGCATTTAACCAGACTACAGTTCCATCTTTAAGAGTAACTGTTTTTTGTTCTTTAACAGAGGAAGTAAAGGCAATTTCTTCCTTATTAGTAGTGCTATTTTGATTGTTGAAATAAAGATAAGTGGAGAGTAGTAGCGGCAGAATAATTACGGATGCTACTTTTAATAAAAAGCGTAAAGGTTTCTTAGCTGCTTTCTTTTTTTCTAGAAATTCATTATATTTTCTTGTTGCAAGTGTACTTTCAGTATTGGAGTCTAAGGTGTCAATTACATGCTTAGCCTTTATTTTACTAAATAAAGCTTGATTGTTTTGAGATGCATTTATCCAAGAAATTACTGCACTGTTAAATTCAGTATCTCCTTTTTTCTCAATAAACTTTATTAAATCGGCCTCTTTCATGGGGGTGTTTTTATACTAAGACGATTAAGTCGTAAAGTACCCCTACGCAAATTTGATTTTTTTCTAAATTAAAAAAAAAGTGCAGTATATTCTTTCAGTTCTACTCGTAGAAACTTTAAGGCTTTTGTAATTTGGTTTTCAACTGTTTTTGTAGAAATGTCTAATTCCTCTGCGATTTCCTTGTGATTCATACCTTGAAACCTGCTTTTAATAAATATGCGTTTGCAGGCGGGAGGAAGTTTGTCTACAGACGAATTTATTTTTTCTAAAAGTTCATTTTCAATGTAGAGATTACTGGGCGTATCCATCAAAGCTAAGTGATTGATTTCTTTTCTTTCAATATCACAATGCTGGCTATAGTTTGCTTTTACTTTTTGATGTTTAAAATAATCCAAACAGGAATTTTTAACCATTTTAAATAAATAGGAATGTAAATTGACTTCGACAGCTAATTTTTCGCGCTTTTTCCAAAGCTTAAAAAAAACATTTTGTACGATTTCCTGTGACTCCTCTTCATTTTCAATATAGCTATTGGCAAAATGAGATAATTTTTGAAAATATAAATGGTACAGCGTTTCAAAAGCCGAGTTTTGGCCTTGCTTCAATTGGTGAATAAAAAAAGAGGTATTTATAATATCTTTATTCAACTGCTATATTTTATAGTGAATGATTACTATTTCTTTATAATATCTTATAGAAAAGTTAAAAGCCAAAGTTATTTATAAATTTTAAAACGGAGTCATTAAATGTTAAAGAAATAAAAATTGTTTTCACTTTTGTTTTTCCAATGTGTAAATTTTGGGTGATAATGGCTTAAAATAAGCCTTCTTTATAATGCCAAACCAGACTAATGTATAGGCCTAAAAACAACAGGCAAATTAAAAACTGCATAAATGTAGATGCTAAAAAACCAATGATTGATCCAGTGGCGGCTCTCAAAGCACGTTTTTGATTTTTAGAATCATAAATTAGCTCACCTATAAAAGCGCCTAAAAATGGGCCTATTAAGAATCCAAATGGGATGGGCGCAATAATGCCCAGAACTAATCCAATATTTGTTCCCCAAATTCCATATTTACTTCCCCCAAAGTGCTTAGTTCCCTTAGCAGGAATAATATAGTCTAAATATGATATCACTATTGTAATCAATAAAGTAATACCCAGAATCCAGTAGTTTGCAGGAACAGCATTGGTAAAATACAGTAAAACAAGTCCGAGCCAACTAATTCCAGGACCAGGCAAAACAGGAAGTACGCTGCCTAGAATTCCAGTAAGCATGCAACAAAAGCCAAGGATTAAGAGGAAAGTATCCATAAAATTTTATTTTTGTATTTTTGAAAAAATAAATACAACAGGGATTCATCAAATGAATATGAGAAATTTAGTTTCATTCTTTTTTCTATTGTTTTTTTTAAATTCGGCTTTCGCCCAAGACAAGGATGATGCCCATTTGAAAGAAAAAATATATAACGAGAACAAAGCAAAAGTATTGAATTTTTCAATGAAAGATTTTGACCGTCTTTTTTTTGAGTTTTCTAATAAAAAAGCAACGACAAATTTAATACTAACAAAAGAAGAGTTTTATAGATACACGATTCAAATTGCTGTTTTTTCAGATCGATTAGGAGTCTTGTATCCAGAACAAAAAGAAATGGCTGAAGCAAGTAAGAAGAAATGGTTTGCTGAAAGCTATGAAGATTATTTGCTTTCGAAACAATCTCAAAGATAATAATTGTATTTTTATAAAATATTACTCCAATCCAAATATAACACATTGAAGCACTATTACTTTTTTTTAGTATTCTTACTTTTTAATTCCTGTCAATACTTCGAAAAGCAAGTGCCTTCGGAAAAGGAATTATTGCAAAAAGAACTGAAAACAATCAATTGGAAAGAAGTAGATGAATATCCTTCGTTTGTCGATTGTGATAAATTAGATAATAAAACTGAACGTCAACGATGTTTTTTTGAGTATTTAACGGAACTAATACAGCAAAAATTGAGCAGCGATACACTATCGATTTTGTATCCTGAATTAGACACTATTGAAGTTAAGGTGACTATTTTTCCTAATGCAAAAATGAAATTTGAACCGCAATTTCCTAAGGATTCTGTTGCGTATAACGCCATTAAAATCGATAGTATTCTAAATGCCAGATTGGTAAATTTCCCTAAAGTAAATCCAGCCATAAAACGTGGAATTCCTGTAAAAACACAATTTATACTTCCGGTAATCCTTAAAGTTGAGTGATTTTCTGAAGCCATTTCCTGCTATACATTACAATCTTTTATGCTGAACAACAGCATAATAGGATTTCCATTTCTATCAGGGCTAGGCATAATCGTAAACTAGAACTTTCGTCCTTTCCATTCGTATTTGCCAATCAGCGAATAAAATGCCACGCAAACACTAAAAAGAGGATAGAATAGGCTGCTTAAAATGAGGTGGTGGTTTTTTTGTCTAAGAAAAGTATTGGTTTTAATTATCAAAATAGCATCTACTGCAAACTTGAATAGGGATAAAATGATAATAAATTCAATTGGTATCAGCCCAAATAGGCAGAACCCGACAGCCAAAATCCAACATAAATTTCCCATTAAAACAACAACACCTAAAAATTTCCCAAAACTACTTTGATAAGAAGTCGTCTTGGAAGCCCAGCGAACCCTTTGATAAAACAAGGATTTCCAGTCATTCAAAGGTTTGGTAGTAACTATGTTGTTTTTCGATTTTAAATAGTGGACTTGCTCAGGCAACCTTGTAATAGCTTTCTGTAATAAAAAGACATCATCGCCACTAGCTATTTTATCGTTGCCATCAAAGCCATTTAACTGCTGAAATAGGGTTTTGGTATAGGCCAAGTTGGCGCCATTACACATAAATCCATTTCCTATTCCAAAACTACCGATGGTTGCTCCTTGCAAGCTTGCCAAGTCCAGTTGTTGGAATTGATGTATAAACGAATTACTGCAGCCGTAGGTTACCGCTCCGGCAATCATACTAACTTTATGATTCTGAATATAATTATCCAATGTTAATAACCAATTAGGATTGACTACACAATCAGCATCTGTAGTAATAACCCAATCCGTATTTACAACATTCATCGCAGATACAATCGCATCTTTCTTTGGCGAATTTGAAACACGAAGATTTGGTAGTACAGTAACTTTAAACTTTAAACCTGAAACTTCAAAACAATCTGTCGAATCGTCATCAACCAGAATCACTTCAAATAAGTCTGTTGGGTAATTCAATTGGGACAAACTTGCTAAAAGAATTGGTAGATTCTCAGCTTCATTTCGAAAAGGGACAATAATGCTGAATTTAGTTTTTGGCTCTAAGCCAATAGATTGATAAGTTTTTATTTTTGTAAAACCATAGATAAGGAAACTAATTACCAATAGATAAACACTCAAAAAAATAATTATAATCATAGTTTATATGAATTAATTAATTGGATTTTTTTGTTCCCCCTTCGGGGGTTAGGGGGCTTTTAAAAATCAGTACATAATAACTTCCTATAACTACTGGTAGCACAACATTTAAAAACCACATTAGTGTTGATACAAAAATAACGATCCATTCGTTTACGCCTAAAATACTGAATAAAAATATAGCGACACTTCCTTTTACGGCAAAGTCCAAAAACTGAAAAGTGGGCAAGGAGGATGCTAGAAAGTAAACACTAGTCACGGCTGACATCAGTGTTAAGTACGGCAAATCGACATCAAAAGCTAGAAACAAAAAATAATATTGATGCGAAAAAACGATATAGCGACAAATTCCTAAAAGGATGTTTTTTTGATGAATACGTTTAGGGACTTCATTGATTTTGTGAATCAGTTTTTCGATAGAATAGCCTTTGATTGCTATTTTCTTTAACGAAAACAAGATGATGAAAGTGAAGATTAATATTCCAAAAAGGATGACGACCGTTTTGGTTGTGATGACATTGTATTTAGCATTAAAATACAACAAACCAAATATCCCAATGATTACGGTTAGCACCATTTGGATTCCGTTGCAAATCAGGTTTAAGAAAATGACCTGTTTGGTTTCGCTCTTTTCATAATACAATGCTTTTCCGGCATATTCGCCTACTCCGTTTGGAGTAAAAATTCCTGCGGTTAGTGCGGCCAAAACTTGTTTTGTGGCCTCAGAGACAGAAATAGGTTTGATGTAGGAAGCTAGGTTTTGCCATTTTAAAATTTCAAAATAGCGATTCAAAACACTCAATAATAAGATGAAACTTATTCCCACGACCGACTGGTTCTTTTTGAACTTTGCCGTAAACTGAACCCAATCGAGTTTGTCATTATTTGCCAGCTGATTGTAGATAAAATAAAATGCGCCAGCCACAATCAAAACTTTGATTATAAGAACAAGGAATTGTTTAGTTTTGTGAGGAATTGAAATCATGAGTGCAAAGAAAAGGAAAACTTTAAACTTGAAACCTTAAACTTGAAACAAAACTTTTGGCAAACGAACGCATCATATTAGGAATTGACCCAGGAACCACGATAATGGGTTTTGGTTTGATACGTGTTATCAATAAAAAAATGGAATTTATTCAATTGAACGAATTGCAGTTGAATAAAATGGATGACCATTATATGAAACTGAAACGAATTTATGAACGTACCATTGAATTGATTGATACCCATCACCCAGACGAAATTGCGATCGAAGCACCTTTCTTTGGAAAAAACGTACAATCAATGTTGAAATTGGGTCGTGCTCAAGGAGTTGCTATGGCTGCAGGACTTTCGAGAGATATTCCCATTACTGAATATGAACCCAAGAAAATAAAAATGGCGATTACTGGAAACGGAAATGCCAGCAAAGAACAGGTTGCTAAAATGCTACAGCAATTATTGGGACTAAAAGAACTACCTAAAAATCTGGATAGCACAGATGGACTAGCAGCTGCGGTTTGTCACTTTTTCAATTCTGGAAAAGTAGTTGGGGCGAAAAGCTATACCGGCTGGGATGCTTTTGTAAAACAAAATGAATCGCGTGTGAAGAAATAGTGTTCAGTGTTCAATAAATTTCGAACAATTAAGAAAACTGACTACTAATTGCTTACTCCAAACTGATTAATAAAATTACTGACCACCGAATACTACTAAATGAGCGGCATCTACATACACATACCATTCTGCAAGCAAGCTTGTCATTATTGCGACTTTCATTTTTCAACTTCAATGAAAAAGAAAGAGGAGATGGTTTTGGCTTTGGCCAAAGAAATTAAAATGCGCAAAAGTGAATCTGGACTTCTCGACTCCGCTCGAAGTGACATAGAAATTGAGACGATTTATTTTGGAGGAGGAACGCCCAGTGTATTGACTTCTGAAGAGATTGATTTTTTGATTGCGGCAGTTTATGAGAATTATAGCGTTGCAGAAAACCCAGAAATCACACTCGAAGCAAATCCGGATGATTTATCGAGTGAACGGATTTTGGAATTGTCGAAAAGTAAAATCAACAGATTGAGCATTGGGATTCAGTCTTTCTTTGAAGATGATTTACGAATGATGAATCGTGCGCATAATTCAGAGGAAGCGCAAAAATGTTTGCAAGAAGCGACTCGTTATTTTGATAATATTTCGATTGATTTGATTTATGGAGTTCCTGGAATGAGTAATGAAAAATGGAAACAGAATATCGAAAAGGCATTGTCTTTCGGGATTCCGCATATTTCCAGTTATGCTCTGACGGTGGAACCTAAAACAGCTTTGAAGAAATTAATTGATGCCGGAAAAATAGCAGAGCCAAATGACGAAGTAGCACAAGAACATTTTGTGATTCTGGTGGATATGCTTGAAGCAAATGGTTTTATTCATTACGAGCTATCCAATTTTGGTAAGGACAAGTATTTTTCCAAGAACAATTCGGGGTACTGGCTAGGAAAAAAATACATCGGAATAGGACCTTCGGCACACAGTTATGATGGGGTTTCTCGTTCTTGGAATATTGCTAACAATCCGTTATATATAAAATCCATCGATGCAGATAAACTGCCTAATGAGATTGAAATTCTTTCGGTGTCTGATCGCTATAATGAATATATTATGACAGGATTGCGCACGATTTGGGGAGTTTCTTTGGAGAGAATTGAATCGGAATTTGGTAAAACCTATTTGGATTATTTAATGAAACAAGCACAGAAATACTTGAATGACGATTTACTTTCGATAGAAAATGCTATTTTAAAACCTACTAAAAAAGGAAAATTTTTGACAGATGGTATAGCGTCGGATTTATTTATCCTGAACTAGTTTCAGGATCTAATGAACTAGTTTCAGGATCTAGTGAACTAGTTTCAGGAAAGAGTTTTTTTTAAATTATATATAGATGGAAAAAGGGTTTACATATATCTTGACTAATAAGAACCATACTGTTTTATATGTTGGCGCAACTAAAAATTTAAAAAAGAGAATTGATCATCATGTAAACGGCACGGGTGCGTTGTTTACAAAAAAGTACAATGCAACTATTCTGATTTATTTTGAAGAATTTTTACACTTCTCAAATGCCTTTGAAAGAGAAAAACAATTGAAGAATTGGCACAAAGATTGGAAATGGAACTTAGCAAAATTGTCAAATCCTGAATTAAAAGATTTATATTTGATGTTATAAAGGTATCTCGAGATGAGATACTGAAATAAATTCAGCATAAATGAAAACTACAATTCAACATAATAATATTACATTTCAAGTCGATTTATCAAAACCTATTGATATTTCGATTCCATTATCTAATACAAATGCAAACCCAATAGCTTGGTATATTGATAAACTAGTAATTGAACCCGTTAAGTTTGATGAATGGGTAGGGAAAGTTTCATCAGGAATGTCTTCTACTAATTTCAATAACATTCAATTCAACCCGCACGGTCACGGAACGCATACGGAATGCTTGGGTCATATTACCCATGATTTTTATAGTGTGAACCAAGCCCTAAAACAGTTTTTCTTTATTGCCGAATTAGTTTCGGTGGAATTAGAAGACCAAGAACATGACTTTGTAATTACGAAAGAGGCGATAGAGAATGCTTTAAATGGCAAAAAACCGGAAGCAATTGTCATTAGAACCTTGCCCAATGATGCCGACAAAGTTTCTAGGAAATATTCTCATACTGATCCACCGTTCCTAGCGGAAGAAGCTGCGCTATTTCTTCGCGAAAGCGGAATAAAGCATTTGCTGATTGACTTACCAAGTGTAGATAAGGAAAAAGATGAAGGAAAGCTGTTGGCTCACAAAGCCTTTTGGAATGTGACGGACGTTAAAAACTTGAATGAAGATGCCAGATTAGATTGTACGATTACCGAAATGATTTTTGTTGCTGATAATGTAAAAGACGGAAGCTATCTGTTGAATTTACAAATAGCGTCTTTTGAGAATGATGCCAGTCCAAGTAAGCCAGTTTTGTACTCTATTTTAGAGGTTAAATAATTAATTTATAATTCAACATTTATAATTTATAATTATTTTTAAAGATGAATTTAGAAAGCTTTTATGAATATTGCCTTTCCAAAAAAGGGGTGACGGAGCATTTTCCATTTGATGAAGATACTTTGGTATTTAAAGTGGGGGGAAAAATGTTTGCCTTATCTTCGTTAAGTCAATGGGAGAAAGGCGATCCTGCAGTTAATTTGAAATGCGATCCAGAACGCGCACAGGAATTGCGTGCACAATATGATGACATAAAGCCAGGTTGGCATATGAGTAAAACGCATTGGAATACGGTAGCCATAAATAAAGAGGTTCCGGATACTTTAGTGAAAGAATTGATTGACCATTCTTATGAATTGGTCTACAAAAGTTTAACTAAGAAAATACAAGAAGAAATCCTGAAAAATTAATACCATTCGTCGACACTTTAATGCTATTCGTGGATAGTATTATTATGATTACCGAAATTTAAATTTTTAACGTTAGAATCATATTATTTTTAAAATGGAAAAATTTTATATAAAAACAAATGGCTAGATCACTGAATATATTATTAATTGAAGATGATGCAATTGAAGTTATGAAATTCAATAGGGTTTTAAGTTCGATGGATTTAAAACACAAAATTATTGAAGCAAATAATGGTGAAGAAGCATTAACTATATTAAAGGTTAAAGAAATCATACCTGATATTATAATATTGGATTTAAATATGCCGAAAATCAATGGAATTGAGTTTTTAGGGATATTAAAAGAAGATGATTATTTAAAATATATTCCATCAGTAATTTTAACAACATCTAATAATCGTGTTGATGTTATGGAATGCTACAGAATAGGTATTGCGGGTTATTTGTTGAAACCTCTTAAGTACGATGACTATGTAGATCGTATAAAAAAATTAATAGAATATTGGAGCTGTAACGAATTAATATCCCAATAAGAAATGTACGGAATTGTAAATAAAGCAATAGAAGAGTTAGTTACGGCTAATTTTGGTGAGGAAAAATGGGAGGCTATTAGACTTAGAAGCGGAATAGATATTGATTTTTTTATAAGCAGTGAAGCGTATGATGACGATATCACTTTTAAGTTGGCAATAGCTGTTTCTGAAGAAATGGGAATGACATTAAGTGCCGTATTGATAGCATTTGGTGAATGGTGGGTCTTGAAAACAACCAAAGAAAAATATGGTGGTTTAATGGAAGCTGGCGGAAACGATTTGAGAGAATTTTTAATAAACTTACCACTGTTTCATAATCGTGTAATGCTAATTTACCCTAAATTAACTCCTCCCGAATTTAAAGTCAGTGATATCACTGAAAACAGTATTAATTTACATTATTTGTCAAAAAGGGAAGGACTTCAGGATTTTGTTAGAGGTTTGATTCAAGGATTAGGAATAATGTATAATACCCCCGTGGCTATTAATTTAATCCAAACTCGAGATGAGGGTAGCTCGCATGAAGTTTTTAATATAATCTGGTAAATAAATAGGATGAAAAATTTAGAGTTTAATTTTGATGAAGATAGCTTTAACAAGCTATTCCCTTTTTATATTCTAATAGATTCTGATTTAAAAATAAAGGGGTTTGGTAAAAGTTTAGCTAAGGCTTTACCGCTAATTAAGCTCAATGATGATTTTGCGGCATCTTTTAGGGTTAAAAGACCACATATTGAAAGTGACACTTTTGAAAATATAGTTTCTGTTTTTAATCAATTGGTTCTTATAGGAACAACCTCTGAAGATGTTGATTTAAGAGGCCAATTTCAGGAATATAATGGATCTATTTTATTTGTAGGTTCCCCCTGGTTTGTCTCGATGGACCAAGTGCGAGAAAAAAAATTAACACTACACGATTTTGCTTTCCACGACCCTTTATTAGATTTACTCCATGTGCTAAAGACACAAGAAATCACCACGCAAGAATTAAAAGAGCTATTAGTTAAAATTAACAATCAAAAGAAAGCATTAGATAGGGATCAAGAGGAATTGAATAGGCTTTCATTAGTTGCAAGTGCTAATGGAAATGGAGTTCTTTTCACTAAGCCAAACGGTGAAATCATTTGGTGTAATGATGCTTATTTAAAATTGACTGGTTTTTCAAAAGAAGAAGTGATTGGAAATACGCCTATTAACTTAGGGAAATGTGATGAAACTACTGAGGAGGAGTTGCTAAAAATGACAGTGCCATTCGTAAATGGAGAACCATTTAATGTAGAGCATCTTCATCGTCGAAAAGACAATAAAAACTTTTGGGTTAGAACAAAAGGGCAGCCTATTTTAGACTCAGATGGAGAGGTGATACAATACTTTGCCATGATTGAAGATGTAACTGAAGACAAGAAGCACGAGGAAATATTACGAATCGAGAAAGAAAAATATAGCAATATTATTGCCAATATGAATTTAGGGTTGATTGAAGTTGATGAAGACGAAAGGATTGTTTTAGCAAATAATAGTTTTTGTAATTTAAGCGGATATAGCTTAGAGGAGTTAATTGGTAAAAATGCATCTAGTTTACTTCTCACAGAAGACGGTAAGAAAGTCATAAAAGAAAAAAACGAACTCAGAGTTAAAGGAATTACAGATTCGTATGAAATTCAAATAAAGAATAAAAAAGGAGAACTACGTCATTGGTTAGTTAGTGGCGCACCAAATTATGATATAAATGGTATAGTGACTGGTTCTATAGGTATTCATTTAGATATAACAGAACAGAAAGCACAAGAAGAAAGTTTATATTTACTATCCTTAATTGCTGAAAAGAATATTAATTCAGTTGTGATTAGTGATGTCGAGGGCAGGATAGAATGGGTTAACTCTAGTTTTGAAAAAATGTCTGGCTATTCTAAAGAGGAATTAGTTGGAAAAAAACCGGGGCATTTATTGCAAGGCCAAGAAACAAATCCTGAAACTGTTGAATATTTAAAAACTCAAATTAGTAAAGGCCTACCTTTTGCTTGTGAAATTATAAATTACTCGAAAGCAGGAGACAAATATTGGGTAAAGATTCAAGGACAAGCTTTGTATAGTAAAAAAGGAGAAATTGTTCGGTTTTTTGCGATTCAAGAAAATATTTCCAGCAAGAAAACATTAGAAAATCAACGAGAAGAATTAGTAGCGAGCTTAGCGAAAACAAATAAAGAACTTGAAGATTATGCCCAAATAGTTTCTCATGATTTAAAATCACCACTACGTAGTATACATTCTTTAATTTCTTGGATTAAAGAGGACAATGACAAAGCCTTTAGCGCGCAAACTTTGAAATATTTTTCAATGATGGAAAATAAAGTAGAGAAAATGGATCGTTTAATAGAAGGGATCTTAACGTATTCTAAAATTGATAAAGAGAATATAGCTGTAGAAAAGGTTAATACTCAGTTAATCATTCAGAGTATAATTGAGATTATTCATATTCCAAAACACATTACAGTTACTATAAAAAATACGTTGCCAATAATTAATGCAGATCGCTATAGAATTCAACAGCTGTTTCAAAACATAATTGGGAATGCTGTAAATTATATCGAAAGAGAAGTTGGTTTAGTTGAAATTTCTTCAGAAGAGTTTGATACTTATTATGTTTTTGCTGTAAAAGATAATGGAGTTGGAATTGCAGAGAAAAACTACGAGAAAATATTTAATACTTTTCAATCCTATACCACAAGCGAGCATTCAACAGGTTTGGGTTTATCAATAGTTAAGAAAGTTATTGAAACTTATAAGGGTAAAATATGGATTGAAAGTGAAGAAGGAGTGGGAACTACCTTTTTTATAAAACTTAATAAATAAATTATGAAAATTATTCAGGCCTCCAAAATTGGAAATCAAAACTGGAAGTATTTTCAAGAAAAAATAGAATTGAAAAATCCTTTGGTATTGGTTTTTGGGAATCGATTGTTACTAGAGAATGAAGAAGTCATAAAAAACATTCGTCAAGAATTCCCTTATGAGCATATTGTTTTTGGGTCAACTGCCGGGGAAATACTATGTTGTAATGTAAACGACAATTCTATTTCTGTTACTGCAATCGAATTAGAAAGAAGTTCTTTTATTGTAGAAAGAGAAAATATTCTAGACTACGATAAAAATGCCGAAAAATTAGGAGCAGCTCTTTATAATAAAATCCCAAAAGAAAATTTGAAACATTTATTTGTTTTATCTGAGGGGAGTTTTGTAAACGGAAGTTCCTTAATAAACGGATTAGAGGATGAAATAGATTCGGCAGTTTCAATTACTGGTGGGATGTGTGGAGATGACCCTCGATTTGAAAAAACAGTAGCTTCTTATAAAGCGAATCCAAAAGAAGGAGAAGTTATTTTAATTGGATTTTATGGTGAAACTCTGGAAGTTTCTTTTGCTAGCTTTGGCGGTTGGATTCCTTTTGGACCAGAACGAATAATAACAAAATCGGAAGCTAATATTCTGTATGAAGTTGATGGGCAACCTGCACTTGACTTGTATAAAAAATACCTGGGTGATAAAGCGGAAGAATTACCACAAGCCTCTTTATTATATCCTTTGAATGTGACGCCAGAGGGCAAAAAAGAGCCAGTTGTACGTACTATATTAAAAATTAATAATGAGGATCATTCGATGACTTTAGCGGGTGATGTTCCAGTGAATTCAAAAGTTCAGTTAATGATGGCATCCGTTGATGGTATTGCCGAAGGAGCTCACATGGCGGCAGAATATGCTATGAAAAACAGAGAAAAGGCGCCAGAAATTGCAATTCTAGTAAGTTGTATTGGTCGGAAATTAGTGATGAATCAAAGGGTAGAAGAAGAAGTTGAGGAAGTTAGAGATCGTATTGGAGAAAAAGTACCTATGACGGGATTTTACTCCTATGGAGAAATGGCCCCTTTTAACGGAAGTACTTCTTGTGAATTACACAATCAAACCATGACATTAACCTTAATAAGTGAATAATGAACCCATTACTAAAAAGGCAAATAGATAAAAAACTTAAAGGGGGACTGAATGATTTAGATCTGTTTCTTGAAGCGATTAATGATTCCTATGTTAATTTTGAAGATCAGATAGCATTATTGCAAAGAGCAATGAAAATTAGTTCTGATGAGCTTTTTGAAGCCAATCAAAAATTAAGAGATGAAGCTGAAAGTTTAAAAGAAGTAAATAGAAACCTTGAATTCATTCTTAATTCTATGAGTGTTGATGAATCAATTGCACCAAAATCAGATTCATTTAATTCGTCAGATTATATTAAAGATCAATCATTCGAGATTGTGAAAATTAATAAACAAAGGGAAGAATTACTATTGAGTCTTGAAAAACAAAATAAAGAGTTAAATGAGTATGCGCACATGGTTTCTCATGATTTGAAAGCGCCGTTGAGAAGCATTGACACCTTGATTAACTGGTTTATTGAAGATAATCAAGTAATGATGAATGAAGATAATACTAAGTCATTAAACTTAATTCTTTCTAATGTTGAAAAAATGGATTTGTTAATTAAAGGCATCCTAGATTATTCAGCAATCGAAAAACAAAAGGATGATGATAGAATTATTGATTTGAATATTTTAGTAGATGAAATTTTAAGGACGAATTCGATTCAAAATCATGTTGATATCCAAATTAAAAATGAACTACCTAAAATTTTCGGTAATGATTTTAGATTTAAACAATTATTTCAAAATCTAATTCAAAATGCTATAAAATACAATGACAAAGAAAATATAGAGATAGAAATAGGGAGCACTGAGAATGATAGTGAGTTTAGTTTTTATATAAAAGACAACGGGATTGGTATTCCAGGAGTGTATCAAAATAAAATATTTGATATGTTTTCAAAACTAGAAAACAATGATTCTTCCTCTGGTATTGGACTTGCGATAGTTAAAAAAATCATTAAGTTTTATAAAGGGAAAATTTGGCTAGAAAGCCAAGAGAATAAAGGAACAATTTTTTATTTCACAATAGCCAAAGAGAATGGAACAGCCTAATTTAAATTATATCAAGGAGCTCTCAGGGGATAACCTCGATTTTAAGAATAAAATAATAGGTATTCTTAAAAAAGAACTTCCAGATGAAATTGCATTATATACTGAAGAATATGCAAATGCCAATTATTTATTAGCGGCCCAATCTGTTCATAAATTAAAACATAAAATATCTGTACTTGGTTTAGAAAAAAGTTATTATATTGCTGAAGAATATGAAAATAACTTAAAAGATAACTCAACAGATTTGAATGCTGATTTTGAAAATATTTTAAAAAGCATGCAGGATTTCGTGAGTCATTTATGATACTTTTTGGCTTATGAATTGCATTATAATTGATGATGAAGAAATGGCAAGAGCAATTATTGCTCAATTCATTACAAATTACTCTGATATAAATATTGCAAGTCAATTTTCAAATGCACTACAGGCCATTAAATATTTAAATCAAAATGATGTTGATTTAATATTTTTGGATATCCATATGCCTGATTTCACAGGTTTTGATTTTATTCAAACGATTAAAAACCCTCCCAAGATAATTTTGGTTACTTCCGATAGAAACTTTGCTATTGAGGCATTCGAATATGAATGTATTGTAGATTATCTTGTAAAACCGATTACTGCAGATCGTTTTCAAAAAGCAGTTCAAAAAGCAAATGCATATCAAAGAACTGACAGTTTGAAAGAAAACGCTGCTGTTGCCGAGGACAATGTAAAGGAGTTTTATGTTAATATTGACCGCAGGTTGATCAAAATTGAGACTGCTTCCGTAAATATTGTTGAAGCCAAAGGAGATTATATTCATATAAAAACGGAGGGTAATAATTATATTGTTCATTCTACGCTTAAAAAAATAGAAGATAAATTACCCAAAGATTTATTCTTAAGAGTGCATCGTTCTTTTATAATCAACACCAAGAAAATTATTGACATTGAAGATAATAGTGTCTTAATTGGCAAAGACGTTATACCAGTAAGTCGAGCCAATAGGCCTGAGTTAATGAAAAGATTAAATCTTCTATAATCTGTTTGACAGTACATAAACTGCATTTCTACCTTTTAAGTTTCTCAAAGAAAATTAAAAAATAAAAGGGATTTAAATGCTGTTAGTATTGTTGCTAAAATAGTGAATTATCTACATGACAGTAATAATAGGTAATGACTTTTAATCAATTTTTTATTATAGGAGTAATCAAGGTTAATAAAAATGCACAACGGTATTGTTAATAGTAAAAAAACTACTTTTATTGGTAAATAGTGTAGTTCGTCGGTTATAATAGGCTTTTAAGCTATGTTTTGATATTTTTGGATCTGAAACTAAATTGTCAAAAAGTGGAAAGGAAATTACAAAACACAATGTCATTTGAAGTATCAGATGCTTTAGATGATCACGATGAATACTATCTGGTTTCTTTGAAGTGGTCTTTAATAAATGAACAGTACATTACTTTTGTCCGAAAAGAAGCTTTAGCTTATTGTTATGATTTGGATTGGGCTGGACCTATGACTAAATTTGATTTAGAAAAGAAAGTCCTAAATGATAAAACTGCAATTGTCCCACGATCAAAAATAAAATCCTTTTTAGTAAAAGTATACACAGATAATAAACAACGTTTTATGTTGCCTAATAGTAACGAGGTAAGGAAAATTATTGGTTTTGAAGATGCTGTTTTACAACTCGTTATTTAGATAAAACAATGTTGTTTCTTATTTCTTTATTTTATTAGGAGTGCTGATTCGTGCGTTCCAGTCTTCTGTTATATAGTATACATTACAGTCTTCTGTTGTAAGTTCAATATATGTACCAAGCAAATTTTATTTCAGGGGAAATCTAATTTCGTTGAAAGTAAACGCAGCCGCTGTAGTAGAAACGATATTACTTCGAGGTATAAAAAATAAATAGCAAATATTTTAATGAGGTCGTGCTTTATAAGTGTGGCCTCATTTTTTTTGGTTAATATTGTTGGTTCACAAAAGTTTAACTAAGAAAACACAAAATGAAATTGCAGAATAATAAAATTAGGTATTACTTTTGCTAAGGATTATTTAATGTGCTGAAATGACTTAGCATATTAGAAAAATCTGAAATAAATTCAGCTTACAATGAAAGACCAAATAAAGAAATTCTTAAACGAGGAACAAGACCCTAAAGCCATCGAAAAAATCACTTCAAAGCTGAATGATTTATTGATGAAAAATGAAGAAATAGGTTATATCGGAGTGCAGAAAAAACCGGCCCTTACCGTTTTTCCGGATAGCATTGTCATGACTAATAAAAGAATAGTCATTTGTCAGCCGAAAAATCTAGGTCTTTCCATGGATTTTACAGACTATACTTGGGATCAAATCGAAGGGACTTTTGTAAAGGAAAATATATTAGGGTCTGAATTTTCGTTTTCGACCAAGACAGATATGACCGTTTCGATTGATTATATTCCGAAAACGCAGGCTAGAAAAATGTATACTTTTGCAAAAGAGCAGATGGATATATTGAAAATAGGAACCGTTTTTAATAATGTAGTGGCTGAGGAAATCCAATTTGAAAACGTAGAATCAGCTGAAGAAATTGAAGAGATGGAAACGGAAGAAGTGACTAGTTTCAGCGAATTAATGCCTGTCACTCCGCCACCTTTACCTTATCAAAACGATGTTTTTGAGAGTCCTTCTGAAAACGCCAAAGAAAATGGATTAGCAGCTTTGTCTCAAGATGAGTTGTTTGAGAAATTACAGAATTATAAAAAATTACTAGACAATGGTTTAATTCTTCAAGGAGAATATGACGCCTATAAAAAAGAGATTTTAAGCTTTATGTAATGTAGCTTATAAACAAAGTAAAAAGGTCGAATGATAGGTATTATCATTTGACCTTTTTTAGTATTATAAAGTTCTCTTCTGTTTTTCTACAAAATTAGTAGCTTGTAATTCCAGTAACTCCGTTGCTTTTTTTCTTTGCAAGTTATATAGGTTTTTATCTTGTGCAATGTCTTCATATACTTTATCATGCATCATGGCGCTTGTTTTGACTAATAAATTGCGCTGGTATTTGTCTTGCTCTAATGTTGCTTTTAAGGCCGTTTCTAAATCTTCCAGTTTAAAATCGTATTCCCCTTTTGGAGAAAGTAATTTTGCAATAATAGGAGACGTTTCAATAGCTAAAAATAAGAGCATGATAAATAATGAGGGAAGTGAAGGTAATTTGTTTAAAGCGTTTATACGAGCCATTAAACCATCAAATCCATCGATTATAGGTCGTGTTTCTGTTACTTTTTTATCAAGGTCGGCTTGGAGTAAACTTGATTGCTGTTCTTTTTCAGCAATTTTTGCCAAGTTGTTTTTTCGAATAGTATCCAGCTGTGCGGACGCAAGATTATGCTTGGCTATTTTCTCTTCAAAAACAGGGCCTTTACCAAGCTTCAATGTGCCTTTTGTTCCTTCTGCTTCTGCTATATAGGTTTCGTACAAGGTGTTGACTTCTTTTTCTTTTTTTGAAATATCCGCTTTTAAATCTGCAATTTCGGCCTTGTTTTTGTCTAAATCGGATTTGAAGTAGTCAGCCACTTCTTTTTTATTCTCAAGCGCCATTGCGTTTTTCTCTTTCAATAAAACGGTATTGATTTCTTTCTCAAAAATTTTAATTTCTAAGGGCTTCGATATTACGATTGCAATGATAATGGCAAGAATAATTCTGGGAGTTGCTTGTAGAAATTCACTTCCGAATTTATCTCTTTTTCGAATGGTAGAAACAATGAATCGGTCCAGATTAAAGATGAGTAAACTCCAGACTAATCCAAAAAGGAGGGCGGGGTAAACGCTGTCGAAAACAGTAAATAAAGCATAAGAACTGGCAATAAAAGCCATAACTGCGGTAAAGAAAACGGTGGCGCCAATACCTGCGTATTTGGTTTGTTCTCCTTGGGAACAGCCTTCCAGGATCTCGTTGTCAGCACCTGAACAGAGGATGAAGAATTGTTTTAACATGATTGATTTTTTTGATTGATTGATGATTGCAAATTTAAGACCAAAAAATCAATAATGTTGTAAAACCCTCATTTGTTTTGGTTAGGGGTTTCTTGAAATCAAAAAGAGCTGTTCGAAGGGAACAGCTCTTTTCTTTTTTGAATTATAATTAACTTATGCATTTGGTGCTCCTGCCATAATTTCGGCACTGGCAAACTCTTCAAATTTGGCAAAATTAGCATTGAATTTCTTTCCTAATTCTATTGCTTTTTGATCGTATAAATCTTTGTCTTCCCAAGTGTTTCTAGGATTTAATATTTCGCTAGGTACTTCAGGGCAGCTTTGCGGAATAGCAATTCCAAAGACAATATGATTTTTATATTCTACTGTATCTAGTTCCCCGTTTAAAGCAGCGGTTATCATAGCACGAGTGTATTTTAATTTCATTCGGGTACCTGTTCCATAAGCTCCACCGGTCCATCCTGTGTTGATTAACCATACTTTTACATCCACTTCTTGGATTTTTTTACTCAACATTTCAGCATATGTTGTTGGGTGAAGAGGCATAAATGGCGCTCCAAAACAAGCAGAGAAATTAGGTTGAGGTTCTGTTACTCCAGCTTCTGTTCCAGCAACTTTTGCAGTATAACCAGAGATAAAGTGGTAAGCTGCTTGTCCCGGCGTTAATCTGGAAATAGGAGGTAGAATTCCAAAAGAATCTGCGGTTAAGAAAAATATGTTTTTAGGATTTTTTCCAATAGAACCTGGTTGGATGTTATCAATATGAAATATCGGGTAGCTTACTCTTGTATTTGGTGTGATAGAAACATCTTCGAAGTCAACTTCATTTGTTCCTTTTTTGAACCCTACATTTTCTAAAATCGCTCCTTTTTTAATGGCTCTAAAAATATCTGGTTCATTTTCTTCAGAAAGATTCACCACTTTAGCATAGCATCCGCCTTCAAAGTTGAATACAGTATTTTCACTAGTCCATCCATGTTCATCGTCTCCAATCAGTTTTCTTTTTGGATCTGCTGATAAGGTAGTTTTACCAGTTCCTGATAAACCAAAGAAAATGGCTGTGTCTTCTTTGTCACCTACATTGGCGCTACAATGCATAGGCAATGAATTCTTGTTTACAGGCAAGATGAAATTTAAGGCAGAAAAAATTCCTTTTTTCATTTCACCAGTATAACCGGTTCCTCCAATAAGAACTACTTTTCTTGTGAAATCCAAGATGGCAAAATTGCTTTGACGTGTACCGTCAATTGCAGGGTCTGCCATGAAACTTGGAACACATACTAAAGTCCATTCTGGTGTGAAGTTTTCAAGTTCATCTTCGTTTGGTCTCAAAAACATATTGTAACAAAATAAATTTGCCCAAGGAGTTTCAGTAACTACGCGAACATTTAATCTGTAATTAGGGTCGGCACATACATAAGAATCCCTAACGAATACTTCTTTGTTTGATAAGTAAGAAGTTACTTTTTTGTACAGTTTTTCAAAAGCTGTAGGGTCAAAGGGAATGTTCACTTTTCCCCACCAAACTTGGTTCTCTGTAATGCTGTCTTTAACGATAAATCGATCCAAAGGCGAGCGTCCTGTGTATTCTCCTGTATTCACGGCTAAAGCACCAGTCGAAGTTTCGATTCCTTGGCCTGACGCGATGGTCATGTCATGTAATTCGTTGGCTGATAATTGATAATGAATCTTTGCGTTTTCGATTCCTAAGTCATTTAGCGCAATCGATTTCGTAAACGGTGTGTTATTATTCATAAAATTATGTATTGGGTAGTTAAATTATTCGAATACAAAAGTAGAGCTAATATTTTAGATACGATTTAATTATCTAATTTTTGTTAGTTTTTCTTCATAAATTTTGTAAATAACACGCCCCAAGCCACTATTAATAGGAGTCCACCGATAGGAGTTACAAAACCAATAACTTTAAAATCAAAAGAAGTTAGGGTGTTTGTGGCTAATAAATAGATAGATCCAGAAAATAAAACGATACCAAAAACGACTAAATAATAGATAGTTTTCTTCGCTTTTTCGCTTAGGTCAGTTAATATTCCAATAAAGATTAAAAACAACGCATGGTACATTTGATATCGGACTCCTGTTTCAAAAGTTATAAGCTGTTCAGGTAGTAACACATTTTTTAGGGCATGTGCTCCAAACGCACCTAATATTATTGCTATCATACCAAAAAGAGCTCCTGTTGCAATTAATTTCTTATTCATTTTTCTGTGGTTTTATTCTCTGTAAAAGTATTCCTTATCGAGTGAATATAAAAGAGTTTTTGTTGATTATGTTTAGACTTTATCAAGGTCTAAAAATTAAAAACAGATCAATTTGTTTATTAAGTTGTGAACAGCTCGTCGTTTTTAACAAGGACTATTTGTTATAAATACAACAATTATATATATTTGTGTTATATTTATATAACATATGAGAACCATTTTAATTATAGGTGCAGGTAGATCAGCATCCTCGTTGATACAATATCTTTTAAATAAATCAGAAAAGGAGAACCTACATCTTGTTATTGGTGATCTGTCATTGGCTTTAGCCCAAAAGAAAACAAACAATCATCCCAATGCTACTGCAATAGCCTTAGATATTTTTGATACTAGTCAGAGAAAAGAAGCTATAGAAAAGGCAGATATCGTTATCTCGATGTTACCAGCTCATTTGCATATTGAAGTAGCTAGAGATTGCGTCGTTTATAAAAAGAACTTGGTTACTGCTTCTTATGTTAGTGATGCTATGCAGGAACTCGATGAAGCAGTAAAGGAAAATAATTTGATCTTCATGAATGAAATTGGGCTTGATCCAGGGGTTGATCATATGAGTGCCATGAAGATTATTGATGAAATCAGGGATAAAGAAGGGAAGATGCTTTTGTTTGAATCTTTTTGCGGCGGACTAGTCGCTCCTGAGTCTGATACAAATTTGTGGAATTATAAGTTCACATGGGCGCCCCGCAATGTTGTACTTGCCGGACAGGGTGGCGCAGCTAAATTTATTCAAGAGGGAACTTATAAATATATCCCCTATTGTAATTTATTTAGAAGAACAGAATTCTTACAAGTGGAGGGATATGGTCGATTTGAAGCCTATTCTAACAGAGATTCTTTAAAATATAGAAGTGTTTATGGTTTAGATGATGTACTAACCTTATATCGAGGTACTATTCGTCGTGTTGGATTTTCAAAAGCTTGGAATATGTTTGTTCAACTGGGAATGACGGATGAAAGCTATGTGATGGAAGATTGTGAAAACATGAGTTACCGACAATTTGTAAACTCATTCTTGCCTTACCATCCTACAGATTCAGTAGAAATTAAGACACGATTGATTCTAAAAATTGATCAGGATGATATTATGTGGGATAAGCTTTTGGAATTGGATTTATTCAATAGCAAAAAAATAGTGGGTCTTAAAAAAGGCACGCCGGCACAAATACTGGAAAAAATTTTAAGTGATAAGTGGACATTAGAATCAGACGATAAGGATATGATCGTGATGTATCATAAATTCGGATACGAGTTAGATGGTGTAAAGAAACAAATCGATTCTAAAATGGTTTGCATTGGCGAAGACCAAACTTATACAGCGATGGCTAAGACCGTTGGATTGCCAGTTGCCATGGCGACTTTACTAATACTGAACGGAAAGATAACCACTCCCGGAGTACAATTACCTATACGAAAAGAAGTGTATTTACCTATTTTGAAAGAATTAGAGGAATATGGAGTTGTTTTTAAAGAACAAATGATGCCGTATTTAGGGTATAAACCTGATTGAGAATTTAGTTAGCCCTTTTTTAGATTTTGTAGTAAGATAAATCCGCCTCTAGTAGAAGCGGATTTATTGTTTTAAAAACTATTTTGCAGTTTGAACAGTAATAGGTAAGCTGTACATAGTTCGAACGGGTTCTTCATTTATTTTACCGGGGATCCATTTAGGGGATAGTTTTAAAACTCGAACTGCCTCTTCGCCAGTTCCATGCCCTATGTCTCTTAGGATTCTAAAATCGGTTAAAGAGCCGTCTTTTTCAACAGTAAAAGTTACGTATACTTTTCCTTTTAATTTGTTTTCATAAGCTTCGTTTGAAATTGTAAAATTTTCGCCAACAAATTTATAGAAACTCTCCATTCCTCCAGGATATGCTGGTTTTTCCGTTAACCCAGTTGTACTGTAGACTGCATTTTCATCTTCGTCTTTTACTTTAATATTCTTTGGGTCGTACGGATCTATAACAAATGTTTCTGGCCCCCCTTCTTTCATTACTCGATCAACTTCGCTGTTAGTCAAAGGTTTGTTTTTGTTGTAAATAAATGGAGGAACTAGGTTTTTTTCTTTAGTTGTTAAATCTGCGTATTTTTTATCGGCAACAACTTTTCCGTTTTCATCTTTAACCTTAAATGTAGTTTTGTCGTAGTAGTTTTTAAATAAAGTAGATTTGTTTGTAGCGGTACTTTCCTCTTTTTTGTTACTTTCTTGTGCTACTACTTTTGTGCATAATGAAAATAGAAGTCCAGTCATTAAAGGAATAATAAGTCCCTTTTTAAATAATGCTGTTGTTGTCGATGTGGTTTTTGTCATCATAATTAATCGTTTTTTAGTTACTGAATAGTTTAAATTACTGGCCAAGTAATAGGTTGGGTTCGCGTTTGCCTTAGAAATTAATAGGTTCTGGTAAAACGGAACATCGTTATGTGATTTTACGACTTTCTCATCAGCAAGAAATTCGTGATTGAGTTGGATCGCTTTTTTATAGAAAATAAATATAGGGTTAAACCAAAAGAATACTTTCAGAGTTTCAATGAGTAATATGTCTAGTGTATGTCTTTGGGTTACGTGTATTAACTCGTGTGTGTACAGTTCAGCTTCAATTTTTCGATTGTGATAATCATCTTGATTGATGAAGATTTTATTCAAGAATGTGTACGGCAATGTTGCTTCTTTTAGCAAAATTAATTGAGAATTTTTATAAGTAATTGCTTCGCTGGATTTTGCTTTCACGTTCAATTTTATAATGTTTCTGATAAACCGATATAGTAATATTGAGGTCACTGCAGTATAAATCGACCAGATTGAAATTAACCAATAATTTGTTGAGTCTTGCACAGCAGCTATAGTTTCTCCCTCGAGTTTTACAGTGTTTTGCGCAATTAATGGATTTGTGATTTCCTGAATTACTTCAAAAGTTATAAACGGAATCGTGAATGAAAACAATAAGCAGAACAATAGGTAAAACCTGTTGAATTGATGTATTTTTTCTTTCTCCAATACTAAATGGTACGCAACTAAAAGCACGAACAATGAAACTGTTGATTTGATTAAAAAGTCGTTCATTTTTTCTTTTTTTGAATGGCATTATCTACTATTTTTTTGAGCTCTTCTAATTCCTTTTCGGTGAGATTAGTTTCATTGGTAAAGAAAGAAGCAAACTGTGAAGCAGAATCGTTAAAGAAATCTTTTATCAGTCCGTTTACATGTTTAGAGAAATACGCTGTTTTTTTTACTAATGGATAGTATTCTCTAGAGTTGCCAAACTCAGTATAGGCTACAAATTCTTTGTCAATCATTCTTTTTAGCAAAGTGGCTACGGTAGTCGTCTTGGGTTTTGGTTCTGGAAATGCTTCGAGTAGGTCTTTCATAAATGCTCTCTCTAATTTCCAGAGGTGCTCCATTAGTTGTTCTTCGGCGTTTGTTAGCTGTTGCATTTTTATTTTTTTAAAGTTTTATTGCAAGATTATTTCAGAAGCAAGCTTGCCATTGTTATAATTTCGTTTGATTATTAGTTTTCCTTTATCGTTGTAGAATTCCCAGTTGCCACTGTAAAACCAATGGGCGTATTTTGTGCTGGTGTCTAAAACTGTTTTTCCTCGGGACTGTGTTTTTCCATTTTTGTGATAAAATTTGGTGTAACAGGCATTTCCTTTGTACTTTTCTTTTTTGATTATTTTACCGTCTAGATAATAACGCCATTTTTTTATGGGATCGTCGTTTTTATATTTTCCGACTGATTTATAATGCAGACTGTCTAGTGAATATTGTTCTATCCAAAGACCTTCTCTTTTTTTATTTATTTTTTGGTTGGTTTTACAGGAAAACAAACTCAAAATTAGACAACTTAGAATGATAATTAGTTTTTTCATGTGTTTTTGCTCTACAGAAAAAGATGTTGCTCTACAAATGTAGAACAATTAATTAATAAAACAAGTTTTTGTGTAGAAATATTTAGTTATTAGGAAGTTGCGTTAAGGATAGTAGTGGAAATCCTTATTTGTTTTTACAAATAAGATTGCAGCGGATAGCCTGACCTCGTTGCAGAACGGACGTGTGAATTTGAAAAAAGTTTGTGCAACTAGGGAACGCCCCAAAAAAAATCCGCTCGATGAGGAGCGGATTATTTATTTTAAAAGATTTTCGATACTTATTTGTTTTGTTCTTTTTCAAAAAAACTGGAACTTTCAGTATCTAAGAAATGTTATTTAGACAACTCTACAAAATATTTGTAAAACAACGGAATAGTTTCGATTCCTTTAAGGTAATTGAAGATTCCGAAATGTTCGTTTGGCGAGTGAATGGCATCGCTATCTAAACCAAATCCCATTAGGATTGTTTTGCTTTTTAATTCTTTTTCGAATAAAGCTACAATAGGGATACTTCCGCCAGAACGAACTGGAATAGCCGGAACTCCAAAAGTCTCCGTATATGCCATGTTAGCGGCCTTGTACCCTATGCTGTCGATAGGAGTTACATAACCCTGACCTCCGTGATGTGGCGTAACTTTTACGGTTACTCCAGCAGGAGCGAGGCTCATGAAGTGTTTAGTGAATAACTCAGTAATTTGTTCCCATTCTTGGTTAGGTACTAAACGCATGGAGATTTTAGCGAACGCTTGACTTGCGATAACCGTTTTTGCTCCTGCACCAGTATAACCTCCCCAGATTCCGTTTACGTCTAATGTAGGACGAATAGAGTTTCTTTCGTTAGTCACATATCCTTTTTCGCCATAAACGTCTTTCAGGTCAAGTGCTTTTTTATATTTTTCCAAGCTGAATGGCGCTTTTGCCATTTCGGCTCTTTCTTCAAGAGATAGTTCCTCTACATTGTCATAAAATCCAGGAATGGTAATATGATTGTTTTCGTCATGAAGAGAAGCAATCATTTTTGCCAAAATATTGATTGGATTAGCCACTGCACCACCGTATAAACCGGAATGTAAATCACGGTTGGGTCCTGTAACTTCTACTTCGACATAACTTAATCCGCGAAGACCTGTTGTAATAGAAGGTTGTTGATTTGAGATCATTCCAGTGTCTGAAATTAAAATCACATCATTTTTAAGCTTTTCATTGTTGTTTTCAACAAAGGTTTTTAAGTTTACACTTCCTACTTCTTCTTCACCTTCAATCATGAATTTCACGTTACAAGGCAAAGTATTACTTTGGATCATGTATTCGAATGCTTTTACGTGCATGTACATTTGTCCTTTATCATCACAGGCACCACGTGCAAAAATGGCTCCTTCCGGATGAATGTCGGTTTTTTTTATCACAGGCTCAAATGGGGGAGAAGTCCAAAGCTCCATCGGATCGGCCGGCTGTACATCATAATGACCATAAACTAATACCGTTGGCAAGTTTTTGTCAATTATTTTTTCACCATAAACAATAGGGTAACCGTCAGTTTCACAGATTTCTACAAAATCACAACCTGCTTTTTCCAGACTTACTTTTACCGCTTCAGAAGTCTCAATAACATCTTGCGAGTAGGCTGCATCTGCACTTACAGATGGCATTTTTAATAATTCTATTAACTCGTTGATAAAACGGTCTTTGTTTTCTTGTACGTATGACTTGATATTTTCCATTTATTAACTAATTTTTTATAGTTTCAAAAGTACAAAAAATAGAATTAAAAATTTTTTTTAAAAAATGTTTTGAAAGTTCAAACTTATGTCTATATTTGCACCCACAATTGCACGCGGATATGGTGAAATTGGTAGACATGCCAGACTTAGGATCTGGTGCCGCAAGGCGTGTAGGTTCGAGTCCTATTATCCGCACGAAAAAAGCTTCTCAACTGAGAAGCTTTTTTTTGTTAAATACTTTTTGTTTTTATAAGAGTCCTTGCTTTTCAAACGCTCAGATTATGAAATGCCTTTTTCTGATCTCAAAAAAGGAAATGGTTATCTGGCTAATGCCCCATAAATAAATATAAATGGGTTATCGACTTTTTGTCTTAATCGGATTGATTTGAAAACGTTCAGGTTTACTTGAATTATAGTAATGTATTATATTTAAAAATGATTTATTTTATTTTTAAAATTGGTTGCACCTGTATTTGTTAAGTGGCAATTTGTTCTAAGGCGGCAAATTAATCTAAGTTCTAGCAGTAGTTACAATGCTTCTAATGATTTCATCAAGTTGCCTAGTGCTTTCTAATATCATTTCACAAGTATAAGTTGTGTCAGTATCGAGTAATGTGTTGTCCAAAAAAACAGTTGTGAGTCCGATTAAATTACTTAATGGAGCCCGAACTAGATGGGATTGTTGAAAGACGATGTTTTCTATAATAAGATTTTTTTTTTCATTTTCTTCTACTACCTTTTTCAATTGTATTTGTTCAGCAATATATTTTGTTATATTATGTCCTAGACAAAATACTCCAACAGGATTTTTTTCATCATCAAACATTGCTTTATATTCCCACTGAGTATAAACGTAATCACCCTCGCCGTCATGTTTTCTAATTATCGCCGTAAATAATTTACCTGGATGCTTAAAACATTCGGTAGAGACTTCAAGACAGGTACTAATATCATCAGGATGCATTGTAATATAATAGGGCTGCCCAAGAAAATTGCTATTTATGTGTGAAAATTCTTTAGCGTAATTTCCGTTTACATACGAATAGTTACCATCCATATCAGTGGTTATTATATAAAATAAAGAGGACTCATTCAATAATAGTTTTGTTTGTTCGAAGCTGTTCATCTTTTTTAAATTTGGGTAACTAAAGATAAAGCATTTACTTGTTATTTTCAAAATAAATAGTTGTAGTGAAGTTTTTTATTTTAATGACACTACATCAGTTTATTAGGAATTGGTGGAATACTTCTCAATCGAGAAGTTTTTTTTATGTCTATTATTAAAAAATATTTTATTTTTCTGCAATCCAAGCGTCAATCTTTTTTTCCAATAGGGCCAATGGCATCACGCCAGATTCCAGCACTTTTTCATGAAACTTCTTAATGTTAAATTTAGGGCCCATTTTGTCTTGTGCTCTTTTGCGCAATTCCATGATTTTCAATTGCCCAATTTTATAGGATAAAGCTTGTCCTGGAATCGCCATATAGCGTTCGATTTCTGTAGTAATTCCGGCTTCACTTTCGGCTTCATTTTTCATTGAGTATTGAATAGCTTGTTCCCTGGTCCATCCTTTACTGTGGATTCCTGTGTCAACAACTAGGCGTACCGCTCTGTGCATTTCATTTCCTAACATGCCAAAATATTGGTAAGGATCTTTATACAAGCCTAATTCTTGACCTAGACTTTCTGTGTATAGAGCCCAGCCTTCGCCGTAAGCGCCAAACCAATTGTATTTTCTGAAATCAGGTAACGCGGTATTTTCTTGTTGTAAAGAGATTTGGAAATGATGTCCAGGAATTGCTTCGTGCAAAAATAAATCTTCGTCGCCATACATGTTGTATTCTTTGACATCTGGTATTGGTACATAAAAAATACCAGGACGTGAACCGTCTGCGGTACCTTGACTGTATTCTGCACTAGCTGTTTTTTCTCTAAATGCTTCTGTTCTCCTAATTTCAAATTTTGTTTTGGGCTGGAGTGAGAATAACTTGTCTACGTTTGGTTTTATTGTAGTGTAGATTCTTTCAAAATTAGCAATTACCTCTTCTGGCTTTTTGAATGGTTTTAGTTCGGGCTTGTTTCTTACGAAATCAAAAAATTCAAGTAATGTTCCTTTAAAGCCAACCTGAGCTTTTACCTTTTCCATTTCCGCATTTAATCTTGCTACTTCTTTTAATCCTAACTCATGAATTTCTCCAGGAGTCATGTTAGTTGTAGTCCACTGCTTTGCGTAAGTGGCATATAGTTCTTTCCCAAAAGGTAAACTTCCTATGCCACTGGTTAATCTAGATGCGGGCAGGTATTCGTTTTTAAGAAAAGCAGTCATTTTTTTAAACTGAGGAATCAGTTTGTCATTGATTGCGGCGGTATACTTGGCCGTTAAATTCTTCTTTGTTTCTTCAGAAAATGTAGAAGGCATTAAATTGATGGAAGAATAAAACAGATTGTCTTTTATATTAGCGGTGGGCATATTTTCAAACTGCGGAATCACTTTCGTAGTCAATGCTTTTGGTAATACAATTCCTTGTTCGATTCCTTTTTTCATATAAACCATTGCTGAATCAATCCAGACGCTATACGAGTCCATTCTCTTTAGGAAATTGGTGTAATCTTTTTCTGTTTTAAAGGGTTGTGCGCTGGTTCCGCCTGCATATTGCCCCATTGTTAAATGGGTTCCCCAAAACTGATGAATCGGTATCAGGTTAGTAGGTTGTTTTAATAATTCTTTACCAACTTCAACTTCCCATTTTATAATTTCATAACTATTTTTTTCTTCAGGGGTAAGTTCTGTGTCTTTAACCTTATTTAAGGCAGTTTCATATTTATTGAAAAAAGTTAATTGATCTTTTCTGAAACTGTCAGTCATCTCAAACTGTAACTTATCGTTGTACTCATTTTGACCGCTTTGCGTTGCGCTCAAAGGATCCAAGGTATTTTTATCGTCGAAATAGCTTTTTGTTAAGGCGCTAAAGTCTCTTTTGTCAATCTCTTTATTGTTCTCTTTTTTGCAATTCACAAGCAGTAAGGAAAAAATAGGTAATAAAATAAGGACGGATGTTCTTTTCATATCAATTAATTGTTGGGTAGCTGAAGCTAATTTACTCAAAAAAATTGATTTCAGATTAATAATAGTTTTCTTCGAAATAATTCGCATGTGATGTTCTGTTTTTTAGACTATTACAAGAACGGCTTATAAAGTGAGAAGCTATTTTGATATCTAAAAATGAAGTTGTTTTTTTAAAAAACTCTTTCTGAATTTAATGTGGTTTTATAGCTTATGGTTTGCCATGTATTCTAAATAATAGACAATTTCATCTATGTCTTTTGCAGTGACGTTTGCAGGAATTGGCATTTTTACTCCATTCCTAAAGGAAGCGGGATTCTTGATGAATTCTTTTAATTGTTTTTTGTCCCAATATTCGGTTACGCTTTTCGGGTAATTTAATTCCGGTCCCATATTTCCTCCAGTCTTATTAATGGAATGGCAAGTGACGCAATTTTTGTTGAATAATTCAAAGCCTAGCTGAGCCTTAGCGTCATCTTTGGGGAACAGTAAAGCGATATTTTGACTGTTAGCGACAAGGTGTATTTTTATAAGGTTGTAAGGCCATTTTAGATCAGTGTCTTTTGTGGACACCTCTTGGTAAACTAAATAAAAAGGAGCCGCATTCATTTCGTGTCCGTCTTTAGTAATTTTTGACCATAACTGTCCTTTTGGTGCGTCTACATCACTAACGGCAAGAAATGATTTTACCGAAACAAATTGTTGCAAGGGCATCATCGGTTTGTATCCGTCTTCGCATTCAAAGACAATTTGGTATTTATTAATGTCTATGTTTTTTATAGCAGTGTAGCTATTTAGTAAATCGAGAAAAGGAAGTGCATTGTAGTGTTTTGTGCTGTGGTAAACGGGGTCGTTAGCTACGGTTACTACTTGAGTTTTTTTTAATTTACCAAGCTTTTGCAAATCTATTAAATTGATACTTAGTGAATCTCGTGTTTGGTTTTGTGTATTGGTAAAAATATTTTTTTTGGCTATAGCGCTTGGTTTTTCCTTTTGCTGGCAACTTGCAAATGAAATTAACAGTAGTACAAATAAATTAAGATAGAGTGTACGCATTATTCTATTTTGAATGAAAGCCTTTAATTGACAAAATTTAAGAGAGATATGGATATTCAAAATTAGGCAATTATTTGCTATAATTTACGATGAAAGCCTTTTATGAGACTATTGAAGTAGTGTTATAAAAAAAAATCCATTTCGATCTAGTCGAAATGGATTTTTAGAATATAAATTATACTTTTATCCGTGATATACTCTTGAAGCAACAATTTTGTCTTCTCTTATGTCTAATACTTCTGCAACAAGCATTTCATCTTCTCCATCTACTGTTCTTATGTATTCCATAAAAACGCGGTCGCCGTTTGCGGTAAGTGAAGTCACTTTGTAGTTTAAGGTAGGTAAACGCTCAAAAGCATCCTGCCACCATTCGCGTAATGCTTGTTGTCCTTTTACAATACCATTTGTTTCCGGCTTGTGGATTTTTAGTTTAGGACTATAGTGCGCGGCATCTTCATCGTATAAAGCTAAGAGTTTTTCTAATTCTTTATTGTTGAAAGTCTCAAACCATTTAAATGCAATTGATTGTAATTTTTCTGGCGTCATGGTGTAGGCTTTGTATATTTAATTAAAAAAATCCCATTCGTTTGTCACGAACGGGATTTTCTATGTAATAATTTCAATGAAGTATTATACGTTTTTCAAGTTGATGATTTCTTGATCAGTAAGTAATCTCCAGTTTCCTCTTGGTAGGTTTTTCTTAGTCAAACCTGCAAACGATACTCTGTCAATTCTTAAAACATCATAACTAAAATGTTCAAAAATAGAACGAACTACTTTTACATTTGATGATCTTAATTTCAATCCTATTTCGCTTTTAGCTTCTCCTTCAATATAGCTTATGTCTTCTACAAAAACACGGTGTCCGTCAAGAGTTAACCCTTTGTTGATTTTTTCTAAATCTTCAAATTTCAGATTTTTGTCTAAAGATACGTGGTAGATTTTAGATGATTTTTGGCTTGGTAAAGTGAATTTACGCAACATGTCTGTATCGTTTGTAAACAATAAAAGACCAGTTGTGTTTTTATCCATTCTTCCTACAGCTCCAATTTTTGCAGTTGTAGAACCTTTTACTAATTCTAAAACATTACGAAATTCCTGACCTTCATCAAGTGCTGTCGTAAAGTTTTTAGGCTTGTTTAATAAAATGTAAACTTTTTTCTCAGGAGTCAAAGTTGCTCCGTCAAAATTCACTACATCACCCGGTTTAACCATGTATCCCATTTCAACAACAGGGATTCCATTTACTTTTACGTTTCCGGATTGAATGTAAATATCAGCATCACGACGTGAGCAAGCACCAGAATTGGCGATATATTTATTCAAACGAATTTCGTCTTTAACTTTAGGTCTCTTAGGTGCCTGATTCGGTTTTTTTTCAACCTTGTCAGAAACTACTTCTGCAACTTTAGTGTTTATTTTTACTTTTTTTGGCCCTTGTGCCCTTTTTTGCATCGCAGGTTTTGGCTTATTAGAGCTAGGTCTAGAACTCGTTGGTCTAGCACCGCTTTTTTTATTATTGCCTTCCTTATTATTCATAATATTCCATAATTTGTGCAAAGATAGTATTTATATTATTGCTAATCGATATAAGGCAATTATAAAACGGTAACTATCTAATTAATAAGTTTTTATTTTGTTTTCTTGGAGCTGTTTCCACTCCCGAAGCGTTGGGGCAGTATATCTTTTTATTCTGAACTTGTTTCAGAATCCGGAAACAAGTTCAGGATAAACAGGATGTCATTTCAATCAGGGTAAGAAAAATATAAAAATCAGGTTTTAAAGCGGTGATTTTCGCTTATATAAGCAGTAATAGTTTCTTTCCACTCCATAATACGGAGGGGTTAATCAACACGATGCAAAAGACACCAGAGACAATCAAGAATTTAAGTACGTTGTGAAGTAATAGGTACTGTTCCTTTTTAGTGGACTTCCACAAGTAAAGGACAAAGAAAATCAAGACAATGAAGCTGAAGTAAAAATAAATATCCATGTAACCCACATCATAAATTTCGATCAGCATATAAACAGGTAAGATGGTTAGCACTGTTAGGGCTGTTATTATTTTTTTAGAAAGTATTTCGCCATAGACAATGGGAATCGTTTTGTAATCATTAGCCAAGTCCCCTTTTATATTTTCTAAATCTTTGATCATTTCACGTATGAGAATCAATAGCGAAAGAAAACTAGCGTGGGCAAAAATAACAGCGAAATGTCCTTTGTAATTTTCGAATTCTTCAAAGGTAAGATCGTTATAGTAATGCAACAATATTGCAAAAAACGGAATAACAGCTAGTAAAGCAGCAGTTAGATTTCCTATTACGGGGTATCTTTTTACTTTATGCGAGTAAAACCAAATCAAGAAGATGTACGCTGAAAAGAATAAAAAAGCACGCCATGATATAAATAGAGCCATTATGGCTACAATGAAATTCAGCGAAAAGTACACAGTAAGTTTTGTTTTCTGGCTAACCAGTCGGTCAAGCATAGACTTATTAGGACGGTTAATCAAATCTTTTCGGCTGTCATAAAAGTTATTAATGATGTAGCCTGAAGCAATTGTTAACGAGGAAGCAAAGACAAGAATGAATAAGTTGAAATCGAGTAGTACAGCGAGTGCTCTTTTTTCAGGAGCTAGGATAAAAATGGCTGAAAGGTATTGCGCCAAAATAATAATAGGAATATTATATCCTCTTACCACCGAGAATAAACTTACGATCTTCATTATTAAAAGCTTCTGCTTTCTGCCTAACATGGTGTTTTTTTAAAAGATTAAAGCTTAAAATCACGAGGGATTTTAAGCTTTAAATAGATTTTTTATTGCCAATTAAAACTGGTACACTACTTCTAGTTTATAGTCTTTCAAGGAAACTTTAGCGCGTTCTAAATCTTCGGTAAAACCTAAGATGTAACCACCTCCGCCAGAACCACATAATTTTAGGTAGTAATCATTAGTATCAATTCCTTTTTGCCAAATAGCATGGAATTGTTCTGGAATCATAGGTTTGAAATTATTCAAAACTACGCTTGATAATTTTTTAGTATTCATAAACAATGCTTTCATGTCTCCGCCAAGGAAATTTTCTACACAAGCATCAGTATATTTTACAAACTGATTTTTTAGCATGGTACGGAAGCCTTTGTCTTTTAGGTTTTCCATGAAGATACTCACCATAGGGGCCGTTTCTCCAACAATTCCTGAATCTAACAAAAATACAGCGCCTTTTCCATCCAAAATTTGATTTGGAATGCCAGTGGCTTCAATATTATCTTTAGAATTAATTAATATTGGTATACTTAAATAGCTGTTTAAAGGATCTAATCCTGAGCTTTTTCCGTGAAAAAAGCTTTCCATTTGAGAGAATATATTTTTTAATTGCAATAGTTTCTCGCGTGTCAAATTCTCAAGAACAGTAATTTTGTTTTGAGCATATTTGTCGTAGATAGCTGC
The DNA here is from genome assembly GCF_041431385.1 of Flavobacterium sp. Arc2. Lineage (NCBI taxonomy): Bacteria > Pseudomonadati > Bacteroidota > Flavobacteriia > Flavobacteriales > Flavobacteriaceae > Flavobacterium > Flavobacterium sp. Arc2. The sequence continues at coordinate 167,332 of NZ_JASMRH010000003.1, read as the reverse complement.
TACTAGAGCACCACTACTTCCTACACCATATCCTTGTGGAATGCTAGAGTCAAAATACATTCCTGTTTCAATATCGCTTTTTAATTCAGCTAAATCAAAAGTTGCCAACTCCGGTTGCTCGTTTTGCATTGTTTCAAGATAATCAGCAAAACGCTTCAAACTTGCATTAGATGCAATCGCTTGGGGAGATGGATCTTCATCTCTTTTCAATGCGCCATTATAAAAGTTATAAGGAATCGAAAGCCCTTTCGAGTCACGAATAATTCCGTATTCTCCAAAGAGTAATATTTTTGAGTAAAATAAAGGTCCTTTCATATTTTCGTGAATTATCAATTTGGGGTTGGTAATTATATTGGTATTATTTTTTATAATTCTACTTGATCTCCTCGATTCTCTTCCAGAATCTTGAACTCAATTTCTTCTTGTTGTTCAGGAGACAATTCGTTCCAAACCGTTTTTTTATGCAATTCGAAAATGTTTTTTATGGCTTCAACAATAGAACTATCATTGGTTTCTATCAATAATTTAATTATTTCTAATTTTTCTACTGGAATATCCATAAATTCAATGCTTTGGATATAAAGGTAAGCAAAAAAATGGAATTAATTAGATACAGCTCCATTTCCAATTTCGTCACAAATGTACTGCCCATTTTGGCAAAAGCCAACTAATTCGTCCTGAATAAATTGCAAAACTTTTTCGCTAACGTTTTCGGGATACAATACATGGACATTTGCTCCGGCATCGAGTGTAAAACACACTGGGATTTTAGTGTCATTTCTGAATTTCCAAATCGCATTAATGATTTGCAAAGTGTTTGGTTTCATTAAAATAAAATACGGCATTGATGTCATCATCATCGCATGTAAAGTCAAGGCTTCGCTTTCGACTACTTTAATAAATTCTTCCAAATTCCCGCTTTCAAAAATCGCAATTAGTTTGTCTAGGTTTTCGTGCGCTTGGGCAAATCGTCTTTCAGCATAGGGATGATCGTGCATCAAATCATGACCTACAGTGCTCGAAACTTGTTTTTCGCCTTTGTCAACTAGTAGAATAGTATCTTGGTAATTCTTGAAATTCTCGTGAATGGGATTTGGAAATTCGACTCCATATAAATCAGAGCTTCCTTTAATATTAGCTTGGTTTCCCCAAACCACTACTTGTCCTTTTACGCTTCGGCAAGCACTTCCTGACCCCAATCTTGCCAAAAAAGAAGCCTTTTGATAAAAGTATTCTTGCGACATTTCCGGATTCAACTCTTTTTCTAAACTCATAAAGTTCATCGCTAAAGCCGCCATTCCAGATGCTGATGAAGCGATTCCAGAGCTATGAGGAAAGGTGTTTTGAGTGTCTATAGTAAAATGATATTCTTTCAAAAAAGGCAAGTAGATTTCGATTCGCTCTAAGAATTTTGCAATTTTAGGCTTGAAATCTTCTTTTGGTTTGCCTTCAAAAAGTAAATCAAACGAAAAAGTATTATTTGCCGCATTGAGCGTAGTTGAAATGTCTTTTTTGGTGAAAGCTAGCGTAGTAACAGTTTTACAGTTGTTCAAGGTAAAACTCACCGATGGATTAGCTGGGATTTGATTGTCTTTTTTTCCCCAATATTTCACCAAAGCGATATTGCTGGGAGCACTCCAATGGAACGTACCACTTTCTATATTATGAGAATAAGCTTTAGGGATAAAATCGTTTGTTGTCAACATGAAATATAAAATTTACGCAAAGATACTTTTTTGGTTTATACGTTCCTTGTATTATTTTTTTGAAACGCATACATTGATGGATTTTAATTTTAAATATGCTGAAGTTTGACTATTTTTGGCGCAAATAGAAAACCAAAATGAATAAGCTTACCAAAATACTTACTGTTGTTGTTACCTGTCTTGCGATTGGTTATTTTTCTGGAAATTCGACTCGTTCTGCCATTTTAGACTGGTATCCAACATTGATAAAGCCAAGTTTTAACCCTCCAAATTGGATTTTTGCGCCAGTGTGGAGTATGTTGTATATTATGATGGGAATTGCTGCCGGACTGGTTTGGGATCGTATGGAATCAGATAAAGAAAATGTAAAGAAAGCATTAATTGTTTTTGCAATACAATTAGCACTAAATGCGCTGTGGTCGTATTTATTCTTTGGCTTACACAACCCTATGTTAGCAGGATTGGAAATTATTGTTCTTTGGTTGATGATTTATGAAACCTACCTTCAGTTTTCTAAAATTAATAAAATCGCTGGTTATTTATTTATACCGTATTTGGCTTGGGTAAGTTTTGCTGCTGTATTAAATGGAAGTATTTGGTGGTTGAATAAGTAATAATCACTTTGTATAAAGAGATGGAAAAGCAAATTATTTTTTTGAAGTAGCGAGCTTTTTAAACTCCGTGTTTTTGGCGAATAAAAAATCCATCGTGCTCAGCGTATTGTTGTTTGCAGCAACTATTTTTGATTTAGGATCTGCTTCGCAGTACTGAAGGAATAGTTCAATTTCATCAGCTTGTAGCTTTAAATTTTCACGATAGAATTTTTGGGCGAAGTCTTTTTTTGCCAGTGTGGAAAATTCAATTTCAGGAAGTGCTTTTTTGACTTCCTCTTTTTCTTTTATAAATAGACCTAAAACCATACCGCCAATTCGCTTCAGATCCATTCCGTTTTCAATTGTTCCCATATTAACACCAATAACTTTTGGAGTGGTTGCATTTTTTTCTATTGCATATTGGTCAATCTTTTTTTGTTCCCATGTGTCATCCATACTTAGTTTAATAGATGGCATATTTGTAATGACCACTTCGTTTAATTCCTCGGCTTTTAGAATTAATTCAACGACTAATTCGTCTTTGGTGAATAGTTTGGGGTTAAGTGTGATTTTTTTTACTTGATGTTCTTTAGATACAAATACTAGGATGTCATTCGTTTTTGCAATAATTGAAAAGTCTCCATTTGCATCAGAGACTGTAAGTATTTTTGTATTCGCATTGATGACTTCAACTTTAGGTATTGCATAATTATTAAATATGACTTTGCCTTTAATTGTTTGTGAAAAGCTAAAATGAGAAGTGAATAAAATTAGTGCACTGAGTAGTTTTACTTTCATAGGTTTCGAATCTAATAACTTGATAGTAAATTTATTAGATTCGTCTTAATGAAAGCTTAGTAAACATGTAAATTCTTGTTAATTATTTATCTGAAATATTGATACTAGCTACTACTCGCGAGAATAAATCCGGTTGTCCACGTATTCTGAAAATTAAAACATCTAGTAATTGCATCGATATTCACAATTTCTCCGGTAAAATAATTTTTTTTGGGTAGCTTGTTTTCTATGGTTTAAAGTTGATTTCCTTTTAATTTATTCCACCGGCAGTAACAAATTCTTCTTTAAAAGTACTTTTACCATTTATTTCAACAGTTCCATTTGTCAGCTGGTTTGATAGGTTGTACTATGGTAGTAAATGCAAGTGTTGGGTGGTTGAATAAGTACTAATCAGTTCGTTCAACGGGATGAAAAGGAATTTACTTTTTTGAAGCAGCGAACTTTTTAAACTCCGTAATTTTGGAGAATAAAAAATCCATTGTACTTAGCGTATTGTTGTTTGCTGCAACTATTTTTGATTTGGGGTCTGCTTCACAGAACTGAAGGAACAGCTCAATTTCATCAGCTTGTAGCTTTAAGGTTTCGAGATAGAATTTTTGGTCGTAACTGTTTTTTGCCAGTGTAGAAAATTCAATTTCAGGAACTGCTTTTTTGACTTCCTCTTTCTCTTTTTTAAGTAGACTTGCAACAAATCCTCCTATTCGCATTATATTCAGTCCTTTATTTATATTTAAATCATCAATCATTAGAGGCTTTAAAATTTTATCAGCTCTATCTGCCGCGATCTCATCTCTTTGTACTTGTTCCACTTCTGGGGCAGCTGATAAGGTAATTGCTGGGGTATTTGTGATAAGAACTTCGTTTAGTTCTTCTGCATTTAATGATAATTCAACGATTAGCGGCGTATTACTAATTGTTTCAGGAGTAAGTGTTATTTTTTTTAGCTCGTGTTCTTTAGATACAAATACTAGTATATCATTCGCTTTTGCAATAATTGAAAATTCTCCATTTGCATCAGAAACTGCAAGTGTTTTTGTACTAGAATTAACGACTTCGACTTTAGGAATTGCATAATTATTAAAGACTACTTTACCTTTAATTGTTTGTGAGAAACTAAATTGAGAAGTGAATAGAATTAGTGCACTGAGTAGTTTTACTTTCATAGGTTTCGAATCTAATAACTTGATAGTAAATTTATTAGATTCGTCTTAATGAAAGCTTAGTAAATATGTAAAATCTTGTTAATTATTGCGAGATTCGTTTTGTTAAATAGGTTTTTTACGGGAATAACTTTTAAAAGCAATCAGTTACTACGCTACAATTATAACCATGTAATGCAACATGACTTAAGACTTCGTCTTTTTCGCTTGAATCACAACAAATATATTTTAGATTTGGGTTATTTTCTATGGAATAGCTTCTGAAATTACTTTCGTTTTTTATAATTAAAGATTCTAATTTGTTTACTGAACAAGATAGGTATTCAATTTTTTTTGAATTTCTCAAATCTAAGCTAATCATTTTATTGTTGGTTAAATCAAGATTAAAAAGCTCAACCAAATCTGAAGTGTCAAGTGATGTCAAATTATTGCCCCAACAACCTAAATTTTTCAAGTTTTTACAATTTTTGAGTGTTAATGCGGTTATTTGGTTTCTATTACATTCTAAACCAAATAACTTAATACAATTGGTAGCATTTATTGTCTTTAAATTATTTTCAGTGCAATTTAGAGAGATGAGATTTTCCAGGTTTTGTACATCTAAATTTGTTAACTTATTATTAGAAATATATAAATTCTCTAATTTTTTTAGTTGCAGTAATGATATTTCTGTTAGTGAGTTGTAAGCACCTTCCAAACGAGCAATATTATTGGCGCCTGTAATATTCAGCGAAGAGATTTGGTTATGTTGAAAATAAATAATTCGTAAGCGACTTAATCCTTTAAGATTTAAAGCTGTTAATAGATTGTTGTTGCAGTGTATTTGTTCTAAGTTTGGCGAGTTAGACAGGTCTAATGTTTTTAGTTCATTATCGTCACAACGAATTATAATAAGATTTTTAAATGCCGAAATTCCTTCCAATGATGTAATTCCTGATTTGCGAAGGTCTAAATAGCCCACTTTTTCTGCTTCACAAACTTGGATTTCACCGTCATTATTTTCGTCTATTTTAATGCTTTCATTTATTAAGCTTCCAACAATTAAATTAGAAGATGTAGAAGCTAATAGCTTTGCTTTGAAAACTGGATCTGGTATGTTTAAAATTTGGCCTTCAATACATTTTTGGTCGTCATCTACTTTGTCGTCATCGCAGGTACAAGCAGTTATAAATAGAAAAAGAATAAAAAAACTAAAAGGAACAAATAATTTTTTAAGTGTAATTCTATTTTTCATTTTCACGATATATTTATAAATGAATCAAATTTTATTGTTTGCTAACTCAAAAATATATCTTTTTCGCATAGGAATCACTAGTTTTTTTAAAATAAGTGATTCCTATGTAAGGTATTAAATGGAAGATGAAAACTAAATGCTATTCGCCAGAATAAACCCACTTGTCCACGCATTCTGGAAATTAAATCCGCCCGTAATGGCGTCAATATTCACTATTTCTCCTGCGAAATAAAGATTTTTGTGTAGTTTGCTTTCCATGGTTTTGAAGTTGATTTCCTTCAAATCAATTCCACCGGCTGTAACAAATTCTTCTTTAAAGGTGCTTTTTCCGTTTACTTGAAAAGTACCGTTCGTCAATTGATTCGATAGGTTTTGCAATTGCGCTTTCGATAAATCAGCCCATTTGGTTTCGGTTTCTATTCCTGAAGCCAGCACTAAGCTTTCCCACAAACGATTTGGGAAGTCAAAAGGTGATTTCTTAGATACCGCTTTTTTGGCGTGTTCTTGTTTTAGTTCTTTTAGTTTTTTCTCAGCATCACTAGCATCGACATCATTTAGCCAATTCACAAAAATGGTAAACTGATAGTTTTTGTCATGTAATATTCTTGCTCCCCAAGCCGAAAGTTTTAAAACAGCAGGACCGCTCATTCCCCAGTGCGTAATTAATAGAGGACCTGTCGATTCGAGTTTAGTGTCTTTTACTTTAACGGTAACTTGCGCCGCCACACCTGGTAATTCCTTGATTCTTGAATCTTTGATGTTAAAAGTAAATAGGGAAGGGACTGGGCTTACAATCGCATGACCGTAAGTTTGTAACATTTCCCATATTTTAGGGTTGCTTCCTGTTGCTAAAATTAATTTTTCGGCAAGATAGTTCTCGTTTTGGGTTTCTATTTTCCAGATATTTTCCTTCTTGAAGATAGATTGTACGCTTTGTCCTGTCAAGACTTCGATTCCTAATTTTTGTGTTGCTTGTAAAAAGCATTCGATAATAGTTTGTGACGAATTGGAAACGGGAAACATTCTTCCGTCATCTTCAATTTTGAGTTCGACACCATGTTTCTCAAACCATTCAATGGTGTCACCAGAACAAAATTGATGAAAAGGACCACGAAGTTCTTTCTCGCCACGCGGGTAATACTTCACTAGTTCGTTTGGTTCAAAACAAGCGTGGGTTACGTTGCAACGCCCTCCGCCAGAAATGCGGACTTTTTGCAGTACTTCGGCACCACGTTCTAATATGGCTACTTTTAGTTTTGGGTTTTTCTCCACAATGTTAATTGCGGTAAAAAAACCTGCTGCTCCACCACCTACTATTATTATATCAAAATTTTGGTTCATATTCTATCTGGAAAATCGCTTATGATTCCGTTTACGTTAAATGATTTTATTTTTTTTATTTCGTCTTGCTCGTTAACCGTCCAAGGGAAAACTTCGAATCCCTCTTCCTGTAGTTTAGCCGTGTTCTCGGCGGTTAACAAATGGAAATCAGGATGGATTGATTTTGCCTGAATAAATTTGGCGAAAGCCAACGCCAGATCTATATTTGTTTCAGTTAACACACCAATACGTATTTCTGAATTTAAAAGAGCAACTTGTTGTAATGCCTTCCAATCAAAACTGGAAACTACAAATTGGCTGTAATTCCAATGCTTTTTGGCAATGAATTTTTCGATTAAAGCAACCACTTTATGTGCAGTTTCATAACTTTTCAATTCGATATTAACATCACAGCGTTGATTAATGAAGTTTAATACTTCAGTTAATGTCGGGATGCGTTGATTTTTCTCAATCTGGAATTGTTTCAGTTCTTGCAACGTGAGTTGGTTTATCGTACCTTTTCCATTAGTTGTTCGGTCAATTGTCTCGTCATGAATGACCATTATTTCCCCATCTGCACTTAAATGTACATCTAGTTCAATGTCATCCACATGCAGGTCAATTGCTTTCTGGAAACCAATAAGGGTATTCTCCGGTTCATAACCTCTAGCGCCACGATGACCTATTTTTAACATTGGATTGATTTTTTACAAAGGTAACATAAATAAAAAAGCACGAACCGGAATCGATTCGTGCTTTTTGTATAACAATGTATTTTTATCTTTTTTCCAATAATACGATATCGAAATCAGTTTTTATTTTAATTCTACCTTTAGATACTTCAGCGGTTTTTCCAGAATAAGCATCTCTAACTCGGGTTCCATCTGCAAATACAGCTGACACTTCTAGCACTTTTTTACCGATAGGTAAATCTAACCCAATTAAGACCTGATCATTGTAGGTTCCTTTAGAATACGTTCTTGAAAAAGTATAAGGCTGCGCTGAAATTTCTTTGTGTACACCAGCACCGATAGCAGGGTGGTTTTTGCGAAATTTCCCCAGTTTTCTCCAATGGGCTAGTGTCTTTTTAACTTCAGGATTGACTTTAATTTCATTCCAGTTCATAAATGAACGTAAGGTTGCATCACCTTGTGTTCCTTCAATGACTAAAGGACGGGCACTTTCATCACCGTAATACACTTGCGCAACTCCTGGAGAAAGTAATAGTTTTGTTCCCGCTTCAATAGTTTTGGTTCTTTTTGCGTCAAATGGACCACCATCATCATGAGACGATAAATAATTCAAAACACTATATCCTTTCAACTCGCCGTTTAGGATTTTGGAATATTTTGAGAATATAAATTCATAGTCTTTTTGAGCGTCATATTTAAACTCAAAATTGATCATGTTGTTAAAACCATTTTCGAAATAATTTACCTTTTTGTCTCCAAAATCAAAATTTTTCCCAGCACTGATATTATAATTGTATACTTCGGCAATGGTGTAAAAAGGATTATTGTCTAAGACTTTTGTTGGATTGTTTTTCTTCCAAGTGGCAAAGGCATAGTCGCTTTGTGTTTTGAAATCAGCCCAAACACTTTCTTCAGTGTGTTTTACTGTATCGGCACGGTATCCGTCGATTCCATATTCAGTAATATAATCCGTTAACCATTTGATGATATAATAACGAGGTGTCTTGGGGTAGCCAGTTCGTTTGAAGAACGCATCCAATTCTTTCATTTCCTGGTCGTAACGTCCTTCTTTTTTCCATTTTTCGATCAAAAAAGGAGGGAGGTCAACATTTTGTGTACTCTCTGTTCTAATGTCTGGAAGGTTAGCAACCAATGTACAGGCAGTAGTATTTTGATAATTTTTATAATCACAAACAGGACTGGTACGCACCCAGTAATTTGGCCATGCAACATCTATATCTGTAACGGGTCCAGTATGATTGATTACGCCGTCCAGAACAATTCTAATTCCGTGCGCATGTGCTTTTTTAACTAAGTTTGCCAAGTCTGCTTTTGTTCCAAAGTTAGGATCCAATGCCGTCCAATCTTTAGCCCAATAACCATGAAATCCATAACTTAAACCGCTTCCTTCATCTACAGCATCATGAATTTGTTCCACTATTGGTGTAAACCAAATAGCATTGATTCCTAATTTATCGAAATAACCTTCGTCAATTTTTTTTGTGATTCCCTTGATATCGCCTCCTTCAAAACCACGCAGTTTTCCAGCAGTTTTTGTCCGGTCAAAATTGAGATCGTTTGTTTTGTCTCCATTATTGAATCGATCTGTCATTAAGAAATAGACAGAAGCCGCTTCCCAAACAAAGGGCACTTTTTTTCTGGTTGTTTTTTCTGCGAGTGGTTGCGTTGTGGTACAGCTCACAAAGAAAGATAAGGTTAACAGTAGTACTACGCTTGAATATTTTTTCATTATTGTTGAACTGATTTTTGTGATGTGTTTGTTACATCAGTTTTGATGTGCTTTATTTTAATTCTAAAATTACAACTGACTTTGCTTCCAAACTAATTTCTGTAGAGATTTCGAAAGATAAATCTGTTAAAATATTTTTCGCGGTTGTAAAGTCTTTTATGTTTTCCTTAAAACGGGCTGTATTCATCGTTTGATTTTCGTTGCTATTGTTTATTATGATCATAACCGTTTTCTTGTCAGTATATCTAAAATAGACGTAGACATTGTTTTCAGGAATGTAATGCGTCATTTTTCCAAAATGTACTGCTTCATTTGTTTTTCTCCATTGGAACAATTTAGAAGTAAAGTCAAAATATTCATTTTGATCAACAGTTCGACCTTCTTTAGTGAAAGCATTGTTTTTATCGCCAGACCAGCCTCCGGGAAAATCTTGACGTATGTCAGCATCGCCTTTGTCTTTGTCGCCGCTCATTCCTATTTCGCTGCCATAGTACAATTGCGGTATCCCGCGGACAGTCGCTATTAAAGCCATGGTCATTTGGTATTTTCTAAAATCATTTTGATATACGTGATTAATTCGGCTGGTATCATGATTTTCGGCAAAAACCATGATGCTATTGATGTTGGGATATAAAAAATCATTAGCAAAATTGTCGTAGACTTTTACCATTCCATTGTCCCAAGTTCCGTCATCTTCATTGAAAACGGTACCAATGGCATCGTGTAACGTAAAGTCCATAACACTTGGTAAGTACGAATTGTAGTTTTGTATAGCGCCAATTTTACTGTCTTTTTGCCAATAGGCCATTTGAGCCTGATCGTGCATCCATATTTCTCCTACAATGTTGAAATTTGGGTATTCATCGGTGATGGATTTTGTCCACGATGCAATTCCGGCAGGGTCAGAATAGTTATACGTATCGACTCTGAAACCGTCTAGATCTGCATACTCAATCCACCAAATAGCATTTTGTTTGAGGTAGTTTAATACCAAAGGATTTGATTGGTTTAAATCAGGCATCGAGGGAACAAACCAACCGTCAAGACAAACCTTTGTGTCTATTTTTGAAGCGTTAATGTCGCTTATCGTAGAGCGTTTGTGATTTGTTTGTGTATAGTTTTCAAATTGATGAATCCAGTCGTGTGTGGGTAAATCCTTCATCATCCAATGTTCAATTCCCCAGTGATTAGTAACATAGTCCATTACTAGTTTCATGTCTTTTTTATGCATCTCAGATGATAAACGCACATAATCATCATTAGTTCCATAACGGGGGTCAATTTTATATACATCAGATTGTGCATAGGTATGATAGGAAAAGGCTTTGTCGTCATCCTCGCATAATGGCGTACTCCAGATTGCCGTCGCTCCAAGAGAAGAAATGTAATCTAAGTTTTTTATGATCCCTTGAATGTCTCCACCGTGTCTTCCACCAGGTAAATCACGATTGTATTTTTCTACAGTTGTACTATTGCTATCATTTTGTGGGTTGCCATTAGCAAAACGATCTGGCATTATAAGATATAGCATATCAGATGCGTCAAAGCTTTTGCGTTCTGCTGATTTTTCTCTTCTTTTCTTCAGCGCGTACTTGTGTGTAAAAGCAATTTGATTTTTATTTCTGAACGAAAAGATGATTTCGGTGGCACTTACATTTTTAGTATTAATGGTAACAAATAAATAATTCGGGTTTTCTGTTTTTTTTAGCTCAGTGATGGCAATAGAGTTAGAAGCTGTGACGTCATATTGCGCTATATTTTTACCGTAAAACATAATCTGTAATTCTGGATTGTGCATTCCGGCATACCAGAAAGGAGGTTCGACCCTGTCGATTTGTGCGTTTGTGGTAAGGGACATAAAAAAAAGGATTAAGGGAATGATTTTTATAAAAGAGGAGTTTCCCATTGAAATCGAGGTAAATTTATTCATATTTATGCACATAATGATTACTATTAAATTTTTTAAAGCAATTAAACTAGAGAATAGTGCCACTTGAAATGTGTGGGTTATTGTCGCTGTATTGCTATATAGTTTTAAAGTACAACTTAAACTAATTGAACAATCCCAATGAATATTGGGATTGTTTGTTAGCCACAGAGGACTTGTAATTAAATGAAAGAGTTGTCTACAAGTTCTTTACAATTAATTTTGAGGTACAGCAATCGGACTATTTGGCGATACCGTAATCTTTTTTTCGTTCACTAAAATGGCTAAATCTTTAGTTCCATCTACTGAAAATGTAGTTTCAACATGAGTGATTGCCACTGTTATAATTTGATTTCTAAAATTGATTTTAAAGGAATATCCTTCCCATTCTTTTGGAATTTTTGGAGAAAAACTAAGAGTGTCGTTTTTGACTCTCATTCCGCCAAAACCTTCAACAATACTCATCCAAGTTCCAGCCATAGAGGTGATATGACAGCCTTCTTCAACCTCTTTGTTATAATCATCTAGATCTAAACGTGATGTTCGTAAGTAAAAAGTATAAGCCATGTCCATCTTGTCTAATGAAGCCGCTTGTATAGAATGCACACATGGAGAAAGTGAACTTTCATGAACGGTAAAGGATTCATAAAATTCGAAGTTGCGTTTCAATTCTTCTTTAGAGAAATGTTCCTCAAAGAAGTAAAAGCACTGCAATACATCAGCTTGTTTGATATAAGGAGAACGTAATACTCTGTCCCAAGACCATTTTTGGTTAATTGGTCGTTGTGCCGGATCCAAATCTTTTACTGGAACTAAATCTTTGTCTAAAAAGCCATCTTGTTGCAAGTATACACCTAGTTCTTTAGAAACCGGAAAATACATGTTGTCAGCTACTTTTTTCCATTCTTTCAATTCAGATTCAGCCAGTTTTGTTTTCTCAATAATTCGTTTGTGATCTGACGGGAATTCTAATGAAACTTTCTGAAGTTGTTCATACGTATAATCAATACACCATTTTGCAATATAGTTTGTGTAGAAATTATTGTTTATGTTGTTTTCATATTCATTGGGTCCAGTAACTCCTAAGATTACATATTGATTTTTGTCTTTAGAGAAATTAGCTCTTTGGTGCCAGAAACGTGCAATGGCAATTAGAACTTCTAATCCTTTTTCAGGAATATAAGAGTAATCACCAGTAAAACGGTGGTAGTTAAAAATAGCAAAAGCGATCGCGCCATTTCTATGAATTTCTTCATGTGTGATTTCCCATTCATTATGGCACTCTTCACCATTCATAGTTACCATAGGGTAGAGAGCAGCTCCGTCTTTAAAACCTAGATTGTTTTGCGCATTTTCAATTGCTTTGTCCAATTGGTTGTAGCGGTACGTCAAAAGATTCCGTGCAACTTGCTGATCTTTTGTTGCCATATAAAACGGAATGCAATAGGCTTCGGTATCCCAATAAGTTGATCCTCCATATTTTTCGCCAGTGAATCCTTTTGGACCAATATTCAATCGGCTGTCCTTACCTAAATACGTTTGGTTTAATTGAAAAATATTGAAACGAATTCCTTGTTGTGCTTTTACGTCCCCTTCAATAGTGATGTCAGACATCTCCCAAATTTTTGCCCAAGCAGCAATTTGGTCTTCCAATAATTGATTATATCCTTTTGCTAATGCCGCTTGAATTGCTTTCTCAGCTGCAGATTGTGTATTGCTGTGGTTTAAAGAAACAGTGTATCCACCTATTTTTTGAATAGAAGAGGTTTTTCCTTTTGCTACAATTACTGCATAAATACTCTGGATCTTATCAGTCGTGGTATTAAAATTTGTAGGTGAAAGGTTTAAGTTCTTACCGTTTTCTAAAATGCTATTTTGCATAAAAGTAGTCACTTTAAAATGCGTTTTAAACGTTTGTGCAGTTACAAATGCTTCGTTACCGGTGTGTTTTACTTCAAGCGGTTCCCAGAATTTTTCATCCCAGTTAGCGTCTTCGTTAGTAACACCAGCATCAATATAGGGTTTGTATACGATTTTTGCATCTTTATTTAAAGGAGTGATTTCATAATTGATAATACCCACTTCGTCTAAATCTAAAGCAAGAAAACGCACCACATTCACAGCGATTTCAGTTCCGTTTTTTAATTTTGCTTCAAAAGAACGGCTGTACCAACCTTCTTTCATATTCAATTCACGACGGAAGTTTTTTATTTCGGTGCAGGTATTGAGGTCGAAAGTTTCATCGTTTATTTCGATTTCAATTCCAATCCAGTTTGGCGCATTTAATACTTTGGCAAAATATTCTGGATAGCCATTTTTCCACCATCCTACTTTGGTTTTATCTGGATAATAAATTCCCGCAATATAACTTCCTTGGAAAGTTTCACCTGTATAATTTTCTTCAAAATTGGCACGTTGTCCCATCGCACCATTACCAATGCTAAAAAGGCTTTCAGAAGATTTTACGCTTTCTGCATCAAATCCTTCTTCAATGATGGACCAATTGTCTGGTTTTATATAATCTTGGTTCATTCTTTTCTTTTGTTTAAAGTTTAAAAAGTATAAGGTTTAGAAGTTTACAGTTGTTGAAAATAGACGACAGTTTCTATTACCTCTTGTTTCTCTTTATTTAATCTGTTTATTAATTAATTAATCCTTCAATGAAACTCCTATCTATATGGTTGAAATCCTTAAATATGTATTTTGCTTCATATAAAACAGATTCTTCCCCGATTCCAATGCTTGTCATTTTTCCAATATTTGCTGCTTGAACTCCTGCTACAGAGTCTTCAAAAACAATAGAGTTCTCAGGACTTGTACCTAATAGTTTGGCCGCAATCAAGAACACTTCTGGATCTGGTTTAGCATTAGTAACATCATTTCCATCCACTATAGCATCAAAATAATGTCTTATTCCAGTTTTTTCCAAAATAGGTCTAGCATTTTTGCTGGCTGATCCCAAGGCAATTGGTTGATTTTTTTCTTTCAAGTATTGTAACATTGATAAAACACCTGGTAATAATTCACTTTGATCCATATCGATTAAATAGGATAAGTATTCTTCATTTTTCTCAATTAGCCATCTGTTTTTGTCTTCTTGCGAAGCTTCCACGTTTCCTAATCCTAAAATAATATCTAGAGAGCGTACTCGACTTACGCCTTTTAATAGCTCGTTGTTTTCTAATGTGAAATCAATTTGTAATTCATTTGCAATTTTTTGCCACGCTAAGAAATGATATCTGGCGGTGTCAACAATTACTCCGTCAAGGTCGAAGATGAATGCTTTCTTATTCATTTATTATAATTTTTGATTCGTCATTAATGGTCAGAGAAATAATTCCGGCAAGAATCATCGAGACTCCACCAATTAAAAGAGCATAAATAGGTTCGCTGTTAAAAAATTTAGAAACTAAAAATCCTAAAATAGATGCAGCCACTAATTGTGGGATTACGATAAAGAAGTTAAAAACTCCCATGTAATAGCCCATTTTGTTAGAAGGTAATGAACCGGATAACATTGCGTAGGGTATAGACAGAATACTTGCCCATGCAATTCCAACACCGATCATTGGAAGCCATTCCATCATAAAAACAGTTGGTTCCTGAATGAAGTATATGGATATAAGACCCAGTCCACCGCAGACTAATGCAACAAAATGCGTGAATTTAGTACTGGTATATTTGGCTAATACCGGTAGTAGAAAAGCGGCAATTGCAGCAATTAAATTATAATTAGCAAACATTTCACCTACTTGATTTGCACCAGTATTATACGCTTCAGATGTAGTATCTGTAGTTCCGTAAATATGTTGCGTAACTGCAAGAGTCGTGTAAATCCACATGGAGAAAAGTGCAAACCAAGAAAAGAATTGAACCCATGCCAGTTGTTTCATGATTTTTGGCATAAACTGAAAATCATTCATGATGGTCACAAATCCATTGTCTGTTGTATTGTTTTTTTGCATCATGCCAGAAACTAACATTGCCAATCCTCCTAAACCTATAAGTCCTAGTGATAGAACGTACAAGTCTTTCTTTAAATCGTATTCATAAATCAATGCTGAAAATAATGCGCTCACCACTAGGAATAAAATTCCTTTAGTTAAATGGGATTGTCCGTTAGTTACAAACCACTCAGCAGAATGTTCTTCTTTTATGAATGTGGTTTCTTTGTGTTTTTCAAAAGCTTCTAGTTCTTCAGGAGAATATTCTTTAGAAGTGATAACAGTCCATAGAACAGTTGCAATAAATACGACTCCACCAAAGTAGAAGGAATATTTAACTGAATCAGGAATGATACCAAGAGGAGCAGTGTTTTGAACTCCGAAATAGGTAAAGATTAATGGCAGTTTTGATGCGAAGTAGGCTCCAATTCCAATAAAAAAACTTTGCATGGCAAATCCCATGGTTCGTTGTTTTTCTGGAAGATTGTCTCCAACGAAAGCACGAAATGGTTCCATCGAAACATTGATAGATGCGTCCATAATCCAGAGCATTCCAGCTGCAAACCATAAAACAGGAGAGTTGGGCATTATAAATAATGCTGCCGAAGCTAAAATTGCACCTGCTAAAAAGTAAGGTTTTCTTCGTCCTAATTTTGTCCAGGTCCTGTCTGAAAAATAGCCAATTATGGGTTGGATAATTAATCCGGTCATAGGAGCGGCCACCCATAAAATAGGAATGTCATCAATACTGGCACCTAAAGTCTGAAATATTCTACTGACGTTTGAATTTTGCAAGGCAAAACCCATTTGAATTCCCAGAAATCCGAAACTCATGTTCCAAATTTGCCAGAAACTTAATTTACGCTTTTCCATTATCGTAATTTATATATTAACGATAAGCGCTGTGCTTATCAAAACTAAACTTATTTTTCGAAGTAAAAGTAAAAGTATTGACGGGGTAAATATAAAAATTAATTTTAATGTTTTATTTTTTAGAGGGGAATTAAAAGCAACTTTTTTCACTACAAGGTTGTAGTAATGAATAAAATAGGAAAAAAAGGAAAGTGGAAGGAGTGCGGAGGTTAAAGGTTAGCGATAAGAAGTTAGAAATAGGAGGTTTTAGCGGAACACTTTCCTTCTAACTTCCTATTTTTCACTTCATATATTAATTGGTTGATTCTCTTTCAATAAGATGGGTTTCAATAACTTCAGTTTTATAATTTTCTTCTTCTAGATGTTCATTCTCTGACTCTAATCTGTCAATAAGCATTTTTGCCGCTTTATTTCCCATTTTTTTACCGCTTTGGCTCACGGTGGTAATAGTAGGAGTAGAGTATTTAGAAATAATTCCATCTGTAAATGCAATTACAGCTAGGTCTTTAGGAACGTTCAAGCCCATTTTATTTGCGGCTTTTATACAAGTGACAGCAAAAAGTTCGTTTACAGCAAAAATGGCATCTATTGCTTTTTCCTCCAGTAATTTACCAATGATGATTTCGCAAGTGTCAACGTCTTCAATTTTAATGATTAGGTCCTCATTAAAAGGGAGTCCATTGTCTAATAAAGCTTTTGTATAACCATCGGTTCTTAGCTTACCTACACTTACATAGTCAACTGTGGTAACTAAGGCTATTTTTTTTCGGTCTTTGTCGATAAGGCTTTGAACGGCTTCATACGCTGCAAGCTTATCGTCAATAATCACCTTGTCGCACAGGATTTCATTAGAAACTCTATCAAACATAACCACGGGCATACCCTGATCGATAACTTCTGTGATATGGTGATAATCACCTTTAAATTGGGTTTCTTTTGATAATGACATAATGAATCCATCAATGCTTCCATTAGCCAGCATTTCCATATTAAGGACTTCTTTATCAAAAGAATCGTCAGATAGGGTTATAATTACACTGTAGCCGTTTTCATTAGCCACTTGTTCTATTCCATTGATGACCGTGGAGAAAAAATAATGGACAATCTCTGGTATAATAATTCCTATGGTTTTTGTTTTTCGGTTCTTTAAACTTAGGGCAATATTGTTGGGTCTGTAGTTGTAAAATTTGGCAAAAGCCTGCACTTTTAGTCGGGTGTCTTCTCCTATTTCTAAGCTGTTTCTTAATGATTTTGAAACTGTAGAGATTGAAACGTCAAGTTCTTTAGCAATTTGTTTAAGCGTTACTTTTCTTTTCATATAGTTAGACTTTGTTTTTTAGTGATTATATGTGGTATCGCTTTTTTATTTTTTGGTGCTTGCTTGCATCAAATTTTTTGTTACTGGCGATTACATAATTGTAATATTGATAAAAATTATTTTCGTAATAAAGATAGAATTTGTTTTGATTAATGACAATTTAACCCCTAAAAATTTACATAAATGAGAAAGTTTTCAACACTATCACGTTTTCGTAAACTAATATAATAGAGTCCGTGTTGAGGCTGTTAAAATTTATATAAATTTAGCATTCGAAGTAAAATTAAATGTTAAAAACACAACTCAAAAAAAAAATTAATTTAAACAAAAAGTATGAAAACAATTTATAAAAAGTTGTTATTTTTATTACTATTACTGCCTTTTAGTATTCTGGCTCAGAATACTCTTAGTGGAACTGTTCTTGATAAGTCATCAGGGCAGCCCATTCCGGGAGTAAATGTAAATGTACAAGGTAGCACAAATGGCGTTTCAACGGATTTTGATGGAAAGTTTCAATTGCCAAATGCTAAGAAAGGTTCTAAAATCGTTTTTTCTTTCATTGGATACAAAAACACAGTCATTAACTATGATGGTCAAAAATCAGTAACGGTTTCATTAGAAGAAGATGCAAATCAATTAAGTGAAGTAGTAATCCAAGTGGGTTATGGTACCGTTAAGAAAAAAGATGCTACAGGAGCAGTAACCGTATTGACATCGAAAGATTTTAATAAAGGACCAGTGACTTCTGCAGATCAAATGATTCAAGGGAAAGTAGCAGGTTTGCAAATCATCAACGGGGGAGGTTCTCCAGGAGTTGATCCGGTTATTAGAATTAGAAGTGGATCTTCATTATCAGCGAGTAATGATCCATTATATGTTATTGATGGTGTTCCAGTGGCTAGTGGAGGTGTTGAAGGTGGTAAAAACCCATTAGGTACCATTAATCAAAATAATATTGAATCGATTTCAGTATTAAAGGATGCTTCGGCTACTGCTATTTACGGATCACGTGCTTCAAATGGGGTAATTATTATTACTACTAAAAAAGGTAAATCAGGTGAATTACAAGTAAGTTATAATGGAAATCTTCAAGTATCTGAAATTACCAGTAAAGTGGATGCGTTATCTAGTACACAATTTAAAGATTTTGTTGCGGCTAATGGAAATGCAGCTCAACAAGCACTTGTAGGTACTGCTGACACAGATTGGCAAGATGAGATTTATAGAACTGCTATTGGTACAGATCACAATATCGCATTAAGCGGTGGTACTGATAACGTAGTATATAGAGCGTCTGTTGGATATGCGAATCTAAATGGTATCTTAAAAAGAGACAACATGGAAAGAAGTACTCTTGGAGCTAATGTAACAGGGAATTTCTTTGATAAACATTTGAAAATTGAAATCAATAATAATACATCGCTAATAAAAAGTAATTATAGTACTAATGGTGCTATTGGTGGAGCAGTTAGCTTTGACCCTTCGCAACCAGTAAAAAATGCTGATGGAACTTATTTTCAATGGTATAAACAAGGTGATGAAGGAGATGAAATAAATTCATTAGCAGGAGTTAATCCAGTTTCTCAAATTGAACAACAAAACAACTATGGTAGTTTTTATAGAAGCATTGGAAACATTCAGTTTGATTATAAGTTGCATTTCTTTCCAGAGTTAAAAGCGGTAGCTAACTTTGGTTATGATCAAATGAGTGGTAGAGGATATGGAGATAATGCGTTAGATTATCGTAATGGATTATCGGGTTCAGGATATGGCAATACGTATGAAAATATAGAGTCTCGTGACAATAAGTTAATGGATTTATATTTAAACTACAATAAAAAAGTAGATGCAATTGATACACAGTTTGATGTAACAGGAGGGTATACTTATCAAGATTTTAAAGAATCAAAAAATAAATCTTCTTACAATGTGGAAAGAGGTGTTACTAATGTGGAGCTATCTACACCAACACGTATTAACTTACAATCATTCTTTGCCAGAACTAACATTACAATTGCAGACAAATATTTGCTAACCTTATCTTATAGAAGAGATGGGACATCAAGATTTACTGAAGACTTCAGATGGTCAAACTTCCCGGCAGTTGCTGTGGGTTGGAAGTTAAACGAAGAGAACTTCTTAAAAGATGTAGCTAGTATCTCTACTTTGAAACTTAGAGGTGGATGGGGTATTACTGGACAACAAAATATTGGTAACTCATATCCGTCTATTCCTTTGTACTTGGCGTCTAATAGTTCTGCTCAATATCAATTAGGGGATACATATTATACAACATATAGACCAGAGGCCTACAATAGCAATTTAAAATGGGAACAAACAACAACTGCAAATGTAGGTGTTGATTTTGGATTGTTTAACAATAGATTTACGGGTAGCGTTGATGCGTATCAAAGAACTACCAAAGATTTATTATTGTATACTTACAATCCATCTTTCTTTGGTTTCTCTAACCAAGATAATTATAATATTGGAACAATTGATAACAAAGGACTTGAGTTAGCTGCAGAAGTAATTCCTGTAAGAAATGAGAATTTCCAATGGACTGTTGGTGGAAACGTTACTTTTCAAAATTCTGAAATCACTAAGTTAACAACGACTCAAGACAATACTCCAGGTATTACTGATGTAGGAGGTATTGATGGCGGTACAGGAAATTATATCCAAAGTCATCAAGTAGGTTATGCACCAAGTTCATTTTTTGTTTACGAACAAGCTTATGGAGCTGATGGAAAACCACTTGAGGGGGTTTTTATTGACAGAAATAAAGATGGTATCATTAATAGTGATGATAAATACCGTTTTCATAAACCAGCTGCTGATGTGTTTTATGCATTCAACACAAGCATATCTTATAAAAACTGGGATATGGGAATGAACTGGAGAGGATCATGGGGTAATTATAATTATAACAATATCGATTCTAATAAAGGAGTTTACAACAGTGTTTTAACTAGAAGTACTGATTTAAGCAATGGTGTTGCTAATCTTTTAGAAACTGGTTTTGTTAATTCGGATAATTTTCAATTACACTCTGATTATTACGTACAAGATGCTTCATTTATTAGATTGGACAATGTAAGTGTAGGCTATACTTTTAATCAAAAAGAAAATGCTACGTCATTGGTTAAATTAACATTGGCTGCTCAAAATATTTTGGTAATAACCAATTATGATGGCTTAGACCCTGAGATCTCTGGTGGTATTGATAAAAATTTATACCCTAGACCAATTACTTTTACGTTAGGTTTGAACGTTAATTTCTAATACAAATAATAAGAAAAATGAAAAATATATATAAACGATTATTGGGTGTTTCTTTGTTCCTGCTGGTGCTTACTTTTCCATCATGTACAAATGATTTAGTCCAATCTCCAGATAAAGGAGATTCAGTTCCAGGTGAGGAGTTTTTTAGCTCGCCGGAATCGTACAAACAAAATTTAGCAAAACTATATGCTGGTTTTGCTACATCAGGTCAACAAGGTCCTGCAGGAAAAGGAGATATTTCAGGCATTGATGAGGGAACAAGTCAATATGTGAGAGGGTATTGGATGATGCAAGAATTGACAACTGACGAAGCAGTTATTGGGTGGAATGATGGGTCTATTAAAGATTTCCATTCTCAAACATGGAGTTCTTCGGATAGTTTTATTAATGCAACTTTTGCTCGTTTCTCTTTTCAAATTGTAAACTGTAACGAATTTTTGCGTCAGACTACTGATGAGAAATTGGCTGCTAGAGGAATAGATGCTGCATTAAAAGCAGAAATTGCTGTTTATAGAGCTGAAGCTCGTTTCTTGAGAGCAATGACGTACTGGCATTTGATTGATACATTTGGAGGTGGTTCATTGGTTACTGAAGATTCTCCTAGTACTTTCTTTTACCCAGAATATGCAACAAGAGCTGAATTGTACAAATTTGTTGATGAAGAGTTAACTGCTATTACTCCGTTAATGAAAGCGCCAAAAACAAATGAGGCTTATCGTGTAGATCAGGCCGCTGCCTGGATGTTACAAGCTAAATTGTATATGAATGCAAAAGTGTATATCGGTACTGATAATTACGCAGCTGCTGTACCATTAATTACAAAAATTGTTGGTTCATCTTATTCATTGCACAACAATTACAATCAGTTGTTTCTTGCTGATAATGATAAAAATGGTGCGCAAAACGAATTTATTTTTGCTATCGCATTTGATGGTCTTCGTACACAAACTTATGGTGGAACTACTTTCTTAACGCATGCACCAGTAGGTGGAAGCATGAAAGCAGCTGAATTTGGAATCAATGGTGGTTGGGCTGGTATCAGAACTACTGCAGCATTTGTAGATAAGTTTACTGCGAATACAACTGATAGACGTGGACAGTTTTATACAGAAGGACAAACTAAAGAAATTAAGGATATAGGGACTTTTACTGATGGGTACGCTATTCAAAAGTTTAGAAATGTGACTGTAAACGGAGTACAGGGTTCTGATAAGTCTGGGGATTTTTCAGATTCAGATTTTCCTATTTTCCGTTTGGCAGATGCTTATTTAATGTATGCAGAATGTGCTGTAAGAGGTGCGGGTGGAAGTTTAGCAACTGCCACAACATACATGAATGCTTTAAGAACGAGAGCTAAAGGTGCGGCAGTAACTCAAGGGGATCTTAATTTGAACTTTATTCTTGACGAAAGAGCTAGAGAATTACACTGGGAAGGACACAGAAGAACGGATTTAATTCGTTTTGGTAAATTTTCTGGAGGAAGTTATTTATGGCCTTGGAAAGGAAATGTGGCCGGAGGATCTCCAACACAGTCTTACAGAGATTTATTCCCAATTCCTGCAACAGCCCTAGCATCAAATAGTAAATTAATACAAAACCCTGGATACTAATAATTTTAAAAATTTATAAAAATGAAAAATATAACAAAATCAATAATTGCTTTATTTGCAGTAGTTGCTTTGTCTTGTAGTGTTGAAGACGTTCAAGATAGACCAGTAATTCAAGGAATAGAAACTCCAGAACTAGTGGCGCCACAAAATGATAAATTATACACTTTAGTAGAAGTTAATGCTGAAAAGGTAGCGGAACGTTTTGTTTGGTCAGCAGCTACATACGGTGGAGATGTTCAGATAGGATATAAACTAATGATTGATGTTAAAGGCGGTGACTTTAAAAAAGCAATTGAATTAGGTGGAACTGCTGGTGCGACACAAGTTGAAGTAAGTGTTAAAACATTAAATCAAGCCGTTGTTGAATTAGGTGGTGTTGCAGGAGTAGCGAGCTCTTTTGATGTAAAAGTGATCTCAAGCTTAGCAGGTGGTGAAATAATGACTTCTGCAAAGCCATTAACTATTTTGGTTAATTCTTATACTGGTTTAATTGCTTATCCATTTACAGATTGGTATCTAATTGGTGCAGCTGTTCAAGGAGGATGGGATAATAATGCAGATACGAAACACCAACCAATGTTTAGAATCACTACGGCTGCTAACAAATACTCTTTTACAGGATACTTTGGCGCAGGTAACTTCAAATTAATATCTAAAAAAGGAAGCTGGGATTTTCAATTAGGTAAAGCAAGTGCTACAGCTATTGAACTTAACGGTAATGCGGGTGAATTTACAATCGCTACTGCTGGGTATTACAAGTTTACTTTTGACAGTACTGCATTGACTTACATATTAGTACCTTATACTGGTACAACAACTAAAACCTTCACTACAGTTGGTATTATAGGAAGTAGTACTGCTGGAGGGTGGAATGCTTCAACTGCTTTGACAAAATCTGCTTTTGACGCTCATAGTTGGACTTTAGGAGTAACTACATTAAATGATGGTGAAGCAAAGTTCAGAGCAAATAATCTTTGGGATGATAGTTGGGGAGGTAAAACAGCTTTCTCAGGAGGAGGAACAGGGGATAATATTCCTGTTGCGAAGTCTAAATATATAATTTATTTTAATGATTTAGACGGTAGTTATTTAATGATACCAAATCAAGAATAATATCTTAAACTTCAAAGGGCTATCTTTTCGATAGCCCTTTTTTAATAAAATCCATATTTAATAAATAAATATTATGAAAAAAATTACTTTATTATTTTTACTAATATCATCTTTTGGGTTTGCACAGTTTACCACTTCTCCATCACCTGCAATTGCGAGTGGAATAGTAACGCTTAATTTCAATAAAACAGGTACGCCACTAGCTGCATATACGGGTACGATATATGCACATATTGGTTTGACGGTTAATGGAACAAGATGGCAAAACGTCAAAGGGACTTGGGGAACTAATGCAACACAACCTACATTGACTTTAGTTTCTGGAACAACTTATAAATTAGATTTAACACCAGATTTGTTTACTTATTTTGGCGTGCCCACTTCAAGTTCGATCACTGAAATTTGTGTGGTATTAAGAAATGATGCTGGAAATATGCAAACAGCAGATACTTTTTTTAATGTAGGAGCTTTTCAAGTTAGTTTAACTTCTCCAGCAGAAAATAGTTCATCAATTATTTCTTCAGGAGGAAGTCTAAATATTGTCGCAAATAATACTAGTGGAAATGCCAGTTATAATTTAAAGGCTAATGGAGTAAGTATTAATACAAATACCAGCACTTCAAGTTATAGCTATAACCATACGAATATAAACGCTAATCAAAACTATGAATTGGTAGTTACACAAGGAGCAACAACAGTTAGCAAAAAATTCAGTGTGGTTCTTAATCCAGGTACAATCCCGGCAGCAATGCCTTCTGGATTATTGGATGGTATCAATTATAATACTGCAGATGCTACAAAGGCAACGTTAGTTTTAGATGCTCCGCTAAAAGATTTTATCTATGTAGCGGGAAGTTTCAACGGATGGGAGCCAAATACTAACTATGCCATGAAAAAGGATCCTAGCTCAGGTAAGTTTTGGTTAGAACTAACTGGATTGATATCAGGTACAAATTATAGCTATCAATATTGGGTAGTTGATGTCACACCTATCGCAGGAACACCATCACTGGTAAAAACGGCTGACCCCTATTCTACTTTGGTATTATCGGCGGATGATGATCCTTATATTCCAGCATTATCGTATCCAAATTTACCTGTTTATCCAGTAGGTCAACAAAGAGATGTTACTGTTTTGCAAACAGGACAGACTCCATATCCATGGAGTACTGCAACAACTAATTTTGTAAAACCAGAAAAAGAGAAATTGGTGGTTTATGAGCTATTGGTTCGTGATTTTGATGCTGCCAAAACTTATCAAAGTGTAATTGATAGAATGGATTATTTCAAAAATCTAAAGATAAACGCTATCGAATTATTACCAGTAATGGAATTTGAAGGTAATGAAAGTTGGGGTTACAATACTTCTTTTCATATGGCTTTGGATAAGTTTTATGGAACTTCGAGTAAATTCAAGGAACTGGTAGATGTTTGTCATCAAAACGGGATTGCCGTAATTCTTGATGTTGCTTTAAATCACGCGTTCGGAAGAAACCCTATGGTGCGTATGTGGATGAATGATCCTGACGGTGACGGTTGGGGTTCGCCATCAGCTGAAAATCCTTATTTTAATACAGAAGCCATGCACAGTTATAATGTAGGGAGCGATTTTAACCATCAGATGCTTAGAACTCAAAACTATGTAAAAAGAGTAGTCAAACAATGGATAGAAGAATATAAAATTGATGGATTGCGTTGGGATTTAACCAAAGGTTTTACTCAAAACTGTCCTTCAAGTGTTGCTGGTGGTCAAGATAATTGTACAAATCAATTGCAAGCGGACAGAGTAGCGGTATTGAAAACGTATGCAGATTATTCTTGGAGTTTGGACGCTACACACTATACCATTTTTGAGCATTTAGGTACAGATACTGAGGAACAACAATGGGCGAATTATAGAATTGATGATGCGGTTAGCAAAGGGATTATGATGTGGGGTAAAATGACTGAACAATACAATCAGTTGACCATGGGGTATAATTCAGATAATAACATTTCTAGAATAAATAGTACTGCTCACGGATTTACAAAGAATAGATTAATGGGTTATGCAGAGAGCCATGATGAGGAGCGCTTAATGTATAAAAACATACAGTATGGTGCTAATCTAAATGGATACAATGTAAAAACACCAGCTACTGCACTTTCCAGAATGTCTGCTTTAGGGGCTGTGACATTGTTAGTTCCGGGACCAAAGATGATTTATCATTTTGGTGAGCTGGGGTGGGATCTTTCCATTTTTACATGCAACAATGGTTCTGTAAATACTTCTGATGATGCTATTTCAGGAGATTGTAAATTAGACACTAAGCCGCAACCGCAATGGGTGAACAATTGGCTTGGCGATAACAATCGAAATAAAATTTATACCGATTGGGCTAAAATGATTACGATGAAAATTAAGGAACCTGTTTTTTCAGGGACTGCAACCATCAGTAGTTCATCATTAACTCCTACTATTAAAATCACTAATAGTTCATTGGCTTCAAGCCAATTGAAAGATGTTTTAGTGTTAGCTAATTTTGATTTAGCTACTAAAAATGTACCTACTGGTTTTCCTTACACAGGAACTTGGTATAATTTAATGGATAATACCTCGATTACTGTTACTGATGTTAATGCGGCAATTAGTATTCCTGCCGGAGAATTTAGAATATATGGTAATAAGGTCGCTAATTTGGCTATAGCCAATTTTGAAAAAGAAAATGGAATCTATCTATATCCTAACCCTGCAACTAATTACTTCACATTAAATACGGCAGCTTCTAAAGTCCAAATTTATTCTGTCACTGGACAATTGATGAAAAGCTTCAACGGCAATCAGTCTACATCGTCTCAATATAACGTGAGTGATTTAAGTAATGGAGTGTATGTTGTAAAAGCACTGAATGAAAACAATGAGGTTCAAGTGATGAAATTTATAAAAAAATAGTTTTTGATTCTGTTTTAAAAAAGCTGTTGCTTAATAAACTGCCTCCAAAAAGTTAGACACTATTTGGAGGCATTTTTATATAAAAAGAAACTGCTCCATTTATGAAGCAGTTTCTTAACAAATTAAAGCTAATAAAAAATTAAACTTTACCGTTCTTTATTTCTTCCACAATTTCCGGATTCAATAAAGTGGACGTGTCTCCAAAATTAGAATAGTCTCCTTCAGCTATTTTTCGCAAGATTCTACGCATAATTTTTCCAGAACGAGTTTTAGGTAAACCAGATACAAATTGAATTTTGTCTAACTTGGCGATAGGCCCAATTTGGTTCGAAATTTGTTGGTTGATTTCCTTTGTTAGGTTTTCTCTGTCACGAGATTCCCCCGTTTCTTTTAGAATAACGAAGCCATATAGTGCATTTCCTTTAATGTCATGAGGGAAACCTACAATCGCTGACTCAGCAACGGCTGGATGCTCGTTGATAGCATCTTCAATAGGAGCAGTTCCTAAATTATGACCAGAAACGATAACAACATCATCTACACGACCTGTAATTCTGTAATAACCTACTTCATCACGTAAGGCACCGTCTCCAGTAAAGTATTTTCCTGGAAAGGCACTGAAATAGGTTTCTTTATATCTTTTATGATCACCCCAGATGGTTCTGGCAATCCCTGGCCATGGATATTTAATACACAAACTACCCACTACTTGATTTCCTTCTATTTCATTTCTTTTTTCATCCATTAATACGGGTTGGATTCCTGGTAATGGGAGTGTAGCATAAGTTGGTTTAGTAGGAGTCACAAAAGGAATAGGGGAGATCATAATACCTCCTGTTTCTGTTTGCCACCAAGTGTCTACTACAGGACACCTTTTATCGCCCACGTGGTCATTGTACCAGTGCCAAGCTTCTTCATTTATAGGTTCTCCTACGGAACCGATTACTTTGAGGGTATCTAATTTGTATTTCTGTACAAAATCTAAACTCTCTTTTGCTAAAGCACGAATAGCAGTTGGCGCAGTATAGAACTGTGTTACTTTGTGTTTAACAATAACTTCCCAAAAACGACTATAATCTGGATAAGAAGGAACTCCTTCAAAAATTACCGTTGTAGCGCCGTTCAATAAAGGTCCGTATAAAATATAGGAGTGCCCAGTTATCCAACCAATATCTGCAGTACACCAGAATATATCATTGTCTTCATAGTTGAATACATTTTTGAAAGTGTAGGCTGCGTAAACCATATATCCTGCTGTGGTATGTACCATTCCCTTTGGTTTCCCAGTTGAACCGGAAGTGTAAAGTATAAATAGCGGATCCTCGGCATCCATAATTTCTGCCGTATTATTGTCTGAAGCTGCATCTAAAAGGGGTTGTAACCATTGGTCACGTCCTTCTTGCATATTTACCGAGCTGTTTGTTCTTTTTACCACCAAAACGTTAGCAACACAAGGTGTGTTTACCAATGCTTCATCGATGATTCCTTTCAAATCTATCGTTTTGTTTCCGCGATATCCACCATCTGAAGTGATGACCATTTTACAATCACTGTCATTTATTCTGGTTGCCACTGCTGATGCTGAAAACCCAGCAAAAACAACGGAATGGATGGCTCCAATTCTAGCGCAAGCCAAAGTGGTAATAGCCAGTTCAGGAATCATTGGTAAATAAATACAAACGCGATCTCCTTTTTCTATTCCTTGTTCACGTAATACGTTTGCCATTTTACAAACGCGTTCGTGCAATTCAGTGTAGGAAATATGAAGGGCTTCTTCACTAGGGTCATTGGGTTCAAAAATGATTGCGGTTTTGTCTCCTTTTTTGGCAAGATGTCTGTCAATACAGTTTTTGGTGATATTCACTTTAGCATCGACAAACCATTTTATTTCGGCTTCAGCCATATTAAAGTCAACCACTTTGTCCCATTCTTGGTACCAAGTGAAGTTTTCGGAAGCAATTTTGTCCCAAAACTTTCTTGGCTCGCGGACTGATTTTTTATATTCTTTAAAGTATTCTTCTAGATTGTTAATTTTATAGCGACTCATAATCTGTGGGATATATTTAATTAGTTAGTGTGTTATTTTTATTAAAAGTACCGATTTCATATTTTTGTAAGACCTCGGTGATTTCGTCGATGATGGCTTCATCATCGATTGTCGACGGGATTTGAAACTGGTCCCCGTCTGCAATACTTCGCATGAGTTTCCGGAGAATTTTACCGGAACGTGTTTTTGGCAATCGATTTACGACAACCACATTTCTCAAAGAAGCGACAGCTCCTATTTTTTGGCGTACAATCTTGATAATTTCATGTTCTAATTGAAAATGTTCTGTATCGTCGTATAATTTAGTTACCACCAATGCCAAAGGTATTTGTCCTTTTAGGGCATCGTTAATGCCAATAACGGCACATTCTGCTACCGATGGATGCGAGGCAACTACTTCTTCCATTTCGGCTGTCGAAAGACGATGTCCCGCAACATTGATGACATCATCGACTCTTCCGGTGATGTAAATATAATCGTCTTCATCTTTATATCCTCCATCACCTGAAAAATAATAACCAGGAAATTGTTTTAAATAGCCTGACTTAAATCGTGGACTATCATTCCATAAATCAAGTAGCGTTCCAGGAGGTAGGGGTAGTTTTACCACCACATATCCTTGCTGATTTGCTTGCACTTCATTTCCTTCTTCATCAAATATTTTAATGTCGTAGCCACAAACTGCCTTACCTACAGAACCTGGTTTTATTGGTAAAGTTTCAACTCCTATCATATTTGCAATCATAGGCCATCCTGATTCAGTTTGCCACCAATGGTCAATTGCTGGAGCAGGAATGTGTTGGTTATACCATTCTAAGGTGGGAACATCACAACGTTCTCCAGCCAGAAATTGTGTTTTTAAAGAGCTTAAATCATATTTTTTTATAAAATCCCCATTTGGATCTTCTTTCTTAATGGCGCGAATAGCTGTCGGTGCCGTAAACATTGCATTTACTTTGTGTTCGTCAATAATTCTCCAAAAAGTGCTGGCATCTGGTGTTTTTATTGGTTTTCCTTCAAAAATAATAGTACTGTTTCTATTAATTAAAGGACCATAAACGATAAAGCTGTGTCCTACAACCCAACCTACATCTGAAGCCGCCCAAAAAACTTCGGCTTCTTTTATGTTGTATATTTTTTGCATCGAAAATTTTAAGGCAACTGCGCATCCGCCAGTGTCCCTTACTACTCCTTTTGGTTTCCCAGTTGTTCCAGAAGTGTACAGGATGTACAATGGATGTGTGGCGCTAACAGGTACACAGGGCGCTTCTTCTGAGCCATAAATTAATGCATCATAATCCACATCATATTTCTTAAATGGAACTCGGGCTCCTAATTTTCTATTGAATACGATTACTTTTTTTGGTCTGTGGGAAGCCAGTTCAATAGCCTCATCCACTAGTGGTTTGTAGGTGATTAGTCGGTCCACTTCTATTCCAGAGGAGGCGGTTATAATCAATCTAGGTTTGCAATCGTCTATTCTTATCGCTAATTCATGTGGGGCAAAACCACCAAAAACCACGGAATGGGTTACGCCAATTCTAGCACAAGCTAACATTGCAAAGGCTGCTTGGGGAATCATTGGCATGTAAATTATAGCGGTGTGTCCTTTTTTTAACCCTAAGGATTGCATCCCTCCAGCGAGTTTTGCTACTTCGTTTTTTACTTCAGAAAAAGTATATTTCTTTACAGTTTGGGTTACTGGGGAATCGTAGATAATTGCCACCTGATCACCGTAGCCATCCTGGATGTGCTTATCGAGGGCGAGGTAACACATATTTAGTTCACCGTCCTTATACCATAGTGGATAACCGTTCTCGTCTTCTGACAAAATGATTTCAGGTTTGTTGTACCATTCTATTGTGCCTGCTTGCTCCTTCCAGAATTTTTCAGGTTGAGTGATGCTTTTTGCGTAATATTCATTGTAATTCATAATAGTAATATCTTAATTATTGAATTAATTCTTGTACTTGTTCCACTAGTTTTTTTATCGAAAAAGGCTTTGTGACATAAAGATTAGCTCCTAATGATAGTCCTTTTTCAATGTCCTTCTCCTTGTTCTTTGCTGATAGGAAGATGACTTTGCAATGTTGTAATCGTTCGTCTTTTTTTATTTGTTCCAATGTGGCAAAACCATCAACCATGGGCATCATGACATCTAGAATGATTACCTCTGGTAATTGTTTATTCAGTATATCTAATGCTTCTTGTCCGTCCCGTGCGATGAAAACTTCAAAATTATTCTTCTTGAATGTATATTCCAGAGACATAACAATATTGGGCTCGTCATCTACAATTAAAATTTTCTTCATCTCTGTTGGTTTTCAGTTGTATTATAATTGGGTAATGTAAAAATAAATGTAGCGCCATTTCCTTCGGTACTTTCGACCCAAATACTTCCTTTATGGTGTTCTATAATTTGTTTGCAAATCGCAAGTCCTAAACCGCTTCCTATAGGTTTTTTTACATTCTGATTTCGAGATTGATAAAATTTATCAAATATGGGCTCAAACTCTTCTACCTTTATTCCTTTGCCATTATTATGAACGCGGACAGCTATGTCTTTGGTATTCTCAGTTACCGTAATCGTAATTTCTCCATCTGTTGTAGGACAAAATTTTATGGCATTTGATACTAAATTATGAACAACCTGAATGATTCTTTCCTCATCATAAAAGGCTTTTGTTTCTTCTGAAGCGGCATTAAATATAATAGTAATGTTTTTGTTATTTATTAACTGTCTTACTGAATCGATCGTATTTTTTATGGTTTTTGAAATGTTATTTTTTGACAAGTAAATTTTATGCTTCCCTGTTTCAAATTTTTCTAAATCCAGTATTTTATCAATCAGACGATTCAAACGATCAGACTCTGATATAATACTTTTTAGAAATTGTTTTCTTAATTCATTTGGAATTTCATCATCGTCATCATGCAGGATTTCAGTTGCCGCACGTATTGCAGTAATAGGCGTTCTCAGTTCATGCGTAACAGTATCCAGAAATTCATCTTTTTGAATGTCTTTATTTATCAATTCCTGATTTGCGTTTTTTAACTGATCTGTTATTTTCTTTAACTCATTTGAAGTATCGGTCAATTTTTTGTTGATAATTATGTTTTCTTTTGACTCCTCTAGAATGCGCAATACTTCAGGAAGGCTAATTTTGTCTTCTTTAATTACGCTTGAAATTAAAATTTTGGCAGAAGCCGTACCAATATGACCAGTCAATAGATTCTCTGCAAATTTTATAAATCGGGCATCGGCAGTAGTAATGTTTTTGTCGATACTGTATTTCAAGTTAAAAATGTTTAAGGCGCGTTCTGTTCTTTCCTCACCCAAGAAACGGCGCAACACTTTTTGAATATCAGAGATGTAGGCGGTTCCTTTCCATACAAATGCATTCTCATGATTTGTGATGTATTTATCAATGTCCACAAACATTTCAGCATAGTTGCGCTCTCTGTAATTTCCTTTGAAACTCACTGAAACGGCGAGGTAACTCATCGAGTTTAGCAACAAACTCCAAAAAAAGGCATGTTGGATAGGCTCTAAATAATCCAGTCCAAAAAGCTGAAAAGGTTTTAATATTTCAATTGCCCAAGGTCCTTCTTGAATGAATGTGCTAGAAGAAGACGTGATTCCTATAGCATACGGAAGCAATAAAGTGTAAAAACAAACAAGGAAACCAAGAATAATTCCTGTTACGGCCCCTTTTTTAGATCCTCTTTTCCAAAATAAAGCACCAAAAAAAGCAGGTGCTAATTGCGCAATAACTACAAATGAAACTAGACCTATTGAAACTAATGAGTAATCTAAAACAAAAAATCTATAGATAAAATAAGCTAAAATAATCAATGAGAAAATAGCAATTTTCCTAGAGTTCAATATTCGTTTGTTGTTTTTTTTCTGCGAAGAGTTCTCTAACGAACCTACAAATCCATAAGGAATTAATAAGTTGTTACTAAGCATAGTGGATAAGGAGATTGACGAAACAATAATCATGGAAATTGCAGCCGAAAACCCTCCTAGAAATACTAAAACGGTAAGAACGTTGTTGTTGAAAAATTGTGGAATTAATAGCGAATAGGTATCTGCATTTAAGCCCTGTCCTTCAAAAAGAATGTTTCCACCCCAAGCGATAGGAAAAACGAAAATATTAAAAAGTAATAAATACAGTGGAAAAAGCCATATTGCTGTTCTAATGTGTGTTTCCTTATTGTTCTCGACAATAGCAGTATGAAATTGTCTTGGTAATAGAAAAATAGCAAACATGGACAAAACACAAAGAAAAAACCAGTTGATACCTTCTGTTAATCCTCCAATAGTATTTTTTTTGTCAAAATTATCAAGTAATGCTGCTTTAGCATAGATGTCATCAAAGCCATCAAACACAAAGTAGGTAACATAAATACCTATGATTAAAAAGAAGACTAATTTTAAGATAGACTCCATCGCAACAGCGGTAACGATTCCGTGTCTTTTTTCGGAAGCATCTACATATTTTGTCCCGTAATAGGACGCAAATAATGCGAGTGCGATGCAAACGTAAGTGGTGGTATCACTAAAAATATTAGAACTCGACTGTGTATTAGTTACAATATTAAAAGTGTCTGAAATGGATTTTAGTTGTAAAGCAATGTACGGTAAAATACCAAAAATACATACTAAGGTTACTAGTGCACCCAGAAATCTACTATTTCCATAACGCAAAGAAATAAAATCAGCAATACTGGATATTTTGTTTACTCTTGAGATGCGTACAATTCTTTTAAGGATAATCATCCAAGTTGGAATGATGATAATTGGACCTAAATAAATAGGCAGGTAGCTTAGACCTGATTGTGCAGCCACTCCAATACTTCCATAATAAGTCCAAGCCGTGCAATATACAGCTAAGGAAAATGAGTAGATATACGGATTAGTAGTCCATTTAGAATTACTCCTTTTTTCTGCCCAATGCGCTATGTAAAAGAGGATAGATACATAGAGCCCTAAAATCAATATAAGACCAATACTACTCATAATATTTTTTTATGATTATGTATGAGATCGCTATAGAGAACAACCATGCTGAAAAGATATACACGTAGATAATTGGAAAACCAAAGAGAGACTTTGAATTGTCAAATAATAGCAATAGCGGAATATTCAGTGCTAATACTAAAAGCATTGAGAGGATAACCAACTTTTGTTCGTGTCTTTTTTTCATGGTGTTAAATAATACAATCTCTACAAACAAATGTAGAGATTGTATAGTTTAAAAATATTTTTATAACCTATTTAATAATTTCTAGTGTGTTGCTTCTCCAGCACCAGAAGGAATTCTAATATGCTCTACGATATCCTGAACATCTTGTGGAGGTTCTGGTGTGAAACTTTTGACAGCAAATGCTACGGCAAAGTTTACAATCATTGCTATGGTTCCAAAACCCTCAGGAGAAATTCCGAACCACCAGCTTTCTTTTAAGCCAGCAACAGCATCTTTTCCACCATCAAAAAGTCCAAATTTGAATTTCAACATGTAGAAAAGCATCAATAATAATCCGATAACCATACCTGATATAGCACCTTCTTTATTCATTTTTTTGTCAAAAATACCAAGGATAATTGCAGGGAAAAGAGAGGCAGCGGCTAGTCCAAAAGCGAGCGCCACAACTGCGGCCACAAAGCCTGGAGGATTGATACCAAAATAACCTGCAATAATTACAGCAACAGCTGCGGCTCCACGAGCAGCCCAAAGTTCTCCTTTTTCAGAAATATTAGGGTTGATCATTTTTTTGATAATATCATGAGACACAGAAGCTGAAATTACTAGTAATAAACCAGCAGCAGTAGATAAGGCAGCAGCTAATGCTCCAGCAGCAACTAATGCAATAACCCAGTTAGGCAAGTTGGCAATTTCTGGATTAGCAAGAACCATGATATCTTTATCGATAATCAGCTCACTACCTTTATTTCCTTTTGCTTCTTCCGCTGCTAAAAATGCAGCGTCTTTAGAGTTGTCATTGTAATATTGAATTTTTCCGTCTCCGTTTTTATCTTCAAATGTCAATAGACCTGTTTTCTCCCATTTAGTAAACCAAGCTGGCATTGAAGTATAGTCTTTTCCGTTAACAGTTTCGATTAAGTTTGTTTTTGCAAAAACAGCAATTGCTGGTGCAGTAGTATATAATATGGCAATTAAGATCAAAGCATATCCCGCAGATTTTCTTGCATCTTTTACTCTTTTAACGGTAAAGAAACGTACAATTACGTGAGGTAATCCTGCCGTACCCACCATTAAGGCTAATGTGATTGCAAAAACATCGATCATTGATTTTGTACCATCGGTATAAACTGCAAACCCAAGATCTGTAGAAAGACCGTTTAATTTGTCAATTAAATAAGTGTCAGTTCCTGTGATTGTTGCTCCCATTCCTAATTGTGGAACTGGGTTTCCTGTCATTTGTATCGAAATAAAGATAGCTGGAACCATGAAGGCAAATATTAAAACACAATATTGTGCTACTTGGGTATAAGTGATTCCTTTCATTCCTCCCAGCGTGGCGTAGAACAAAACAATTACCATTCCTATGATAACGCCAGTATTAATATCAACTTCTAAAAATTTAGAGAATACGAGACCCACACC
The DNA here is from genome assembly GCF_041431385.1 of Flavobacterium sp. Arc2. Taxonomy (NCBI): domain Bacteria; kingdom Pseudomonadati; phylum Bacteroidota; class Flavobacteriia; order Flavobacteriales; family Flavobacteriaceae; genus Flavobacterium; species Flavobacterium sp. Arc2. Next base: position 132,398 of record NZ_JASMRH010000003.1, on the reverse strand, counting down.
ACGCATTTGTCCAGCTACGTAAGTAAATGAAACAACTAGCGCACAAACGACAGCAACGGTTCTAGCACTATTAGAATAGTAACGCTCTCCAATGAAATCCGGCACAGTAAATTTCCCGAATTTTCTCAGATAAGGTGCAAGTAGAAGTGCTAGTAATACATATCCACCAGTCCAACCCATTAAATAGACGGCACCGTCATATCCATCAAAGGAGATGATTCCGGCCATAGATATAAAGGAAGCAGCACTCATCCAGTCAGCGGCCGTAGCCATACCATTTGCTAATGGTGAAATTTCTCCACCAGCAACATAAAATTCTTTAGTCGATGTCGCACGAGACCAAATTGCAATCCCGATATAGAGCGTAAATGTTATTCCAACGAGTATATAGGTCCAAGTTTGTAAATCCATGATGTTTTATTTTTTTATAGTTTTTAAATTATTCGTCGTAACCGTATTTTTTGTCTAGCTTGTTCATTAGTCGAACATAGACAAATATCAGTATGACAAATACATAAATAGAACCTTGTTGTGCAAACCAAAAACCAAGTGGGAAGCCACCTAACTTAATGGAGTCTAATGCAGTTTTGAAAAGGATTCCTGCTCCGTAGGAAACAGCAAACCAAATGCTTAATAATATCAGAAGGTATCTTAGGTTTTCCTTCCAATACGCAGTTGCGTTGTCTTGTTTATCGCTCATGATAGTTGTGATTAAAAAGTTAATAGATTATAGGTAAATCATTGCTTGCAGCGTAAGTGTATTTACTGCTTTGTTTGTAGCATATTTTAAGGTTTGGTATTCTAAAGTCAGTTTAGAATTGTGACCGCTAAAAAATGCATTTGCTCCAATGCCAAATTGAGAAGCATTATCGTTTATGGCATCTATTTGTCTTTCATCGTAAGATACATACGGCTGAAAACGAGTTTTTGATTTTCCAGGAAGAACATAACCCAGATGGGCATGAACCATTGATCCAGTTTCATAAGTTGTTCCTAGTCTATAATCTTTTCCGTAATCGGTGTTTTGATATAAGGCATAAGCAGTAAGAGCGGCGCCTTTTGTCCCTACTGGCACATCGTAAAAAGCATCTAGTCCAAAAATTGTAACGTTTTCTCCGCTCAAATTTCCAGCGGCATCAGCTATAACGGAACCATTAGGGTGTGAGAAGAAACCAGCTCCAATATTGAAGACCTTTTTTGTTCCTAAGTAAGTACCTACTTTATAAGGTAAAAAGTTGCTTTCAGAATCTAAAAAGCCATATTCAAAATAACCAGCGTATGTTCTTCCTGCTTCTTTTGAGCCTAGTAATCTAGCGCCAGTGTAAGTTGCTGCGCCATTGTTTACAGGTACTGTAGAGGCTTGTAAATTATTTGTAGATGCACCGTTTATGGCAACGCGATATTGAAATTTACCAAAAGCACCTTTTGCGAATGCTCCAATATGTCTGGCAAATTGATCAGATAAACCAAGAGTTGCCCATGCTTGTCTTTGGTTATCCAGTGTCATTAGGTTTAATGTGCTTTGATTATTTAAACGAGAGATTCCGTTCCAGTAATGTAATCCTCCTCCAACTGCATTGTCCTTTCCAAGACTGTATTGCACATAAGCATCATGCATGAATAGTTGGGAACCATCCCCTTTTCCTGTTGGACTCATTGTATCTACGTTTAGGCTGTTAAGTCCAAAATGAGTTACAATTAAAAAGTCTTTATTAATTTGCGCGTAAATCAATACACGTGCCCTTCTTACGCTGAAGTCCAGATCAGCTTGTTCATTGCCGTTACCGTCAAGTGGACGGTCAGAATTGTATTGTCCCCAAATTTGGGCCCATGACAATACTCTAAGGTACTTTGAGCCATCCTCATTAAGATTAAATTTCATTCCGGCTCCATAATCAGGAGAGCCTTGTGAAAAGCCTTTTAAAGATAAAAGCAGGACTGCTGCGATCAAATAAACTTTTTTCATAATAAACTTTTAGTTTGGTTAGGAGAAATGGTTAGTTTCTAGAGTACCAAAGTCTAATTTTTTGTTAAGAAAAAAAAGTAAGCTATATATAGATGTAAACAACTATAGTTAATCTTTAAAACGTTCCCATTTTATAAGCATGAACTTATCCCCGAGCTCGGTTATTATCATACCTGCTCCTGATAGTAAATCTTTGTTTTTGATGTATTCGACTAGTTCTAAGTGATTAAAAATCTTATAAGTAGGGTGGTAGTTAGCGTGAGATGGTTTTTTTATATTAAAAGACTTTACCCAGTTACTAACAGTTACATGCGATACCCCAATAATACGCTCAATCTCGCGATAACTCAATCCTTCGAGATATAGTTGGAGTGCCTTGGTGACATAGTAATCGTCTATCTTTTTTCCGATTTTGTTAACAGTAAAAAAATAATTACATTTTTTACATAAATACCTTTGTTTGTTGTTGATTACGCCACTTTTTATGATGTGGTTTCCTTGGCATTTTGGGCAGGCTAAAATCTCCATGTATATAAAATTTGCATAAATATAGTAAATTAGCAATTATGTTTAAAAGAATAATGTAAATAAAATGCTTTTAATTTATAGATAACTTATTTTTAGTGTTGATTTGTTAGGGTTTTGGCACTTTTAAGCGCGATTTACCTTTATTTTTTTTACAGTTTAATTAGCCTTTAGTCAGAACCTTGTCTATTTTGTGTAATTTTAGATATCAATAATAAGTTTATGAAAAACTCAATAGCAGAGCGAATAGCCGATTTTTTAAAAAAACACCCTCCTTTTTTAAGTCTTAGCATGCCTGATTTGATTGTGATTTCTAAAGAATCGCAGGTGGTTTATTTGGAAAAGAATCAGGTGCTTTTTAATGTGAATGACCAACCGCATTCCTTTTTTTATATTGTTAAAGACGGAGCAGTGGGTTTGTCGATTTCTTATGACGAAAAAGAAATTCTTATCGATAAATGTGATGAAGGTGATATTTTGGGACTCCGACCTTTTTTTGCCAAGGATAATTATCTGATGGACGCCATGGCTCGAGAAGAAAGTTTGCTCTACGCGATTCCTATTGCTGTTTTTAAAAAGTATGTTTTTCAAAATCCAGAGGTATCTGAGTTTTTATTAGAGAGTTTTGCTTCTAATACACGAAATCCCTACGACAAAGAAAATAAGGGAAAATTGATTTCAGAAAATATAATCTATAATGAACAAGATGCTGTAATTCAGTATTTCAAACCTATTTCGCATACTGAAAATCCTATTACAGCTAACGGAAAAGAAACCGTAAAGGCCATAGCTGAAATTATGGTAAAGTATAAAATAGGCAGTGTTGTTATTGAAGAGAATCGATTGCCAATAGGTATTATTACCGACAAAGATTTACGTTCTAAAATTGCTACGGGAATGTTTTCTATAAATGATAGTGCAGACCAAATTATGTCGGCACCCGTAATTACTGTAGCGGTAAATCGATCTGTTGCTGAAGTCCAGTTGTTGATGATGCAGCACAATATTGGGCATCTATGTGTAACGTCAGATGGTACGCCAGCGTCAGAAATCATAGGAATTATTTCTGAACATGATGTTTTTACTGCTCAGGCGAATAATCCAGGAGTACTTATAAAACAAACAAAACGGGCAAACACAGCAGAAGAGCTTAAAGGGATTAGAGAAAACCTAACGCAATTAATTCAGAATGCTTTGGATGAAAATATTCCTATTGGTCATATTTGCCAGATTACAGGGGAGATTAATTCAGCTATTACAAAAAGAGCAATTGAGTTGTCTGTTTTAAAAATGAAGCAACAGCCTCCTGTTCAATTTGCATGGTTGAATATAGGGAGTCAGGGAAGAAAAGAGCAATTGTTATTGACAGATCAAGACAATGCTTTGGTTTTTGAAGATGTAGCTGCAGAAAAACACGATGAGGTTAAGAAATATTTTATTCAATTAGCGGAAAATGTGACCAATATATTAAATGTTGTTGGCTACGAATTTTGTCCTGCAGAAATGATGGCGAGTAATCCATTATGGTGCAAGTCTGTAACTGAATGGAAGGATCAATATGCTACCTGGATCAATAGTCCGGGAGAGAAAGGGATTTTAATGTGCTCCATATTTTTTGATTATGACTTTGTTTATGGCAATAAAGAGTTGGTTGATTCAATCACGGAGGCTATTTTTAAAAATGTAGCTAACAATCAGATTTTCTTTGCATACTTGGGAGGTGATGCTATGAAAAACCCGCCTCCACTTGGTTTTTTCAGGCAGTTCTTAGTAGAGAAAGATGGCGAACATAAAGATAGTTTTGATGTTAAAGGCCGTGGCTTAATGCCTTTAATTGATGCTGCCAGATTGTTGTGCTTGGATCAAAAAATCACAGGAACAAATAATACTCTCGTACGATTTAAAGAATTGGCAGCTTTAGAACCTCAAAATGCTGCGATTTACGAGGCTTGTTCTGATGCATTCTCTGTTTTGCTAAAATTTAGAAGTGAAGAAGGTTTTGCAAATAATTCCGGTGGAAGATACCTGGATTTAAATAAATTGTCAAAACTGGATAGGCTAAAACTTAAAAATGCTTTTCAGCCGATTCATGATGTACAGGAAATTCTCAAAACCCGATTTCAACTCACTTATTTTACGTAAATGAAGCTATTCGATTGGTTTAAAAAAGATACGAAAGTCTATCCTGAATTTTGGAAAAGCTATTTGTCCTGTTTTGACTCTAAAGTAAAAAACGATTTAGAGCGGCGGCTTGTGGCTTTTGATACAGAAACTACAGGCTTGAATTATAGAACAGACGTTGTTTTGTCTATTGGTGCTGTTGGTATTTATGAAAACACCATTAGCGTAAACGATTATTTAGAACTGTTTTTGACGCAAGATATTTTTAAGAAAGAAACAGTGCCTATTCATGGGATTTTAAAGGAGGGTAAGGAAGTAAAAATTGCAGAGACCGAAGCAATAATGGAATTTCTCGCTTTTATAAAGGATGCGGTACTTGTGGGTCATCATGTGAGTTTTGATGTTAAAATGATAAATGAAGCATTAAAACGGATGGGGCTGGGTAAACTCAAAAATAGAAGTATCGATACTGATTTGATGTATCAAAAATTTAAAGGACTGCAGGAAGATCAGCATACTGGTTTGGATGAATTATGTGGCATTTTTAAAATTCAAACAAGTGATCGACACACAGCGATTGGCGATGCATATATAACAGCATTGATTTTTTTACGACTTAAAAACAAATGGAAGTAGTAATCATCTTTGTTAAGGTTCAATCATAAGTGTGATAGCGGGCATATTCAAAAATTTAGGACGTTTAGAATGGACTTGAAACATGATGATTTTCAATATAATTTTAAGTCACACTGTTCTTTAATGATCGTTTTTATTGACGTTTTACATTAAAATTAGTTTTTAATTGTAATAGTCACACTTGGATATTAATACACTGGTATAGAACTGTAGTCATTAATTGTCTTTTTTTGTTATAGATAAATTTCGAAAATATGAAGGATTCCCAAAATTGGACGCTGTATATCAGTATAATATTAGTCTTATATGCTCTAGTTATTTTGTTCTTTGTTGTCAGAGGCGCTTTAAAAGCAAAAAGTATTTCTGATTATGCGGTGGGTAATATGGGCTTCCCTTCGTGGGTCGTTGGTTTGTCATTAGCTGCTTCGATGACAAGTGCGGCTACTTTTGTAATTAATCCAGGGTTTATTGCGTTGTACGGGGTTTCCGGATTCATTTCATTTGGAATTGTAATGCCAATAGCGGCAATTATTTCTCTCATCGTTTTTACCAAAGGCTTTGCAAAATACGGTAGTAAGGTAAAAGCAACTACGATGGCACAATGGATGGGGAACCGTTATAATAGTAATTCATACAAGTTTTTCTTCGGTGTTATTGCTTTGTTATTGATTACTTTTATTGTTCTAATTAATGTTGGTTTAACACAGGTAATTTCTAAATCACTACAAGCAGATCCCTTTTATGTCTTAATGGGAATTACGATTTTTGTTTTCGGCTATATGATGTTTGGAGGAGCTAATTCTATGGTTTACACCAATACTATCCAAGCGATAATAATGCTCATAGTGGCTATTATGATGCTTTACTCCGGAAGAGAGTTTTTTGAAAATGGCATTTCAGGTTTTATAGATCAGCTAAACGCGATTGACCCTAAATTGACACAAACAACAAATGAAAGCAGTTTTTTGTTTAGGGATTATTTCGAAATTATTTTTGCACAAATCGTGATTGGGGTAGCCATTGTTTGTCAGCCTCATATTATTACTAAGTCCTTGATGCTAAAAGATCCTTCTAAAGTAAATTTATACTTGCTTAGCAGTATATTTTTTATGTCGATTTATTTTTTGGTTGTGTTTGTGGGGCTATACGCGCGACTAACTTTTCCTGATTTAACTGTTGATGGCAAGCCTCTAAAAATGGATGAAATAATTCCTACTTATGTGGTTACTAAATTCTCTGTAGCTGCAGGAGTATTGGTAGTTGTTGGGCTTATTTCTGCTGGCTTATCTACTTTAGAGAGTTTGATTCAGTCATTATCCATTACAATTACAACAGATATTATTGGAACAGTAGCTCCAAAATCGAAAGAAAAATCATTTTTAATCAATAAGGTGGTAATTGTGTTGCTAGCCGTTGTTAGTTTTATTTTAAGTTGGGAACAAATTCAACATCCAGCATTAAGTGTCGCTATTTTTGCTCAAAATGGAGTTTATGCTTATTTTGCTGCAGCTTTTGTTCCAGTTTTGTTTGGTACATTTTTTAAAGAAGTGCCTATAAAAGTGGTTTTTACCGCTAGTGTAGTGGCTTTAGTGTCCCATTTTGGAATTTATTATTTACGTATCACACCTTATATGCAAGAGACTGTAAATAATCCTGGAGTATCAGCAGCGATTGCAATTTTGACTTCCTTATGTACTGGATTGATTTTTTATAAATTAAGTAATAAAACTGCCAACATATGAATACCTTAGACTGGATTGCGAAATGGGCTGATTATACGCCTGATAAGATAGCTGTGACATCATATGATGATCAGGAGAGTTACACTTATGCGGCTATTTATAACTATGCTAACCATGTAGTAAACCATCTAATTAGTATAAATATTCAGGAAGGAGATCGAATTGCTGTTTTAGCAGAGCACGGCCCTTTTTATCTCGTGCTTTTTTCGGCATGCCAAAGGTTAGGCGCAATACTGACTCCTTTGAATTATCGGCTTTCAGAGGCTGAAATCAAAGGTTTAATAGCCGACTGTCGTCCCTCTTTATTGATTTACAGTAAAGCCCAGGAGGCAAAAGTTAATTTTGGGGCATTAAATATTCCTTTTTATGATGTTTCGGAATTGACGGTTATTTTCAAAAGAGAAGAGCAATCCGCTTTCGTAATTAAAAAAGAAATAAAAGAGAGTAACCCGCTATTTCTTTTTTATACTTCAGGAACAACTGGAATGCCAAAAGGTGTTTTGTATACCAATAAAATGTTGTTTTGGAACAGTTTGAATACCTCAATGCAATTGGGAATCACTTTCAAGGATTCTACTATTAATGCGCTACCGCCTTATCATACTTCAGGGTGGAATATTTTTATTACTCCTTTATTGCACAAAGGGGCACACATTGGGATGGTAGAAAAATTTGATGCTGAACGCGTTTTATATCTTTTGGAAGAGAATAAAACAACTTTGTTTATGGCTTTGCCAACAATGTTGACGATGATGCAAAAAACTGCTATGTTTCAAAAAGCAAAATTAGCTGATTTGCGTTATATCATTTCGGGAGGAGAAATGGTTAGTTTTGAATTGGTTTCACATTGGAAAACAGAAAAAAATATTGATATTAGACCTGGTTACGGCTTAACGGAAGCTGGACCAAGCATCACTTCTCTCCATCATGAAATGGCGTTATTAAAACCAAATTCTATTGGTAAACCTAACTTTTATCTTTCAATTAAAATCATAGATGAAAATGGAAAAAGGCTCAAAGAAAATGAAATTGGCGAGTTATGTATTCAGGGAGATATTATAACTCCTGGTTATTGGAACAACTCAGTAGCTACAAGGGATAAAATTAAAGACGGCTGGTTACATACGGGCGATTTAGTGTGCAGCGATTCTGAAGGATATTTGTACCTAAAAGGGAGAAAAGATGATATGTATATTTCCGGTGGAGAAAATATCTATCCGCAAGAGATTGAGTTTTGCATAGAAAAATTAATAGGTATCAAAGAAGCTCTGGTTTTACCTGTAAAAGATCAAAAATGGGGGTCATGTAGTATTGCTTTTGTGACACGTAATGATGCGTTACTTACGAGTGAAAAGGTCCATGATTTTCTCAGCGCTAATTTAGCAGATTACAAACACCCGAAATACATTTTTATCTTAGATGAAATTCCGCTGACGAGTTTAGGTAAAGTCTCGCGTAAAAAACTATATGAATATTTTAACTCATTAATTCCAAAATCATGATCAAAATGTATTTGTTTTTAAGTCTTGTCATCAGTACTGTTTCTTTTTCTCAAAAAGCTGAAACCATGAAAAATATCACCTCAGATTATACGTTTGCCACTCATTATACCAGTATTGATAATTTGGAAATTGCCTACATTAAGGAAGGTAAAGGAAAGCAAACGATAGTTTTTATTCACGGTTTGAGTAGTAATGCTGATGCCTGGTCTCGCAATATTGAAAACTTGAAAGATAAATATACCTGCGTAGCATTAGACTTACCGGGTTTTGGTAAATCATCGAAAGTTGCACCAGCTTATACGCCCACTTATTATGCTGATATTGTGGTGAAATTAATAGATAAACTGAAATTGAAAAATGTTATTGTGGCAGGGCATTCTATGGGTGGACAGGCGGCTATTAAATTAGCTTTAAAGCATCCTGAAAAACTAAAAAAACTTATTCTAATTGCTCCGGCAGGAATAGAAGAATTCAATGCGCAACAGGCTCTTTTGATGAAAAATGCTGTAACTGCTGATATGGTGTCTAAAACTACAGACGAGCAGATTGACCGTAATTATCAACTCAATTTTTTTAAGTTGCCTGAAGAAGCGCAAACGATGATTTCTGATCGAAAAAGAATTAAGCAAGCCGCTGATTTTCCGGAATATTGTGATGCAATTGTAAAAAGTATTGCAGGGATGTTAGACGAGCCTACTCATGCAGAACTGAATTTGATTGCAGTGAAAACATTAGTGGTTTTTGGAGAAAACGATAATCTGATTCCGAATAGGTACTTAAATCCAAATTTGACAACAAATTTAATAGGCGGTATCGCACAGGAAAAGATCAAAAACAGTACCTTACACTTTGTTTCCGAAAGTGGGCATTTTGTTCAGTTTGAAAAACCTACCGAAGTAAATCGTATAATTACAACTTGGTTAGAGTAAAAGTCATAAGGTTATTTAATGAAGATTAAACTAAAAAAATTTACTGAGCTCAGCAAAAAAATCCTGCCGCATGAAGCGCAATACCTCGCTTTGATTCATAATTTTCAGGATGAGGAAAAACAGCAAATTTTTAATCAAGTTGTCAAAAATGCACTTTCGCAGAGCGTTTTTATTTCTTTCGACGAAAATATCGATAAGAGAAAGTACAATTATATTAAAAACTGGATGGAAAAAAAGCTAACTTTCATCGATGTCGACCTGACTACCGAATGGATTATGCTTTATAAAAAGAAAATTCTAACTGACACAATTTCGTCATTAGAAGAAGACCACTTTCTTCAATACATTCAAAACTACAAACAACTCGACTACAACTTCCAGAACCTTTATGAATTAGCCCGAGAATACAGAGCTTATGTTTTGATCCGGATGAGGTACAATGATCATCAAATTATCGCAGATTTTCTGGAGCTATTTTCGCCCCATTTTACAAAAGCAAAAACAATTCAGGATAAACTCTATCAGGCAACCACTGAAATTACTAACCAATATACGCTCAAGAATAGCGAAACTAAATATTGGGAAAAATGGTTGTATAAAGTTTTTAGTACCACAACAATTGATGGTAGGAATAGGTATCAGGCTTTTGTTTTATTGGCTTTTATGTTTACAAATTACAACGACAATCAGAAATTGAAACTGCTTTTTGATCAAATTGATGTCTTTTTCAGTAGAGGCGAAATGTATTCACGCAGGTTGTTATCAAATTATTATGCTAATAGAGTTTTGCTGCACAGTAAAGAAAATGAACTGATAAAAGCAGAGTATTTCGGATTTCTTTCTATTCGTCAGGATAATGATGATACCTTGATGTATGTGAATAACTTAGTCGCTATTTTGATAAAAAACAATAAGCCCAAAAAAGCATTAGAGCTTTTGGAGAATTTCAAATCGCTTTCAGAGTTGACACACAATTACCATCAAAAAATCAGTTACACTTCCTATCACATTCGATTATTGACTGAATTCGGCCAACTTTTACAAGCTGAAAATATTGCGCGTCTTTTTCTAAGGAAAAACGAAGAAGCAATTCTAAAACACCGCTGGCATCTTTTCTTTACGTCTTATTTTAATGTGTTGATTACAAAAGAAAAATACGATGCCGTTTTGCAAATTTTTCAAAAATACAAACTCCAGGAACTTGAAAATGATCGCAGGAAAAGAGATAATTATGTGCCTACGATTACATGGAGCGTTTCCTTGTCCAATTATATGGAGGGAAAAATCAATTCAGCTCGATTATTGGAAGAAATTAAAGAGCCTTTGAAGGGAATGATTATTTCTGAAAGCCAAAGGAATCTAATGATTCAAGTGATAAATCGATTGTCAAAAAATCTTCCCGAAGCTTTTTCAAAATTAAAGTCACACCTGAAAAATTCCAAGTAAATTAAGGAGGTCTAATGTAGTCTCTGTGTGTTTTGGGCTTTTTTATTATTATAGTCATACCAAAAAATCGTCAAATGTAGGAAAGCTCTCTTTGATTTCGTTTTAGATTGCACCTACTAATCAAATACTTAATCCAATGAAAAAACATCTTTACCTTTTTCTTGTCCTGTTTGCTCAGCTCATCTGTGCTCAGGATAATGGCTCGTTAAATGGAACAATTACTGATATATACGGTATGCCGCTTTCAGGAACGACGATTCAGATAGTCAGTCTTAAAATAGGGACTGTAACAGATATAAATGGAAAGTTTGCTATTGATAAAGTTCCTGCGGGAAGTTATAAAGTAGCTGTGTCATTTGTAGGTTTTGAGGGTTTTACTCAATCAGTAACAATTCAAGCTGGTAGGGCCACGCAACTGAACCTGAAAATGGAAGAATCTTATGGGCAATTAGACGAGGTTGTCGTTTCAGCCGGCAAGAAGCCACAAAAACTGACCGAGGTTCCGGCCACGGTAAATGTTATAAAAACTAAAGAAATTGAGCAGTTTTCAAGCTTCAACTTAGGGGAATTAGCATCAAGACAAAAAGGAGTTGATTTTGTTCGAACAGGAGTTTTGGGAACAGGAATCAATATTAGGGGATTTAACTCCGCATTCAACTCTAAAAACCTTCAGATAACAGACGACCGTTTGTCTTCTTTAGTAGCAACGGGATTGCCTTTAGGATCTATGGAAACCGTGACTAAGGATGATGTGGAAAGAGTCGAAATTTTATTGGGACCAAACGGAACCCTATACGGCCCAAATGCGCACAATGGTTTAGTGAATACTATTACTAAAAATCCATTCAAATACCAGGGTACTACTTTTGCAATTGGTGCGGGAAGCCAAGATGTATTAACGGCAAGAGTGCGTCATGCACAGGCGGTTTCTGATAAATTTGCTTATAAATTCCATTTTGAAAGATCACAAGGAACGGAGTTCAACTACACGGATTCTGTTTATGTGGGTACAAAAGCATATAAAGAGTTAGAATTAGACCGCAAGTTTGATACTCAAAAATATGGAGCTGGATTATTTTATAAACTAACTCCTAATTCAGAATTAAGTAGTTATTATGGACATAGTAACAATAATAACTTAGGAGTAACGAGTGCTGGTAGAAATCAAATTAAAGATTGGTCTATTGATGTAGCGCAATTGAAATATGTTTCGCCACGTCTATTTTTGAATACGTATTACAGCTGGAGTAAAACGGATAAAACCTACGCTATTAACCAAAGAACGCAAAATTATGTTTCTTTTATCAACAATGGTTTTTCAGAGGAAGAGGCCTTAAGAAGATCTTATGCTGAACAATGGTTTCCAATAGGATCAGGAGGAGTGCCCTTGCAAAGAGGAGCATTATTCAAAGACGCTTCAAAAAGATACAATGCTGAAGGGCAGTATAATAACAACTGGAGTAATTTCTACTTAACTGCTGGGGCTCAGTATCAGTACGATATGGCCGATTCTAAAGGGACTTACTTATTAGACCAGGATGGAGTAATCAAGATAGCTCAAACTGGTGTGTATTCCCAATTTGAATACAAAGCGCCAGAATCAGGATGGGCATTCTTAGCCGCTATGCGTGTAGATAACCATGATTTTTATGGATCCAATTTTCTTCCTAAAGCTGCAATTACAAAATCGTTTGAAACGGGTACTTTTCGTCTAACCTATGGGAAAGGAATGGCAGTACCTTCTATTCTGAATTTGAAAGGAAATTTATTTGGTGGTTTGGTATTAGGGAATGGAGAAGGTTTTACCCTATCGGATGGAACTAAAATAGCAAAATTAGAAGTGGAAACAATCAATTCGTATGAAGTAGGATACAAAGGAAAGCTTTCGAAACAACTTTTTATTGATGTAAATGCTTATTATAACCAATCTGATAAATTCATTAGTCCATTAGTTAACATCGCTACAAACGGAAGAACGGTAACTTATGTTGGAGATAAACCAATTGGAGAGGTAGTTCCTGGTTCTAATGGAGCTTATATACTTACTTATTCTAATTTTGGAGCAGTAGATACTTATGGTTTTGACCTTGGATTAAATTACTATTTTGATGATGCTTTTAGAACTACAATCAACTATTCCTATTTTGGAAGAGATTTAGATACTAATGATCTAGGTAATGACGGGAATCAAGATGGAAAAGTACTTGAAACGGATTTGCCAATCAATACGCCAACGCACAAATTCAGTGTGGGGCTACACTACAACAAAGGTAAATTCTATGGTGCTATCTATGGACGATACGTTCAAAAGTATGACTTCTTCTCAGGAATTAATATTGCTGCTAAAACACAGGATTTAAACGGTGACGGAACTAATGATGTAGTAGAAAATGCAAGAAACGGAAGAACATGGAACTACGGGCAATTAGGTGGTTTTACAGTTGATGCAAACGTGGGTTATTATGCAACAGATCGCTTGTCGTTTGGGGCTAGTTTTACGAATCTTTTCAACGCAAAAGTGAGAGAGTTTGTCGCTTCGCCAGTAATCAGCACCTTATTTAATGTTGAGATGAAGTATACGATAGACTTTTTTGCTAAAAAATAAGTAGTTAACTAAAAACAATTGGAATGCCAAAAACAATGGTTAACTCAATAGAAATCAATTATGAAGATGTTGGTCGTGGGGAAACTCTAGTGCTGCTTCATGGTTTGGGTTCAACAATAAAAGACTGGGATTTTCAAATCCCAGTCTTATCTGAAAAATTTAGATTAATTATTCCTGATTTTAGAGGTCATGGAAAATCAGGGATTAATAACGATGATTTTGGAGTTGAATTCTTAACAGAAGATATCTTTCAGTTGCTGCAAAAATTAGAGATTGAAAAAGCTTCTTTTGTCGGCTTTTCCATGGGAGGAGCTGTTTCTTTTCAAATGGCTGTATCGCATCCGGAAATAGTTGACAAACTAATAATTGTCAACAGTGGACCTGATTTTGACAATATGGGAAAAATGGGGACGGAACTATTAGAAAGTAGAACTGCGTTTCTAAAAATGAAAGGACTTCAAGAGCTCGCCAAAGAAATTTCAAAAAACATGTTTCCTGAGCCACAACAACAGAAGCTTCGACAGGAATTTGAAGAACGTTGCGGTAAAAATAATCCAGAAGTATATTACAAAACATTTGTGACATTGATGGAATGGGGGCTAGGAGACAAACTAGAAACTATTCCCCATAAAACACTAGTAGTTGGATCTGATATGGACTATATGCCTGTGTCTTATAAAGAAGAGTATGCTTCCAGAATGCAAAATGCAACTGTAGCTATTGTTTCTAATTCACGACATGGAGTTGTAATGGATCAACACGAAGCTTTTAACAAGATCATTTTAAACTTTTTAGAAAATGAGTAAATCAGTTCTTATTACAGGAAGTACCAGCGGAATCGGATTGGGGATAGCTAAAGTTTTTGCAAAAAACGGCTACCAAATAATGTTTCATGGACTGGAAGCAAATGGTGCTGAAATTGCATCAAACATTGGAGAAAAATATAAAGTAAAAACGGGGTATTCAAATGCTAATTTGTTGGAGTCAGCTGCAGTTGCTCAGCTTGTTGAAGACACAGTGTCGCAATTGGGCTCGATTGATGTTTTGATTAATAATGCCGGGATTCAGTATGTGTCTCCAATCGAGGACTTCCCAAATGAAATGTATGAAAAGATAATAGCGATTAATATGAATGCTGTGTTTTATGCTGGTAAAGCAGCATGGAAATACATGAAAGAACAAAAGTTTGGTCGCATAATCAATATCTCTTCTGTTCATGGAATTAGGGCTTCTGAGTTCAAGTCGGCTTATGTGACTGCAAAACATGGTGTTGTGGGGATGACAAAAGTAATGGCATTAGAAGGAGCACCATATAATATAACGTCTAATGCAATCTGCCCTGGATATGTAAGAACACCTTTGGTAGAAAACCAAATTAAGGATCAGGCCAAAGCACATAATCTTTCAGAGGATGAGGTGGTAGAGAAGATTATGCTAAAAAAGCAGGCTGTAAAAGAATTTATTCCTATTGAGGCTATTGCTGAAATGGCACTTCTTTTGGCTGGCGAACACGCAACGACAATAACAGGGTCGACTTTTACTTTAGACGGAGGTTGGAGCGCTCAATAATATTTTGGTTTGGTTTTTTAAATTAGTTTCGTTTGGATTAAATCTGTCAGAAGTAATTTTGACAGATTTTTTTTTAATTCTAATAGGTAATAAACAAGATAAATTATGATAAATAAAAAAGTAAATACGGTGCAAGAAGCTCTGGAAGGAATCGAGAATGGAATGACGCTTATGTTAGGTGGTTTTGGCCTTTGTGGAATTCCAGAAAATAGCATAGCTGAATTGGTAAAAAAAGAAATAGTCGATCTAAGCTGTATTTCAAATAATGCAGGAGTCGATAATTTTGGACTAGGACTATTGCTGCAAAAGAAACAAATCAAAAAAATGATCTCTTCTTATGTAGGCGAAAATGCAGAATTTGAACGTCAGATGCTTTCGGGTGAATTAGAGGTAGAACTTACTCCGCAAGGAACCTTGGCCGAAAAGTGTCGAGCAGCTCAGGCCGGAATACCTGCTTTTTTTACTCCCGCAGGTTACGGAACGGAAGTAGCCGAAGGGAAAGAAGTACGCGAGTTTAACGGAAAAATGCACCTTATGGAATTAGCATACAAAGCCGATTTTGCAATTGTAAAAGCTTGGAAAGGAGATGAGGCTGGGAATTTGATTTTTAAAGGAACGGCGAGAAATTTTAACGGATGTATGGCTGGAGCAGCTACGATCACAATTGCTGAGGTAGAAGAGTTACTGCCTGCAGGAGCATTGGATCCAAACCAAATTCACATACCCGGAATTATGGTGCAGCGCATTTTTAAAGGAGAGAAATTTGAAAAGAGAATTGAACAACGTACAACACGCAAAAGAAATTAAATCATGGCTTTAGATAAAAATCAGATAGCAAAAAGAATTGCTAAAGAGGTGAAAGAAGGCTATTTTGTGAACTTAGGAATTGGTATTCCTACACTGGTGGCAAATTTTGTTCAAGGTGATATTTCAGTAGAATTTCAAAGCGAGAACGGAGTTTTAGGAATGGGACCGTTTCCTTATGAAGGAGAAGAAGATGCCGATATCATTAATGCCGGAAAACAAACGATTACGACCTTGCCTGGGGCAAGTTTTTTTGATTCGGCATTTAGTTTTGGCATGATTCGGGCTCAAAAAGTAGATTTGACAATTTTGGGTGCCATGGAAGTATCTGAAAACGGAGATATTGCCAATTGGAAAATTCCAGGAAAGATGGTAAAAGGCATGGGGGGTGCGATGGATTTAGTGGCATCGGCCGAAAATATCATCGTGGCAATGATGCACGTTAATAAAGCAGGAGAATCTAAAATTCTAAAAAAATGTACGCTGCCATTAACCGGTGTTGGTTGTGTAAAAAAGGTAGTTACTGAGTTAGCTGTTTTAGAAGTTACGCCTAATGGTTTTAGATTAGTAGAAAGAGCGCCTGGAGTTTCTGTTGAAGAAATCATAAAAGCCACCGCAGCCCGATTAATCATTGATTTTGAAATTCCAGAGATGGCAATCGATTAAAATTTCACTTTCCAAAAAAATGGATTCTTAGTAATTGAATTTTGTATGATTAAGAGTCGTTTTAGTTTTGATCGATACTGAAGTAGTACCTTATTGAAAAACGTATATAAACAAAAAACCCGAATATTTCTATTCGGGTTTTAAAGTGGTACCTCCAGGGATCGAACCAGGGACACATGGATTTTCAGTCCATTGCTCTACCATCTGAGCTAAGGTACCATTTGGTTGCTTTTCGTAAGCTGTAATGCTTGTTGATTGCGGGTGCAAAGATAGAATGTTTTTTAATATATCCAATACATTTTTTTAAAAAAATCAATTCGTATCTTCGCAAAATCAAAATCCAAATTATGATTCTAACAGTTGATGTGGGGAATACAAGAATTAAAGCTGCTGTTTTTGAGGATGATATCCTCTTGGAGCAGTTTGTTTTTTCGAAGGAAGAGCTCCAAAAAAAAATTAAAAATATTTTAAAAAAATTTAAAAATACTTCTCATTTGGTTGTTGCATCGGTCGGAAATATCGAAAAACAGTCTTTTTTAGAGTTTGAAAAAGAGGTCGCAGTTCATTTTGTTTCTCATGATGATCCTTTTCCTTTCGTTAATGGGTATGAAACACCAAAAACTTTAGGAATAGATAGGATGGTTCTAGCAGTTGGAGCAACTTTACAGTTTCCAGGGCAAAACAGATTAGTGATAGATGCCGGAACATGTATTACATTTGATTTTGTGAATGAGAGTGACAAATACCTTGGGGGTGCTATCGCTCCCGGATTGCAATTGCGTTATAAGTCATTACATGATTTTACGGCAAAGCTGCCATTGTTGTCATTAGAAAGTCCTAAAGGTTTAGTGGGGAAGTCAACTTCAGAATCTATTCATTCGGGAGTTGTAAATGGTTTGGCCTATGAGATTGACGGTTTCGTAGATGAATATCGTACTCTTTGTCCAAATTTTATAATAATTTTAACGGGAGGGGATGCAGAATTTTTGGCTAAACGATTAAAAAATACCATATTTGCCAATTCAAATTTTCTTTTAGAAAGTTTGAACCAAACATTTCAATATAAAATCAAAAATGATTAAAAAAATTTTAATAAGCGCTTGTTTGCTTTTGTCGTTAGTTTCTTTTGCTCAAGAAGGGACTTCTTCGCCTTATTCTTATTACGGAATTGGGGATGTTAGGTTTAAAGGAACAGTTGAAAGTCGTTCTATGGCAGGAGTAGCGGTCGAACAAGACAGTATTCATATTAACTTGCAAAACCCTGCAAGTTTTGCTAATTTAAAGTTTACAACATTTGCACTTGGTGGAACTTATAATACTACAACAGTAAAATCAGAGAGTAATAGTGAAAAGGCAAGAAGAACAATGTTAGACTATCTTGCTGTTGGATTGCCTTTCGGCAAAATAGGAGTTGGATTTGGATTAATTCCTTATTCCTCTGTAGGGTATAAGATAGAAGCTATTTCGGAAGATACAGATACAAATAATAGACGCTACAATGGTTCAGGAGGTTTGAATAAAGCTTTTATTGGAGTGGGTTATAAAATAAATTCTAATTTTAGTATAGGAGCTGATACTCAGTACAATTTCGGAAAAATTGAAACGAATAGTTTGGAGTTTATTACCGGTACTCCTGTTGGAACTACGGAGAGCAATAGCGCTGATTTTTCAGGAGTAAATTTTGATATCGGAGCGATGTATAAGGCTAAGTTGAGCAAAAAATTAAATATATATACTAGTTTAAATTATACATTAGAAAACACTCTAACGTCTAAAAATACTAGAAATATATCTACTGTAACTTACAGTTCTGGGTATGATTTATCAGTTGTAGATGTTCTTGAAGAGCAAAATGATGAACTTGAGTTAAAATTTCCAAGTAAAATATCTTTGAGCGCTGGTATTGGAGAGTCGCAAAAATGGTTAATTGGTGGAAAAGTGGCTTATTCAAAATCTTCAGCACAAGCAAATGCTTATAATAATGCGGGTAACGTAGGTTATGGTAAATACGGGAGTGTGAGTTTAGGAGGTTTTTTTATTCCTGATTATAACTCCTTTTCAAGCTACGGTAAAAGGATTGTTTACAGAGGGGGTTTGAAGTATGAAAAAACGGGTCTGGTTGTTAGTGGAGAATCAATAAACGATATTGGATTTACATTAGGGCTTGGTTTGCCAATTACTGGGACTATTTCTAATGTAAATATTGGATTCGAAATGGGGAAAAAAGGAACAACTTCAGCGGGTTTAGTTCAGGAAAATTATGCTAATATTAGTATAGGATTTTCACTGAATGACAAATGGTTCGTGCAAAGAAAATTCCAATAATAGAAGTATTAAATTACATTTCACTTTGTCTATATTGATGTATGAATCTATTCAAAACACATAGAATACTTAACCTAGTCACAGTTTTTGCTGTGACTCTGTTTTTTGGGTGTGAAAGTAATTTTAAAGAAGTTCAAAAAATAAATGTCACGGAATTTACGCCCAGTGGGGATGCAGATAAAGTGAATTTAAAATATACTGATTCGGGACTTATAAAGGTTGTTTTGCTTAGTCCTAAGATGTTAGATTTTTCAACTATTGATTTTCCTTTTACAGAATTTCCGAAAGGAATAGATATTACATTGTACGATGAAAAAGGGAAAGCCACCCGCGTGACATCAAATTATGCCATTTCCTATAAAATCACGGGGATAATCGATTTGCAAGGAAAAGTAAAGATTGTTGCCGAGAAAGGGCAAACGCTTGAAACAGAGCAATTGTACTATGATCAAAAAAATGAATGGTTTTTTACTGAAAAAAAGTTTAAATTTACAGATGTTAAAGGGTCTTCAAATGGACAAGGAATAGATTTTTCTAAAGATTTCAAGGTTATCAATTCACAAAGATTAACAGGCGAATTTGATTCGGCTGAATAAATATCAAAAACTATACTATGGGTTACTTAAAATACACGCCTTACATTTATCTTATTTTTGGTTTGTACTTCATTTATGAAGCGATTGTAAAATGGAACGATCCTGAGGGCACGCCTTGGTTGAGTGTCATGATTGCCGGACTTGCAATTTTTATGTTTTTCTTCAGGAGAAAATATGCAAAGAAGATGCAGGACCGTAATGATCAATCATAATTTATGGAAATTGGTGTTATAATATTATGTCTAATACTAAGTGCCTTTTTTTCTGGGATGGAAATTGCATTTATTTCTTCGAATAAAATATATCTAGAAATAGAGAAGAAGCAAGATAATTTTCTTTCTAAAATCCTTACTAAACTTACCGAAAAACCATCAAAATTTATTGCTGCTATGCTTATTGGAAACAATATTGCATTGGTGGTTTATGGATTTTTTATGGGCGCTTTATTGATGCGTCAGATAGATTCGCTAGGATATCATTTTTCTGACTTATTGAATTTGTTGATTCAAACGGTGCTTTCTACGCTGATTGTTCTAATAACAGCTGAGTTTTTACCGAAAGTCTTTTTTCAAATTTACGCAAATGGTTTATTCAAGTTTTTTGCGTTACCGGCCTATATTTTCTACGTGCTGTTTTATTTTATTTCTACTTTCTTGATTTGGGTTTCTGATTTTGTTCTAAAAAAATTCTTTAGAACAGATGGCGATCAGATACAGCTTTATTTTAGTAAAGTAGAACTTGGAAATTACATTATGGAGCAAATGAGTAGCGTTGAGGATGATGACGAGGTCGATTCAGAAATACAAATGTTTCAGAATGCACTGGAATTTTCAGGTGTAAAGGCTAGAGATGTTATGAGTCCTAGAACGGAACTTGTAGCTATCGATTTGTTTGATACTATAGCGGAGCTTAAAGAATTATTTATTGAAACTGGTTACTCTAAGGTTGTTGTCTATGAAAATTCATTAGATGATATTGTGGGTTACGTGCATTCCTTTGATTTGTTTAAGAAGCCTAAGAGTATTAAAGCGGTCGTTATTCCTGTTGAATTTGTTCCTGAAACAATTTACATTAAAGATGTCATGAATTTGCTTACTAAAAAGCGAAAAAGTGTGGCGGTGGTGTTGGATGAGTACGGAGGAACTTCAGGTATAGTTACTATTGAAGATATAGTAGAAGAACTTTTTGGGGAAATAGAAGACGAACATGATTCTGACGAAGAATTAATCGAAAAGGAACTGGGTGATGATACTTATATTTTTTCGGCTCGATTTGATGTGGAATATTTGAATCAAACATATAAGCTTAATATACCAGAGAGTGATTCTTATGGTACTCTAGGTGGTTTTATTGTAGATTTTAATAATGACATACCGTTAAAAGGGGAGGTAATAGTGATAGGAACCTATCATTTTATCATAGAAGAGGCTACAAACAAGAAAATTGAATTGGTCAAATTGACCATAAAAGAGTGATTTTTTTTATAAAAGTATTTTTTTTGTAAAATAAAACGCTACTAGTATAATTATTAATTAGATAATTGTATTTTCGCAAACTGAATATAAAATTAACAACAATAAAAATGGCAGTTTTATCAAATATTAGACAACGTTCCGCTTTAATGATTGCAGTAATCGCATTTGCATTATTTGCATTTATCATTGGCGATTTATTCAACAGTGGAAGCTTTAACAGTACATCAAAAGATGTAGGGAGTATCAATGGAAATGATATTTCATTTGAAGATTTCAGAATTAAAGTTAGTAATGTTGAAAAAAGTACTGAAGGAATCACTTCTACAGCAGCAGCAAACAGAGTTTGGGACCAAGAGGTTTCTGTAGCTTTGTTAACTTCTGAATTTGATAAATTAGGTTTAAGAGTTGGAGAGAAGCATTTATTAGCAGTTTTAAAAGCAGACCCTAATATTGGTCAAAATCCAATGTTCTTGAATGCAGCGGGTATGTTTGATATTGCAAAATTCAAAGAATATTTCAAATCAAATCCTGCGCAAGCAGAATATTTAAAAGACAGAGAGAAAGATGCTGAGCTTAACGCTAAGTATCAAATCTACAACACTATGATTAAATCAGGTGTTTATACAACTCAGAGTGAAGGAAAATTTAAATATGAAATGGAAGCTAACAAAGTGAACTTTGCTTATGTTGCCGGTTTATACTCTACTATCAAAGACAGTGACGTTAAAGTAACTGATGCTGAGATATTAGATTACATGAAGAAAAATGAAAAGAAATTTAAAGCAGAAGAATCTCGTGAAGTAGAGTATGTTTTAATTGCAGATAAAGCTTCAAAAGATGATGAAGCTGAAGTAAAAGCTAGAATTACTGGATTGTTATCAGGAAGTGTTGTTTATAATCAAGCAACTGCGAAAAATGATACTTTAGCAGGTTTTAGAGCTGCTAAAAATACAATTGATTTTGTTAATTCAAATTCAGATGTGCCTTACGATTCTACTTATGTAGCTAAGAAAGACTTACCTGCTGTTGATGCAGATCAGTTGTTTAAT
Source organism: Flavobacterium sp. Arc2 (assembly GCF_041431385.1). Classification (NCBI taxonomy): domain Bacteria; kingdom Pseudomonadati; phylum Bacteroidota; class Flavobacteriia; order Flavobacteriales; family Flavobacteriaceae; genus Flavobacterium; species Flavobacterium sp. Arc2. The sequence goes on along the minus strand of NZ_JASMRH010000003.1, from coordinate 110,442 downwards.
CTTGCTCCAGGTGAAATATATGGACCTTACGTTTTTGGAAACTACTACTGTGTTTCAAAATCTATGGGTAAAAAACTAGGCGTGAATGCAAAAGCAAGTCATATCTTAATTAGTTATGAAGGAACACAAGTTCCAAACAAAAAAGAAAAAAGAACTAAAGAAGAAGCAAAAGCGCAAGCTGAAGCTATATTAGCGCAAGTAAAAGCAAATCCAGAAAGTTTCATGATGTTAGCTTTTTCTAACTCAGATGATTCATCAGCACAACAAGGTGGTGATTTAGGATATTTTAGTCAAAATCAAATGGTGAAACCATTTAACGATTTTGTTTTCAATAGTAGTATTGGTTCGATTGGTTTAGTAGAAACTCCTTTTGGATTTCATATTATTAAAGTTACTGATAAGCAAGACGGAATACGTTTAGCTACGGTAGCTTTAAAACTGGAAGCTTCAGAAGCTACTTCAGATAAAGCGTTTACACAAGCGACTAAATTTGAAATGGATGCAGCTGATAAAGATTTCAATACTGTAGCAAAAGGAATTGGACTTACAGTAGTTCCCGGAGTTACAGTAAAAGCAATGGATGAAAATTTTGGACCATTAGGAGTACAAAGATCAATCGTAAGATGGGCTTTTGAAGATGATTCTAAAGCTGGTACAATAAAAAGATTTGAAGTAGCTAACGTTGGACACGTTATCGCTAGACTTAAAAGTATCGATAAGTCAGGGTTAGTATCTATTACGCAAGTTAAACCTTATGTAGAGCCAATTCTTAAAAACAAGAAAAAGGCAGAATTGATCAAAGCTAAAATGACTGGAAGTTCTATGGAAGCAATTGCTAAATCTGCAGGTTCTACTGTGTTGCAAGCAATTGATGTTACTATGGAGAACCCAATGTTAACAGGTGTTGGATTAGAGCCAAAAGTTGTTGGAAATGCATTTGCATTGGCAGCAAATAAAATGTCTGCACCAATCGAAGGAAATACTGGAGTATATGTTGTTAAAAATGTAAGTACAGTGAAAGCTGCAGCCTTGAAGGATGTTTCGCCTTATTTGGCTAAATTAAAAGCGCAATCTGCTGGCGATGTTAACAGAGTTTTACCTGCGCTTAAAGACAATGCAACTATTGAAGATAATAGAAAACAATTTAATTACTAGTTGATTTAAAGTAATTATTAATTTCACGAAAAAACCCGATACATTGTATCGGGTTTTTTTTATGCATAATATATTTTTGAAGTAGTCTTTATTGATTTTTATGTAGCTGCTAACTTAATATCATGTCATCATAAGAGAGAATAGTATTAAATCCTTTTGAACTAAAATACGCTGTAGGGTCGAACTCAGATATAACCATTACAAAATCTCCACCCCAAGCTCCTAAGCTTTTTACTTCGCCTTTGAAATCTGAAAATAGTGCCTCTTTTGCAGTTGTTGTTTCTAAAATAATACTCATTTTGGTTTCGTGGCTTTCTATCGCTTGCGCAAAAGAGTGAAGAGTGTTTGCTTGTAAAGCTTTAAGGGTTATTTTGTTGATTGAATCAATGTTTTTATTTAAATCTCGTGTTTTAGTTGCTTGGTAGTTTGCAATTGCGGTCTTGCTGCTTTGTTTCATATTTAGGTAGACAAAGTAGATGTGTTGCGTGAAGTTTGGTTTGAAAGTAACTTTTTCAACAATAGGACTTCCGTGCTCGAGATGGTAAAGAATGGGGTTGTTGTTTTGCGCACAGGCAATATCATAGCCGCTACCACCAAAGCTATTGTTGAGCAATATAAATGCATCAATTTGTAGCCATTGTGCAATATTGTTTATTAAGGTAGAGGAGGTTCCTAGTCCCCATTTTTTAGGAAAACTCAGTTGCGTAGTAATGATATATCCCGATCCGTCCTTTATAAAGCCAGGATTTAATAAATATCCCTCATGAAGTATAGAAATCAATGTTGACTTTATGGTTTCTATTTCTTGTGCAGAAGGATTCATTATCTCTGAAAACGAAATACGATCTTCAAACCAAATCTTGCCATCAGCATCATAGCTTTTCCAGTGAATTTCTGGATTAGGATTTTTTTCGACATTTAGGTACTGCCCGAATTTTGTAGGCAATGCAAAAGCTATCGCACCGTCCAAAACGAGGTATTCTCCGGTAATTAAAAGCTTTCCGTTACTGTAAAATGTTTCTTTCATTTATGCTGAATTTAATTTCACTGAATTCATTTCAGGGTTGCAGTATTCTTTTTTGTAATCCCTAAAGAAGCGGTATCCTATACTACTATAATCAGGTAAAGATTGAGTTTCCATACGCGATGGTGGCGGGGTTAGCTTTTCTGGTTACTGCTTTCTTAAATTTTCAATATAGTCAACAACTGCACTATGCGACACTGCATTGTGCTTGAAGTGTTTTTGAATGAGCTTGCGCTCGTCATCATTTGCTTCAAACTGGTTTAATATATTGTTCAAGTGCATTTTCATATGGCCGTCCTGAATACCTGTTGTGGTTAAGGAACGTAATGCAGCAAAGTTTTGTGCTAAACCAGCAACCGCAACGACTTTCATTAATTCTTTTGCGGAAGGTTTTTTAAGCATTTCCAATGATAGTTTTACTAAGGGATGTAAAGTAGTTAGTCCGCCAACAGTCCCCAATGCTAATGGTATTTCTAACCAGAATGTGAATATGCCGTTTTCAATTTTAGCGTGGGATAAACTAGAGTACTGACCTGATTTTGCTGCATAAGCGTGTATTCCTGCTTCGACCGCACGAAAATCGTTACCTGTAGCAAGCACAACAGCGTCAACTCCGTTCATAATTCCTTTATTATGGGTTACGGCTCTAAAAGGTTCTACTTCGGCAATTTGAACGGCTTGTACGAACCGTTCTGCAAAATCTTGTGGATCGAGTATGTGTTTTTCAGCTAATTCTTCTACTGGACAAGAAACCTCTGCACGTACAATGCAATTAGGTACGTAATTAGAAAGAATGCTCATAATTACCGTAATGTCTTTTTCTGTTGGTGAAAATAGTTGGTAGGTCTGCGATTCTTCTTTTAATGTTTTAGCAAATTGCTCTAAACATGAATTTATGAAATTAGCGCCCATGCTGTCTTTGGTTTCAAAAGTAGCATGAAGTTGATAATAATTGGGAAGCAGGTTCGTTTTGTCTTTTAAGACAATATCCAAAATTCCTCCACCTCTTTTTTGCATGTTTTTAGTAATGCTTTCTGTTTCAGAAAAGAATTTGTCTTTGGTTTCAGCAAAGAATAATTCTAATTTTGAAACATCGCCTTTATAAAGAAAGTGAACTTGGCCTATTTTTTCAGTGTTGATTACCGTTGCTTTAAAACCACCTCTAGTAGACCAAAATTTTGCAGATTTTGAGGCTGCAGCAACGACTGAGCTCTCTTCGATAGCCATCGGAATGGTGCTATATTTTCCGTTAATTAGAAAATTGGGAGCCACGCCAAGGGGAATGTAGAAATTAGTGATGGTGTTTTCTATAAATTCATCGTGTAGTTTCTGTATTTTTTCATCTGAATTCCAATAGTTTTTCAGTAAAGCAATGGCTTCTGAAGGAGTTGAAAAGTATTCCTTGGCAATCCAGTTTATTTTTTCTTCTTTGGATAATTTTGAAAATCCGGCAACGGGCTTATTCATTCTCAATAGATTATAATGTAATTAGCTGCAAAGATACATTTTTAGCGGTTTTGAAGCCATTTATTTATTGTCATTAAACAGCACTGTTGAATATTGTTTTCAACATTTAACACATCAAATGTGATATAATTGTAATTTTTTCACTAAAATTGGGCTCATTTTTACATATAAATTAATAGTATGAAGTCTAAACAGTTTTCGGTCTTATTTTTATTTTTGTGTTTCACAGTTTTCGGACAGCAAAAAATATCGGTTGAACAAATATACGGAGGAGAATTTCGTGCCAAAGGAATGGATGAATTACAATCCATGAAAAAAACGAATGAATACACAGTGCTGAACTTAGATCTTGCTTCGAGAACGATGCAAATCGATTTATATGATTTTGCAACACTCAAAAAAACAGCAACTTTAATAAATACAAAAGATCATCCTGGTATGTCGATGATTGATAGTTATACTTTTGACGCTACCGAAAAAATGATTTTGATTGCCTCTAATTCAAATCAAATCTTCCGTCATTCTTTTACGGCAGATTACTATTTGTACAATACAGTAACAAAAAAACTTACAAAGCCATTCGATTTTCAAGTACAGGAGCCTACTTTTTCTCCTGATGGAAAAATGATCGCCTATGCTAAAGAAAACAATCTGTATGTTTATGACTTGGCTTCCAAATCAACGACTCAAATTACCACTGACGGAAAGAAAAATGCCATCATTAATGGTATTACGGACTGGGTTTATGAAGAGGAATTTGCTTTTGTAAGAGCATTTGACTGGAGTAAAGACAGTAAAAAACTGGCCTATATACGTTTTGACGAAAGTCAGGTTCCTGAATTTTCCATGTCTATGTTTCACAAAGATTTGTATCCTACAATTGAAACGTTTAAATACCCGAAAGCGGGAGAGAAAAATTCTTTAGTTTCTTTACATATATATGACCCTACTTCAAAAGTAACTAAGGAAATCAACTTGGGTAAATATAAAGACTTTTACATCGCTCGTATGCAATGGACAAATGATGCAAATGTCTTGTCAGCTCAGATTTTAAACCGTCACCAGGACAATCTGGATTTGTTATTTGTCGATGGAACAACTGGAACGACAAAAGTAGTTTTGAATGAGAAAGATGAGGCTTATGTGGATGTTACAGATAATCTTACATTCTTAAATGATAACAGTTTTATCTGGACGAGCGAGAAAGATGGTTTTAATCATATTTACTTATACGATAAGAATGGAAAATTACGCAATCAAGTAACTAAAGGGAATTGGGAAGTAACTTCGTATTATGGTTTTGATGAAAAAACGAATACTGTTTTTTATCAATCTACTGAAAACGGATCTATCAACAGAGCGGTTTATAGTATTGCATTAGACGGAAAAAATAAAAAAGTGTTGTCGAATGAAGTAGGGACAAATGGAGCTACCTTTAGTCCTAATTTTCAATACTACATCAATACTTTTTCAAGCGCAACCCAGCCTACACGTTATACGTTAAACGATGCTAAGTCTGGGAAACAATTGCAAGTGATTGAAGATAATGCTGTATTGGCGTCAACCCTTAAAAAATATAATTTACCTACAAAGGAGTTTTTTGTTTTAAAAACCGAAAAGGGAAATGAATTGAATGCATGGATATTGAAACCAAAGGATTTTGATGCTTCAAAGAAATATCCAGTTTTTATGTATCAGTATTCAGGGCCTGGTTCTCAGCAAGTAGCTAATCAGTGGAATTCAACAAATGACTATTGGTTTATGATGCTTACGCAACAAGGGTATATCGTAGCTTGCGTAGATGGAAGAGGAACTGGTTTTAAAGGAGCTGACTTTAAGAAAGTGACTCAATTAGAATTAGGAAAGTATGAAGTCGAGGATCAAATCGACGCTGCAAAAGTGATTGGAAATTATTCGTTTGTAGATAAGTCTAGAATAGGTATATTTGGCTGGTCTTACGGTGGGTTTATGGCTTCTAATTGTCTTTTTAAAGGGAATGACACTTTTAAAATGGCAATTGCTGTAGCGCCAGTAACAAACTGGAGATTTTATGACAGTATTTATACAGAGCGCTACATGCAAACTCCACAAGAAAATGCAAAAGGATATGATGATAATTCACCTATAAACCACGTAGATAAATTGAAAGGGAAATTTCTTTTGATTCATGGTAGTGGTGATGATAATGTGCATCTACAGAATTCAATGCAAATGATGGAAGCTTTGATACAAGCAAATAAACAGTTTGATTCGCAAATTTATCCTGATAAAAACCATGGTATTTATGGAGGAAACACTAGGATTCAGTTATACAATAAGATGACTAATTTTATTAAAGAAAATCTTTAATTCTTAAATGAATACTACCAATTTATCTTTAGAGGAAATTCAGAATTTCGAAGGTAAGTACCCAAAACAATTGTGGTATTTGTTTTTCAGCGAAATGTGGGAACGTTTTTGTTTCTATGGAATGCGCGGAATGTTAGTTATATTTATGGTGAGTGAGCTTGCTATGAATGATCGTGTTGCTAACTTACAGTACGGCGCCACACAAGCTTTTGTATATGCGTTTACCTTTATAGGAGGTCTGTTTGCAGATAAAATTCTTGGGTATCGAAAATCCCTTTTTTGGGGTGGGTTGCTAATGATTGTAGGAAGTATGATCTTAGCCTATGACCCAAAACAGTTTTTTTTCTTCGGAATTAGCTTTACCATTATTGGTACTGGTTTCTTTAAGCCTAATATTTCTACCATGGTAGGGAAATTATACAAAGATGATGATCACAGGCGAGATGCTGGTTTTTCATTGTTTTATGCAGGAGTGAATTTAGGAGCCTTGATAGGTGGATATTTGTGTATCGCTGTTGCAAATGGGTCAATGTTAACTTCAGTTGTTCCAACACATTTGCGATGGAATGTTGCTTTTGGGTTTGCTGCATTTGTAATGTTGATCAGTTTATTGACTTTTACGCAAACACAAAAAAGTTTAGGTGATATAGGACTTTCTCCTTTATTCGATTTAACGAAATCAAAAAGAAAAACACTTGAAATAGTTACTTATATAGGTTCATTAATAATTATTCCTATTATTATGACCATGGTGTCTAATACAGAATATACGGATATATTCATGTTTATTATTGGCCCTGCTTCACTACTATATTTGTTTTATGAAATGAGAAATTTCTCTATTGCAGAAAATAAAAAGTTATTTGCAGCTCTAGTATTCATCATTTTCTCCATATTCTTTTGGGCTTTTTTCGAACAGAGTGGAGGTTCTTTAAGTTTATTCGCGGCACATAATTTAGATAATACTCTTCTAGGAATTCCATTAGATGCTAACGGAGTTAATAATTCAGCAAATTCATTTTTTGTAATTGTTTTTGCAGCATTAGTAGGTTTGGTGTGGATGTGGATGCATAAAAGGAAAATCGAACCTAATACTGTGGTTAAATTTGGATTAGGGTTTTTATTCTTGGCAGCTGGTTTTTATGTGTTTTATTACACAAAGTTCTTTGCTGACGCTACAGGGAAAACTTCCTTAGATTTGTTTACTTTTGGATGGTTTATAATTACTTTTGGGGAGTTATGCTTATCGCCAATAGGAATGTCAGTAATGACTAAATTATCACCGCACAAAACCCAGGCTGTAATGATGGGAATGTGGTTTCTGGCTAGTGCATATGGTCAATATTTTGCTGGATTACTAGGGGCTAATATCGCTGAAGCCTCTGAAAACGCATCAAATTTAGAAAAATTAACGGTGTATGCCGATGGATATAAAGACTTAGCAATTTATGCATTAATTGCTGGAATAGTTTTAATTGCAATTTCTCCTCTGGTGAAAAAATTAATGCAAGAAGTTAAATAAATTACAAACCAAAAAATAAATTATGTCAAATACTACTGCAGACGCTCATTTAAAATCAACTTTGTTCGGTCATCCGGTCGGATTATATATCTTGTTTTTTACAGAAATGTGGGAGCGTTTTTCTTATTACGGAATGAGAGCTTTACTTGTTCTTTATATGACTACTGAAACAATGGGTGATTCGAGAGGCCCAGGTTTAGGATGGACAAGTCAAGAAGCACTTGCGTTATACGGATGGTACACCATGTTAGTTTATGTAATGTCTATTCCAGGAGGGATGATTGCCGATAAATTATTAGGTCAAAAGAAAGCAGTTTTACTAGGTGCTGTGGTACTTTGTATTGGTCATGGTGTTTTAGTGTTTACAGATACTTGGGCATTTTATACTGGTTTAGGATTAGTGATTCTAGGTGTTGGTTTGTTAAAACCTAATATTTCTACAATGGTAGGTGGACTTTACGAACAAGGAGATATCCGTAGAGATAAAGGATTTAGTATTTTCTATATCGGAATCAATACGGGGTCTTTATTAGCGACGATGGTTATTGGATTTGTAGTAGCACAATATGGATGGCATGCAGGTTTCGGATTAGCTGGAATTGCAATGGTTTTTGGACTTGTCGTTTATGTATGGGGTCAAAAATATTTAACGCATGTGGGTAATTTAGAAATTCAAGAAAAAAATACAGTTGATGAAAGTTCTTATGGAGCACTTTTTCAAAATTTATTGACTTCAAAAAAACAATTGACATTTACTGTTATCTTGACCGTGGTTTCTCTTTTTGGGTGGTATAGTTTAGGATGGGGATTTGGATTACTATTTATCTTTTTGACAGTTATTGCTGCTTTAATGATGATGATTTACAAAGAATTAGATTCACAACAAGATAAAGATCGTTTTTTAGTTTTATTACTTTCTTTTATCATGGTAATTATCTTTTGGGGTGCTTATGAACAAGCCGGAGGTTTAATGAATTTATATGCAGATTCTAAAACAGACAGAATGCTTTTAGGAATGCAGGTTCCTACGGTTATGTTCCAAAGTTTAAATGCAGGATTTATCATTATTTTTGCTGCTATTGTAGCTTCTTATTGGGCTAAAAGAAAATTAAAAGGGAAAGAAGCTTCTTCTATATTCAAAATGGCAATTGGTATTATAATCATGGGGTTTGGATTTTTATTCATGGTATTTGCTACAATGGAATTTGAAAAAGTAGGTTCGTCAAGTATGTTATGGTTGGTTATGGCTTATTTGTTCCATACTATTGGAGAGCTATGTATTTCACCGGTAGCCTTATCATTTATTACTAAATTGTCACCAGTTAAATATGCCTCATTAATGATGGGTGTGTACTTTGCTGCTACAGGTTTAGGGAATAAAGTGGCTGGAATTATTGGAGAATCAGCAAGTGAATTAGGTGAATATGCGGTATTTATGGGGATTTTAGTTTTTACTATTGTTATAGGTGCATTGTTCTTAATGTTATTAAAACCGCTTAATAGATTAACTCACGGTGCTGAGGACAACGAGAAATAATAATTTATTAGATTACAATTAAATATATTTATATGAGTCAAGATACTTCTTCGGATCAATTTTTTAAAGATTCTGTTTTAGGACATCCAGCAGGATTGTTTGTGTTGTTTTTTACAGAAATGTGGGAGCGTTTTTCTTATTACGGAATGCGTGCTTTATTAGTATTGTTTTTAACTTCTTCAATTGCCAAAGGTGGTTGGGCATGGAGTGTTGAAGATGCCTTGGGATTATATGGTACTTATACTATGTCTGTTTATTTTACTCCTGTAATAGGTGGTTTTTTAGCTGATAAATATTTAGGATATCGATGGGCAGTAATTTTGGGTGCTTTGGCAATGACTTTAGGTCATGCTTCTATGGCATTTGAAACACCGCTTATGTTATACATAGGTATTGGTTGCTTGATTATTGGTAACGGATTATTCAAACCTAACATGACTTCGATAATATCTAATGCTTACGAAAGTCATCCTGAGAAAAAAGATGGTGCTTACTCTTTATATTATATGGGAGTAAATGCTGGAGCATTCTTAGGAATTATGCTTTGTGGGTACATAGGAGAAAAAATATCTTGGAGTTGGGGATTTGGTCTAGCCGGAATATTTATGTTCTTCGGTATGTTGCAATTTTATTTTACACAAGATATTTTTGGGAACATTGGTTTAAAACCAACTGCGGCTTCTAAACAAGAATCGGAAGATAAGGCTGCACTTGAAAAAGTTCCTGCTAATATTGTTCGTGATAGAATCATAGCGGTATTGATTTTTTCAGTATTTACAATTTTCTTCTGGGCAGCGTTTGAGCAAGCGGGTGGGTCTATGACTATTTTTGCTGAGAAATTTACGCAAAGAGAATTATTTGGAAGCAGTGCTTCATTATTTAAAATTGCCGATACTTTATTGACAATCGTTCCTTTGTTAATTATAACTTATGTGTTGATTAAATTGTTTTCTAAAACATTCAAAAGGTATTCTAAAGGAAATTTAATCTTAGCATTAAGTTTTGTGATTATCTGGGCTATTGTCCTTTGGAAAGTAGGTAGAGAATTTTCTGCTACAGGTACTGAGGTTCCTGCAACTTGGTTCGGGATATTAAATTCATTATTTATTGTTGTTTTTGCGCCAGTGTTTTCTAAATGGTGGGAAAGTAGGTATAATCTATCCGGACCCATGAAATTTGGTTTAGGACTTTCTTTGCTAGGTTTAGGTTTTGGATTTTTAGCTTACGGAAGTATGGGTATCGATACTAGCGCTGCATCAGTTGTTAGAGTAAGTATGTTCTGGTTGATTGCTGCTTATTTGTTCCATACGTTAGGGGAATTGTGTATTTCGCCAGTAGGTTTGTCTTATGTAAGTAAACTGGTTCCTGCTAAATGGATCGGAATCATGTTTGGAGTGTACTACCTATTTATTGGTACAGGAAATAAGATTGCAGGGTCAATGGGAGGAATGATTGAAACTATTACGCATCAGTATAGTTTATCTACTTTCTTTTTGATTTTTACGATTGTTCCTATTGGAGCTGGTTTAATCATGATACTATTATCTCCTCTTATGAAAAAGTTAATGCATGGTGTAAAATAGTTTTAAGGCATTATATTTGTTGATTAGAGGTTAAAAGAAATAAACATGAAAAAAATAATTTTACTCTGCGTTTTGTTTTTTGGAATGCAGGCGGTTCAGTCACAAGAATTAAAATGGCATACTAATGTTAAAGAAGCTATTTCGATAGGGAATAAAGAGCATAAGCCGTTATTGATGTTTTTTACAGGAAGTGATTGGTGTGGATGGTGTATAAGGTTGCAAAAAGAAGTGTTGTTGACACCTGAATTTGCAAAATGGGCAGCAGACAACGTGATTCTTGTAGAATTAGATTATCCAAGAAGAACACCTCAAACTCCTGAAATAAAGAATCAGAATAACGAGTTACAACAAGCTTTTGGAATACAAGGTTTTCCAACTATTCATTTTGCTAACGGTGCAGATGTAGAAGGAAAGGTTAATTTTGAAGGTTTGGGAAGTACGGGTTATGTTGCCGGTGGTCCTGTAGCCTGGTTAGCTGTCGCAAATCAAATTATTAAACAAAAATAACATTCAATTTAGTTTGAAAAATCCCTTTTCGCCAATAGCGTGAAAAGGGATTTTTTGTTTTTCACAACTTTGTTTCCAATATATTTGAATATTTTTGTAATTCGACGCATCAGCTACGACTACTTCTGGCTTCAATTCTAGTAGCATTCGGTCTATATTTATCTTTGGGGATTGTGTGAGAAGAATCACATTTGGTCGTATGCCCCTTGGGTAAGTCCCCGTACTATCTATAATAAGAATTTTGTTTTCATTATAGAAGGCAGTATTATGTATGTTTTCTTTGCTGGTTATCACACTGAAATTAGCGGTTAGATACGATTTAAGTACGCTGTTATTTTTTGAGTTCGTCCTGATGCTGTCATTGGCATAGAGAATTACTTTGGTTCCATGACGCTCCGTTATCATTGTATTTCTTTTTAGATTAAAGATCACCCATTCTTGTTGGTCTTGAATGTTCCACTGCGTTTGCATATAGGTAAGCTGTACGGCAATGACGGTTAATAGTACGATCACAAGTTTGTGAAAAGTAGGTTTCTTGAACCAAACTATAGTTGCTAGTATAAGCAAATAAGAAGTAAGTAGTAAATCGGAGTTGGAAGGAATGTCTCGAATTATAAATTGTTCGAACGAAGCTATCGAATTAACTATTTTGTTGAGATAATGAATACTCCATTCTAACGATTTAGAAAGAAAAAATGGTACGTAATCAAAAGCGGCTAATCCCATAACCAGAACTCCTAGAATCATTATGAAACTCAATAATGGTATTACTACTAAGTTGGTTATAAAAAATAAGCCTGGAAACTGGTGAAAATAGTAGATGCTCAAAGGCATAGTGCCAATTTGTGCCGCAAAGGAAACGGTGAGAATTCCCCAAAAATAAATTAGAGGTTTGTTTTTTGGTTTCCAAATAGAAGCTAGTAACGGCTGTAGCCATACTATGAAAAACAAAGCGATATAACTCAACTGAAATCCAACATCGAACAAGAAGGAAGGCTGAAAAAGTAAAATTAGTAATATTGAAACCAATAAAGTGTGATAAATGTTGACGCTTCTTCGCAACTGATATCCGATGGCTACAAAGGAAAACATAGTGACTGAACGCACAACAGATGGGGCGAGTCCTGCGATTAACGCAAAACTAGCTAGGCATAGCAGAATTAGAATTAACTTAAGTATCGCCCCTCTTTTTGTGTTAGGGATTGGGCTAAGAATAAAGGTCAAAAAAAGCAAGAGGAATCCAACGTGTAATCCTGAAACTGATAAAATATGTATGGCGCCAGCATATTGATAATCTTGGAGAATGTCAGGTGAAATATCTTGTTTTTGCCCTAGTATTAATGCGATGGCAACGTTTAATTCCTTTTTCTGGAAATTATTTTTTTCTAGATTATGAATAATCGTCGTTCGTATTTTCGAAGCATAATACCAAACATCTTTTTTTAATTCGGCACTATTAATTATCTGCCCTGAATCAGTGTATAGTTGGGCATAAATTTGTTTTTTCGAAAGGTATTCGCCATAATCGAATTGGTTTGGGTTGTTTGGCAGTTTGTTTTTGTAGAGTATGCCTTTAATGCTTAATATAGTTCCGGTTTCTAATGTATGATAAACGCTGTCTCTGTGAATATTTAAAAGTATTTTTCCCGAGTAATTTTTAGTGCCAATTTGATTGAGAATAGCAATATAGCGGTCGTTAGTGTTAGTTCCTTTTAGTTTTTCTCTAATTACCAATGACAAAAGCTGTGGTTTTTCAAAAACACCTCTTTCGTGTGTGTAGTTGCTTTTTTGATAAGAATCAGTGTGAGCAATGAGGGTAGCAGCTCCCATAAAAAACGAAAGTAAATAGGTGGTCAGTCCAAAAAAGTGGGTGTTTTTAAGTACTTTTTTTTGCAAAAAATAACTTGCAGCAAAAAACAATAAAGCAACGGTTAATAGTCCAAAAAGGATTGCCGGAGCGGGCTTTGTGTAAAAGGCGATTAGTATCCCTAACACAAAAGCTATTGTAATTCTCGTTAAGGGGAACTGCAGTACTTTCATAGTTCTAAAGTACAGAATTTTAACAATAAAAAAAGGGTTTATTTTATCGTTGAAAAAATGACGTTTTCGCTATATAAAGGAAGGGGTTTGTAATGCGTTTCAGTTTATAACACGATTTAATTGAACAAAAGTATTCTGATAATATTTTTCTCTCATAGAAGAGATGATTACACCTTTTGAGGTAGACGCGTGGATGAATTTAATATCGTCGTCTTTGACTTCAGTTATTATTCCCACATGATTAATTTGAGACCTTCTATTGGTTTTAAAAAAAATCAAATCTCCTTTTTTTGCTTTTTTTAGATTTTGCCCTAGCTCAATTCCTATTTTTGATTGTTCATAAGAGGAGCGGGGAAGTTTGACGTCATATAAGCCGAAAGTGGAGTAGACTAGTCCGGAACAGTCGTAGCCTGCTTTTGTAGTGCCAGCCGTTTTGTATTTAACACCTATGTCTTCTGATGCGGTACTTATTATCTTATCAATAACTTTATCTGCATTTTCATTTTTGCTTTCAGTGGATGCGCGAGTAACTATCGAAGATGATTTACAAGAGGCAAATAGAACAATTAGGGATAGAATGTAAAATGACTTTTTCAAATTAATTTCGTTTAATGGAATTCAATCGTTACCGATTGGTAATATGTTTATTTTAATGCTGTAACAATCAGTTGAGCTGTTTTTTCGCTTGCTCCAGTACCTCCTAGTTTTTTTTCTAGGATATCATACTTTTTCAATAGCTGCGCGCGATGATTAGGCTCCAGTATTTTTTGTAATTCGGTTTTAATATTTTTTGTATTAAAGTTTTCTTGAATCAGTTCAGTGACTACTTCTTCATCCATAATCAGATTGACAAGGGAAATATATTTTAGTGTTATTATTCGTTTTGCAATTTGGTATGATGCCCAACTGCCTTTATAGCATACTACTTCTGGAACTTTTAAAAGCGCAGTTTCTAAGGTTGCTGTTCCGGAGGTTACTAATGCCGCTGTAGCGTTATTCAATAAATCATAAGTTTTATTCGAGATGAATTTTATGTTATCCTTCTGGATGAACTGTTGATAAAACGAATAATCTTGGCTTGGGGCACCAGCAATAACAAATTGGTAATCTGGGAAATCATCAACAATACTTAACATGCCGGTAAGCATTTTGGTAATTTCTTGTTTACGGCTACCAGGAAGCAAAGCAATAATAGGTTTTTCACTCAGTTGATTTTCAGTTTTAAAAACCGTGGAATCTATTGATGGGTGATTATGTATAGCGTCAATTAATGGATGGCCTACATAGGTTACATCGTAATTGTATTTTTCGTAGAATGGTTTTACGAAAGGTAAAACCACATACATATGATCAATTGTTTTTTTAATTGTTTCTACTCGACTCGCTCTAGATGCCCAGACCTGTGGACTTATGTAGTAAAAGGTTTTGAACCCTGCGGGTTTTGCCCATTTAGCAATTCGTAGATTGAAACCAGAATTGTCTATAAAGATTAAAGCATCAGGTTTGTATTCGGAAATGTCTTGTTTGCAGGACTTTATAAAATCTAAGATGGAAGAAAGGTTTTTAACGATCTCGCCAAAGCCCATAAAAGCACGCTCTTTGTAATGAGAAACTAATTCGGCTCCAGCTTGTTGCATTAAATCACCACCCCAACATCTTATTTGTGCGTCTTTGTCTTGTTTGAATATTTCTTTAATCAAATTAGATCCGTGCAAGTCTCCTGAAGCTTCTCCAGCTAGAATGTAGTATTTCATTTTAAAGATGTGAATTAGTTTTAAAAAACTTTGGCATTCAAAATTAGGTATTGAATGTTCATCAATCAAGCAAATCAGCTCTTATTTTTAAATAAACAAAGTCAAAATGGTTAAAACAATTACTGCGAGCACGACTCCTCGCGCAATACCATCTTTGTTTAATTTTAATAAAATAGCAAAGATAATAAGGTCTAGAATAGACCCCAACGTAATTAATTTACCCAATGCCCCTTGTGATTTTATAATTTGTATTCCTGTTGTGAAAGTATAAGGGGTAAATAAGATTATGAAAATAAATATACCTAGTAGAGATCCAATAATTCCAAGCAAAAATCCTTTTAACAATGCTATTTTATTCATTCCACTTCCAGGTATTAAGTTCTTGTGTTGCATGATATGCTGTTAAGTCAAACTGAACGGGTACTACAGAGATGTATCCGTTATTAAGGGCCCACTCATCTGTATCTTCTCCTTTGTCTTGGTTTACAAATTCTCCGGCAAGCCAATAGTAATTTCGTCCTTGTGGTGTCTGTCTTTTGTCAAATTTTTCTACCCAAAGCGCTTTTGCCTGACGGCATATTTTGATTCCTTTAATGTTTTCCTTTGTTAATTTTGGAAAATTAACGTTTAATACTACTCCTTGGGGTAAACTATTCTCTAAAACTTCTAAGGTTATTTTTTGAATAAAAGGTTTCATAGTCTCAAAATCGGCATTCCAGTTGAAGTCTAGCAGGGAGAAGCCTATTGCTGGAATCCCTTCGATTCCTGCCTCGACGGCGGCACTCATCGTTCCGGAGTAAATAACGTTTATGGAAGAATTAGAACCATGATTTACTCCAGAGACACATAAATCTGGTTTTCTTTTCAAGATTTCATTTACCGCTAATTTTACGCAATCTACTGGTGTTCCAGAACAGCTGTATTCTTGAATAGCATCATTTTCTTTCGAAATTTTATCTAAAAACAAGGTGCTATTTGTAGTTATTGCATGACCCATACCGCTTTGGGGCTTGTCTGGTGCTACAACTAAAACGTCTCCTAGTTCTGCCATAACAGCAATTAATGCTCGCAGTCCAGGAGCCGATACACCATCGTCGTTCGTTATTAAGATTAAAGGTCTTTTTGTATCCATGTTTTTATGTTTATTATGCTGTAATTCATAGTTTGAAAGCAAAATGGATTAGGCAGATTTATATAGTCGAAACAAAGGAAACAAAATTTATTAACTTGGCGGATTAAAGCAAAACAAAAAAACAATTTTATATCTTTAACAAAAATTTATGGAGCACTTGCAGGTGGTGGCATAGTTTTTACCGTACATTAGTTTAAAAATTTGGATGAATATTATTCTTAGCTTTATGAAAAGAAATTATAAGATATTAATTGCAATTGTTCTTATTTCAGCAACATTATTTGCATTTAATTTAAAATCAGGGGTTGATTCAAATCCTGATAAAGATAAACTATTATTAGAATTGTTAACTTTTGTTCTTGAAAAAGGACATTATAGTCCAGCAACTATAGATGATGCTTTCTCAAAAGGTGTCTACAAAGACTATGTTCAGGCGTTGGATCCTTCAAAACGATTTTTCCTACAATCTGATATTGATGAGTTTTCAAAATACGAAACGCAGCTGGATGATGAATTGATTAATAAAGATTTGACTTTTTTCAATCTGACCTACGATCGTTTGATGAAAAGAATGGAAGAAAGTAAAAGTATCTATAAAGGAATTATGGATGTGCCTTTTGACTATTCTATTGATGAGAGTTTTGATACGGATTATGACAAAGCAGCTTATGCGAAAAATACTGCCGAACTTACTGAAAGATGGAGAAAGCAAATCAAATTGTCTACGCTATCTTCTTTAACAGAGCGTTTGAGAGTTCAAGAAAACAAGAGTAAAGGTATTAATGCAGTAGATGCTTCTAAAGAAGCGGATGATGTAACGGATGAGAAGGTAGTTAAATTAAAGACTGATGATGCAGAGGATAATGGTAAGGTTAAAACGTATGCTGAATTAGAAAAAGAAACGCGTGAAAGTGCTAAAAAATCATTAGATGAATACTTTGGTTTCATGAATGATTTAGATAGAGATGATTGGTTTTCAGTTTATATTAACTCCATCACAGCAGGTTTTGATCCACATACAAATTATTTTGCGCCAGAAGAAAAAGAACGTTTTGATGTAAGTATCAGTGGAAAATTAGAAGGGATTGGAGCACGTCTTCAAAAGAAAAATGATTTTACTGAGATTTCTGAATTGATTTCAGGTGGTCCGGCTTGGAGAGGAAAAGAACTTGAAGCAGGAGACTTAGTAATGAAAGTAGCTCAAGGAACTGCACTGGCAGTTGATGTTGTAGGAATGCGACTTGATGACGTTGTTAAAAAAATAAAGGGACCTAAGGGAACTGAAGTTCGTCTTACTGTGAAAAAAGTTGATGGTACAGTTAAAATTATATCTATAATTAGAGATGTCGTTGAGATTGAAGAAACCTATGCTAAGTCTAGTGTGGTTACGAAAAATGGTTTGAAATATGGGGTTATTTATTTGCCTAAATTCTACATTGATTTTGAAAACAAAGATGGTAGAGATGCTGGAAAAGACATTGCTCTAGAAGTAGAGAGATTGAAAGCTGCCCAAGTAGATGGTATAGTATTAGATGTTCGTGATGATGGGGGTGGTTCGTTATCTACTGTTTTGGATATCGCAGGATTGTTCATCGAGCAAGGTCCTATTGTTCAAATTAAATCAGCAGGAAGAAAGAAAGAAGTGTTATTTGATCGTGATAAAAAGATTGAGTGGGATGGCCCCTTAGTAATTATGGTTAACAGTTTCTCTGCTTCAGCTTCAGAAATTTTAGCTGCCGCGATTCAGGATTATAAAAGGGGAGTTATCATTGGTAGTAAACAAACTTATGGTAAAGGAACGGTACAAAATGTTATCGATTTAAATCAATTTGTGCGAAATAGTGAAGTTGGTGATTTGGGGGCATTGAAAACAACAACTCAAAAATTTTATAGAATAAACGGTGGTTCAACTCAATTAGAAGGAGTGAGTAGCGACATTGTTATGCCGGATAGATATGCTTATTTAAAAATGGGAGAAAGAGATGTTGAGCACGCTATGCCTTGGGATAAGATCGATGCAGCTCCATACACAGTGTGGGATAAAACAGCTAATTTCAACAAAGCTATTTTAAATAGTAAAGAAAGAATTGCCCATAATGAGCAATTTAAATTAATCGAGGATAATGCTAAATGGATCGATAGTCGTAGTAACGAAAATACGTACAGCTTAAACATGGAGAAGTTTAAAATTGCGCAAAATGCAATTGAAGAAAAAGCTAAAAAATACAAGCCTATTTCGCAGTATAAAAATTCATTACAATTTTCTTCTTTGCCATATGAAGTTGCTGAGACTAGTAAGGATAGTATTTTAAGAGAGAAAAGAGAGAGATGGCATGAAAGTCTGTCTAAAGATATTTATGTTGAAGAGGCATTAAATGTTTTAGATGATTTGCAAAACAAAGTGATTTTAAAAAAGACAATTCCCTCAAAAATTAAAAAAGAAAAACTAGCTAAGTCATAAGTGTAGCCCTCTTTAAATGAATAATACAACACAATCATTAACTGCAATTGCGCTCCATAAATTCAAAAAGAATTTTTGGGGCGTTTTTAGTTTTACGTTTATCGTAATCTTACTTTTCGTTTCCATTTTTGCTTATGTTCTGGCACCTGATAATTCAGAAAACGCAAACCAGATGCATTTGTCAATTCATTCTAAACCGCCGGGTTTTAATGTGACTTTGTTGTCTATTCCGTTAGATGTGAAACCAAAGACTACTGTAGAAAATTATTTCTTGGGCTTTCCCAATAGTGTGACTGAAGTTGCTATTGAAAGTTATAAGGTAGTGGGGAATACTATTGTATATGTGGAGTATAACGATGAGCCATCTTTAAAAATGGTTAAAGAGATTGATCTAAGTTCATTCGCGGGACAAAGTGCAATTGAGTCTGTTGAACAGAATTTTATTAAGAAAAGAACTTTTTATCTCGGTACTGATAAATATGGTCGCGACTTGCTTAGTAGAATGTTAATAGGTTCGAGAGTTTCAATTTCAATTGGTATTGTAGCTGTCTTAATTTCTTTAATTGTTGGTATCTTTTTTGGAGCAATAGGAGGTTATTTTGGCGGAAAAGTAGATGCATTAATTATGTGGTTGGTCAATATTATCTGGTCAATACCTACACTTCTTTTAGTAATTGCGATTACGTTAGCATTGGGAAAAGGATTTTGGCAGGTTTTTGTGGCGGTTGGATTAACGATGTGGGTTGAAGTGGCACGTGTTGTACGTGGTCAGGTGATAAGTGTTAAAGAAATGCAATATGTTACTGCGGCTAGAGCTTTAGGTTTTGGAGATTTCCGAATTATATTTAATCATATATTGCCCAATATTATGGCGCCAGTGATTGTAATTTCTGCGGCTAATTTTGCTTCAGCAATTTTAGTGGAGAGTGGTCTAAGTTTTTTGGGGTTAGGTGCGCAACCACCAATTCCTAGTTGGGGGAGTATCATAAAAGACCATTATAGCTATATTATTTTGGGGGAACCCTATTTAGCGATGGTGCCTGGAGTCGCGATTATGTTGTTAACACTAGCATTTATGATGATGGGGAATGCCTTACGTGACGCCTTGGATGTTAAGGAGTAATAATTAAAATTATTGTAAATGAAGTATTCGAAGGTGGTCATGTTTTCAATAGTAAGTTTGACTCTTTTATCGTTTTGTAAAAAAGATTTTGAAAATGCAAGGGTCGTTACTAAGGATAAGATCGCTGATACTTTGACAATAAAAGAAATGGTAGCGGAATCTAATCTTGTATTCGACTATTTACCAGCAACCACGTCAAATGAAATCGTGCGACATAAGTACTAGTCTATCCTATAATGAGATGGCAGAACAGGCAGAATGGTTGGCGTATGAATTAAAGAAAGAGTATGTTGCCAATAGTGATTTTAAAATACCGTACTTTATTGAAGATCATAAAGGTAAAAGTACTTCTGCTGACTGGAGGAATTATAAAAATTCAGGATATGACAAAGGCCATCTTTGTCCCGCAGGAGATATGCAGTCTGATAAAGATACGTACAATGACACCTTTTACACTTCTAATATTTCTCCTCAAAACCATGAGTTTAATGGTGGGTTTTGGAACCGATTAGAACAGAAAGTTCGTTATTGGGCGGTTAGATATGATGGTGTTTATGTTGTGACTGGTTGTGTTTTCAAGAATTTCTCTAAAACTATAGGCAAAGAGAAAGTGGTTGTGTCTTATTCTTCTTATAAAATAGTATTAAATAAGTCTAATGGTAATTATAAAATGATTGCTTTCTTAGTTCCTAATGAGCGAACAGAAAAGCCACTATATAATTTGTGGTTTCTGTAGATAAAATTGAACAACTAACCGGAATCGATTTCTTCCTGAAACTAGATGACAAATTAGAAAACAGCCTAGAGAAAAGTTGCGATTATAGTGCTTGGATTTTTAATTAAGTTCTAAGTTTTAGTAGTTGAGGCTACCATTCGTTTACTTTATTGGCATCCATTTTAAGGAATATAAACAGTAATATTGTGAATCCCCAAAGTCCAGAGCCTCCATAAGAAAAGAAAGGTAACGGAACTCCAATTGTAGGGAAAACACCAACAACCATTGCGATATTGACAAAGAAGTGAGTGAATAAAATACCCGCTACGCAATAGCCGTAAACCCTACTAAATTTTGTTTTTTGTCTTTCGGCCAAATAGATAACTCTAAGAAATAAGCTTACAAAAAGAGCGATTACTACAAAAGATCCCACAAAACCCCATTCTTCACCAACGGTCGTAAAGATATAATCTGTATGTTGTTCTGGGACAAATCCTCCTTTGGTCTGAGTTCCTTCAAGGAAGCCTCTTCCTAACCATCCTCCAGAACCAATAGCAATCTCCGATTGATTGGTATTGTATCCAATTCCTTTTAAGTCTACAGTTTTACCTAATAAGATATTAAAACGATCCCTATGGTGTTGTTTAAATACATTTTGAAAAACGTAATTAACAGACAATACAAAACCAGAAATTAAAACAAAAAGAATACTGCTTAAAACAATATTTCGGTCTCCTAATCTCGATTTAAAATAGACAATTAAAATTACCGCTAATGCCAATAATATTACATATTGTGGCTGTAAAACTAAAGTTAACACGAATAAAAGGATGGTAATAAATCCAGTCCATACGTACCATGAAGGTAACCCTTCGCGATATAGAACAATGATAAAGATGCTATAGATAAGTGCACTACCAGGGTCTGGCTGTGGTAATATAAGGAGAACGGGTAAAAACACAATCGCAAGCGCTTGCATTTGACGGTTTACTTCCTTTAAATTAATTTGTGAATCGCTTAAGAATTTTGCTAAAGCTAATGAGGTCGCTGCTTTTGCAAATTCAGAAGGTTGCAATGTGAAGCTTCCTATCGCATACCAGCATCGTTGTCCTGCGATGGTTTTTCCAAATAAAAATAGACCTGCTAATGATAATAATGAGACACCAAAGATAATACTCGCGTATTTTTCATAAAACTTACCGTCAATTGCAAGTAGTATGAAAATTAAAGGAATGGTCAATACAATGAATATAAGTTGTTTCTGGTATGTGTCTTCTATAGAGGACAAGGAAGAGGAGTAGATGTTTAACCAACCCATAATCACAAGTGCAATATAAATTAATATACATGTCCAGTCAAGATTTTTCTTTATGCTCTGATTTTTCATTTGAAATGAATCTCTTTTTAATTTTGTTTAGTAGAGTCTATCGGTGTAACTGTGTTTACAACATTTTTATCTAAGGTAGAATCTTTAGGCGTCGTTTCAATCGCGCTAGCTTCGTTCATTCCGCCTAATTTTGCATAGCGATCTCTTAAGCTCGTCTTTAGAATTCTTGTTTCTAAATCTGTTCTTGTTATTTTTTTTCTTAAATAACGTTCAATCATTAAACTGGCAATCGGTCCTGCAATGGTTGCTCCATAGCCTCCATTTTCTACTAATACTGCAATTGCAATTTTTGGGTTGTCCTTAGGTGCAAATGCAACAAATATAGAGTGGTCTTCAAGTTTGACTCTTATACCGCCTATTTTAGCATAATTTTCTGCCGTACCTGTTTTACCGGCAATGTCAATTCCTTCTACTCGTAATGATTTAGCAGTACCTAAGTTATAAACGTCAAATAGACCTTGAATCATAGGTTTAAAATACTTTTTATCAATGGTCGTCTGATGTTTTACTTTAAATTTAGGGTCAATAGCAGTTCCTTTAATTTTCTTGATGATGTGAGGAGTATAATAGTAACCTTCATTAGCAACCGTAGCCATCATATTGGCTAGTTGTATTGGTGTCATTAATACTTCTCCCTGTCCTATTGAGTTAGATATAATAGTTGTGCTTCTCCAGCCGCCGTTAGGATAAATACGTTTGTATGTTTTTGAATCTGGAATATTTCCTCTTTTCCCTGTTGGTAGATCGTAACCCATAAAATCACCTAGTCCAAAGCTTTTTACATGATTACTCCAAACATCAACAGCATAAGATGGTTTTACATATTTATTAATGGTTCTCATGTACACGTTTGCAAAATAGGTGTTACAGGAATTGTAAATTCCATTATTCAGTTGGTGCGGTCCAAAACCGTGACATTTCATAAATCGTCCTCTTGCATAACTAAAACCATGATGACACATGAAAGTAGTTTGTTCATCAATTACTCCTTCTTGCAATCCTATCAGACCAGTTAGTATTTTAAATGGAGAACCAGGTGGGTATTCTGCTAAAAGACCTCTGTCGTAAAGTGGTTTTGCTATAGAGTCATAATATAATAAAGTATAGTTTTTAGAGCGTTGTCTACCAACTAAAATCGATGGGTCATAAGATGGTGCGGTGACTAGAGCCAAAATCTCACCAGTCTGTGGTTCGAGGGCTACAATTCCTCCTCTTTTGTTAATCATTAACTGCTCGCCGTACTTTTGTAGTTCAGCATCAAGTGTAAGATTTATATCTTCTCCTTGTACTGCAATAGTATCATATTTTCCGTCTTTGTAAGAACCTATTTCTCTATTGTATTTGTCTTTTTGAAAATATTTAACCCCTTTTATACCTCGTAAAACCTCTTCGTAACTTTCTTCAACACCTTGTTTGCCTATCAAATCACCACTATTATAGTACGGGTTATTTGCTATTATTTTTTCGTTTACTTCTGTGATGCCGCCAAAAACATTAGCTCCAAAATCTACTTCATAATCGCGAAGGGAACGTTTTTGAAAATAAAAGCCCTCAAATTTTCTTATCTTTTCTTGAAATGCCGCAAACTCACTCTTGTTTAATTGCGGTAAAAAAACCGAAGGAAGGCGTGGGCTGTACACTCTAGCTTTAGCTATTGTTTTTATGTAATCCTCCTTTGTAATTTTTAATAATTTGCAAAATTCTAATGTATCAATGTTTTTTAATTCTCTAGGAATTACCATGATATCGTAAGATGCTTGATTAGAGACTAAAAGCTTTCCATATCGATCAAAAATATAACCTCTTTCAGGATAGTCATACTTTATTTTGATAGCATTATTTTCGGATTTTAATTTAAAGCTGTCATTAATAACCTGCAGGTAGAATATGCGGATCAGCAGCAATAATGCTGCGATGATAATTAAGGAGGGCAGCAAGAATTTTCTCATCTTTTGTTAGGCTTGATTAGGTATATTATTATGATACAGCTAATGATGGTAAACACAGTACTTAATAGTGTTCGGATTAAGATGTCCCAGAAGAAACTGACCTGAAACGCTTCTAATATAAATAACGTGAAATGATGAATTATGACTGAAATTAATATAAAAGAGAATCGTTCCGGTGTTAGGACATCATTCAATTTTATGGTTTGGTATTCATAACTAATTCCAAACGAAAATTTAAATATAGACGGTCTGAGGTAAGCTAAAGTCAGACAGGCAGTAGCGTGTACGCCTCCTGAATTAGAAAACACATCCATCGTGAGACCCAGCAGAAAACTGGATAATAGCAGCCCAGTTCTGTTTCCGTTAACTGGATATAAAATAATAAACAGCATGTAGGGAAGAGGCATTATAAATCCCAAGAAATTCATATTGTTAAAAATAACAATCTGGACGGCCAATAGTAAAATAAACCGAAAAATATTGACTAACAGAGTGCTATTCATTTTTCTTTCCTTTTTCTAAATTATTAAGTTCGTCTCTGTATTTACTTTTTAGAATATATACGTGACCCAAATTTGTCATGTCGTTAAAAAGTTTTATGTCTAAAGTATAATAATTGGTTTTGTTATCAATATATATTTTTTCAACGGTACCAATATTAATGTTTTCTGGAAAAATAACTGATTGTCCACCAGTTACAATAGTGTCCCCTCGTCTAACCGAAGCTAATCTTGGTACATCTATCAACTGCACAAATCCTGTGCTTTTTCCATTCCAAATTAAAGAACCAAAATGATTTGATTTTTTAATTTTAGCATTTATTTGAGATTTTACATTCAAAATGCTAATAACTGTGGAGTACCTTGGAGAAGTATTGTCTATGATTCCTACTAGTCCTAAATTATTAATCACTCCCATATCTGACTTCACACCTTGTAAGGCGCCAGAATTTAAGGTTAGGTAGTTTTCGTGGACATTATAAGAATTATGTATCACTTTAGAAACCACTATGTCGTAAGGCTGTGTTTCCTTTGTCTTTTCTAATTTTGTAATCGAAATAGAGTCAGTAGTTGCAAATAAAATACTTTTTAGCCTAGCATTTTCAATGGCCAAAGCATCATTTTGAGTTTTTAAATTCAAATACTCACTCACATTGTTGATCTTTTCATAGACTCCGCCGCTTAAATAGTTAGCGGAGCTTATTATTTTACTTCTGTGGTAGGAGTGCGCCTGTATCGTAAGCAAAAACGAAATGCATAATAACAGCAAAAACAGTATTCTATTACTGTTTTTGAATATAAAATTAAATATTTGCTGCATTCTATTGTCTAATTATTTTGTTTCAGGATTTGCTTCTAAGCGGAATTCTTTGATATCTTATTTTATTAAGATACTTTTAAATTTCGAAAGGTTTTTAAGTGCCATTCCTGTTCCTCGAACCACTGCTCTTAACGGATCTTCTGCAATATAAACAGGTAAATCTGTTTTTTGAGAAATTCTTTTGTCTAATCCACGTAGCATAGAGCCACCACCTGCAAGGTAAATACCTGTATTGTAGATGTCTGCTGCTAATTCCGGAGGAGTTTGAGATAAAGTTTCCATAACTGCATCCTCAATTCTTTGAATTGATTTGTCTAACGCTTTAGCGATTTCTCTATAAGAAACCTCTACTTGTTTTGGTTTACCAGTAAGTAAATCTCTTCCTTGAACAGACATGTCTTCTGGAGGAGTTTCTAAATCTTCAATAGCGGCTCCAATTTGGATTTTTATTTTTTCTGCAGTACTTTCTCCAACAAAAAGGTTGTGTTGAGTACGCATATAATAAACTATGTCATTTGTGAAAACGTCACCAGCAATTTTCACTGATTTGTCACATACAATTCCACCAAGTGCAATTACAGCGATTTCAGTTGTACCACCACCTATATCTACAATCATGTTTCCTTTAGGTTGCATAATATCGATACCTATACCAATAGCTGCAGCCATAGGTTCATGAATTAAATAAACTTCTTTACCATTTACTCTTTCACAAGATTCTTTCACCGCTCTCATTTCAACTTCAGTAATTCCAGAAGGAATACATACTACCATTCGTAAAGCAGGAGTGAACATTCTTTTTTTCAACGCAGGTATGCTTTTGATAAACATACTGATCATTTTTTCTGAAGCATCAAAATCAGCAATTACACCATCTTTCAAAGGCCTTATTGTTTTAATGTTTTCATGTGTCTTACCCTGCATCAAGTTGGCTTCTTTACCAACAGCAATGATTTTACCGGAGATCCTATCTCGAGCAACTATTGATGGGCTATCAATTACGACTTTATCATTATGTATGATTAAAGTGTTAGCGGTACCAAGGTCTATCGCAATATCCTCGGTCATGAAATCAAAAAATCCCATAAGTTTTTCAGGGGTTTAAAAAGTTAAAAATTAGGAGCGTACAAAGTTAAACAAATTAATGCTTAAAATGACGTGTTCCCGTAAATACCATTGCAAGTTTATTCTCATTGCAATAGTCAATGCTCAATTGGTCTTTTATAGATCCTCCAGGCTGAATAACAGCTGTAATACCAGCGTCTTTTGCAATCTCTACACAATCTGGGAAAGGGAAAAAAGCATCGCTCGCCATCACGGCTCCTTTTAAGTCGAAACCAAAAGTTTTTGCTTTTTCAATTGCTTGGAGTAAGGCATCAACTCTTGAAGT
This sequence comes from Flavobacterium sp. Arc2, assembly GCF_041431385.1. Lineage (NCBI taxonomy): Bacteria > Pseudomonadati > Bacteroidota > Flavobacteriia > Flavobacteriales > Flavobacteriaceae > Flavobacterium > Flavobacterium sp. Arc2. Next base: position 84,027 of record NZ_JASMRH010000003.1, on the reverse strand, counting down.
TTGGCCTGTTCCTGATGAAATCAGTGTTCCGTTTTTTGCAAAAACAATAGTGTTCGACTTTGTATTTTTACAAATTTTAGAAGCGAATATTAAATCTAGAACTTCCTGTTCTGTTGGAGTCGTAATAGTAACGGTCTTTAGATCGTCTTTATTGTCGGTAATATTATTTCTTTCTTGAATTAAAAGTCCGTTTAAACAAGATCTAACTTGTTTTTGAGGTAAATCTACTTCGTTTTGAACTAATATTATTCTGTTTTTCTTTTCTTGTAAAATTGCAATTGCGTTAGCATCATATGCTGGGGCGATTACTACTTCACAAAATAATTTATTTATTTCAGTTGCTGTAGCAACATCTATTTTTGTATTGGCAATTAGTACACCTCCAAAGGCCGATGTAGGGTCGCAAGCTAAAGCAACATTATAAGCTTCACTTATTGTTTCTCTTGTAGCTAAGCCGCAAGCATTATTGTGTTTTAATATGGCAAAAGTAGGACTGTCTGTTTTGAACTCGGCAATTAAATTAGCAGCAGCATCCACATCTAGTAAATTGTTGTATGAAAGTTCTTTTCCGTGTAATTTGTTAAACATGGCGTCAAAATCACCAAAGAAGAATCCTTTTTGATGAGGGTTTTCTCCGTATCTTAATATCTGACCATCTGCAATACTTGCTTTGAAAATAGTTTCATCAGTATTGAAATAGTTAAAGATAGCGGTATCATAATGAGACGAAACATGAAAAGCTTTTGTTGCCAATAGTTTTCTGTCAGCAAGACTTGTTGCTCCATTTTTATCAGTTATCAAATCCAAAAGCAAACTGTATTCGTCTACTGAAGCTATTATAACGGTATCCTTGAAGTTTTTTGCAGCAGCACGAATCAAAGAAATTCCACCAATGTCTATTTTTTCAATAATATCACTTTCACTTGCTCCTGAAGCAACTGTTTTTTCAAAAGGATACAAATCAACAATTACTAAATCGATTTGGGGAATATTAAACTCCTCCATTTGTTGAACATCACTTTCATTATCTTGACGGTTTAAGATACCTCCAAAAACTTTTGGGTGCAATGTCTTTACTCTTCCGCCGAGAATTGAGGGGTAAGAAGTGACATCTTCAACTGGTACCACAGGGATGCCTAAGTTTTTTATAAAGTCTTCAGTTCCACCTGTAGAATATAAAACAACATTTTGAGAATGTAGTTTTCTAACTATAGGTTCTAAGCCTTCTTTTGAGAATACTGAAATTAATGCTGATTGAATCGTTTTAGTTGTGTTCATTATGTAGTTATAGTTATAAAATGCAAAAATAGTTTTTTTTTGATTATAAATTTATATGAAGTGTTGTAACATTGTCTTAAAAAATCATACCAACTTGAAGTACCCTTTATTATTTGGTTTTTGAATAATATTTTCAGATTTTTACAATAACACAAAAAAGATTTTATGCTAGTATATCTCCGATTATTGAAAGAAAGTTTTGCTTTTGCGATGAATGCCTTGCGAAGTAATATGTTGCGAACTTTACTTTCTTTGTTGGGAGTGACGATAGGGATATTCTCAATTATAGCGGTGCTTGCCGCGGTAGATTCATTAGATAGAAAAATCACAAAAGATTTAAGCGGTTTAGATAAAAACACTATTTATTTAATGAAATTTTCTTTTGGCCCTTCTGATATCCCAAAATGGAAAAGAGAGCAGTTTCCTAACATTAAGTATGATGAATATACTTACATGAAAGGTGCTATGACTAATACTGACCAATTGGGTTATCAAATTTTCACTAAACGAGAGTCGATAAAATACGATTCAAACACGGTAAGTGATGTTAATATGGTGCCAGTATCGTATGAATTTATTGATATTCAAGGGCTAGAGTTTGAAAAAGGAAGGTTTTATAATGAATCAGAAGCAAATTCAGGAGCTAAGGTTATTGTTTTAGGTAGCGAAATTACAGAATCACTTTTTGGTTCAATAGAGCCAATAGGAAAAGACGTTAGAGTATATGGTCAACGTTTTACAGTAATTGGAGTACTGAAGAAACAGGGTGGAGGAATGTTTGGTGATAGTGATGACACTTCTGCTTACATTCCAGTTAACTTCCTTCGACAGTTGTATGGCGATAATAATGAGTCATTAGTAAATGTTATTGTTTTTAAACCTAATAAAGGAATTGATATGGACGCTTACAAGGCTGAAATTTCACAAAAACTAAGGGGTTATAGAGGGGTAAAAGCGGGTGAGATTGATAATTTTTTTGTAAATGTATTCTCGGGTTTTACTGATTTAATTGATGGTATTATTTTAAATATGAAATTTGGAGGATGGATGATTAGTGGATTTTCACTTTTAGTAGGAGGATTTGGTATTGCTAATATTATGTTTGTTTCAGTAAAAGAACGAACGAATTTAATAGGAATTCAAAAATCATTAGGAGCTAAAAATCGTTTTATCTTATTCCAATTTTTATTTGAAGCGGTTATATTATCTGTTCTTGGGGGAGTTATCGGATTATTTTTAGTCTGGATTATTGCATTGATACTGACCAATGTGTTGGATTTCGAATTCGTTTTAGGGATGGGGAATATTCTTTTAGGAACCTTATTGGCAGGATTAATTGGTTTAATTTCAGGAATATTACCAGCGATAACAGCTTCGAAATTAGATCCTGTTGAAGCAATTAGAACGGGGATGTAAGTCGGTTTATTGCTAGTTTCTGCAGTGTAAAGAGGAAGGTTTGTTCACTTAATTGGATGCGCAGTCAGGAGGAAATAGCACAGTATTCAGTACTTTTAAGAATGGTTTTTATTAATTAGTTTTAATGTCGTAATCTTTGTTTTATCATATTCTATGGATTCATAGCTGTAAAATTGGTTTGTATTCTTATAGTATAAAATAGTATTTTCCTCTTTGTTTGCTATAAGTTTCCTTTTGATAAAGACTTCAACAAGAATGTATTGGAAAGCAATTTGTTATTGTAGCTTAGAAAAACAACTGCGAAAAAAATAGAAGCATTCCAGTTTTCGTAAGCATAAAATTTAAAATAAAAGTATAAAAAAAGGCGCAAATACAATTTGCGCCTTCAGTAATTTTTGAATAGTTATACTATCTAATATCATTATTTTGAATCAAATCGATATACAAATTGATCTTGTCTTTCAATTCTTTTCTTGGCGTGATAAAGTCTAAGAAACCATGCTCTAATAGAAATTCAGCAGTTTGGAAACCTTCAGGTAAATCTTTACCAGTAGTATCTCTTACGACTCTAGGCCCTGCGAATCCAATTAATGCGCCTGGTTCAGAAATATTGATGTCTCCTAACATGGCATATGATGCAGTTGTTCCTCCTGTCGTCGGATCTGTACATAAAGAGATGTAAGGTATTTTTTCCTCAGCAAGCTGGGCAAGTTTTACAGATGTTTTTGCTAATTGCATTAAAGAATAAGCAGCTTCCATCATTCTTGCTCCACCTGATTTAGATATCATTACAAATGGAATTTTGTTTTTGATAGAGTGATTGATCCCTCTTGAGATTTTTTCACCTACAACAGCTCCCATTGATCCACCAATAAAGGCAAAATCCATACAGCAAATTACTAGTTCTTTACCTTTAGATTTTCCAACTCCAGTACGCACAGCGTCTTTAAGTTTGGTTTTTTCCATAACATCTTTTAATCGATCTGCATATTTCTTTGTGTCAACAAAGTGCAGAGGGTCTTTAGAGGTTAAGTTCTTATCTAATTCAACAAATTCATTATTGTCAAATAAGATTTCAAAATAGGTGCTACTACCAATTCTAACATGAAAACCATCTTCTGGACTTACAAATAAATTGCGTTCCAACTCATCGGCATCAATAATTTTTCCGGTAGGAGACTTGTACCAAAGACCTTTTGGAACATCCATTTTGTCTTCAGTCGCAGTTGTAATTCCTTTTTCTTTTCTTTTAAACCAAGCCATTTTTGTAGTATTCAGCGTTCAGTAATCAAATATTCAGAGTTTTGTTTCAGTTTTAGTATTCAGTTGTTAGTACTGTATACTAAAAAACTGAAAACTGAATACTCTTTTTATAGTGTATTCACGTTGTTCAAGTCAGCAAATGCTTGCTCTAATCTTGCGTTGAAAGTCAATTCACTTTCACGTAACCATTTTCTTGGGTCGTAATATTTTTTATTTGGAACATCAGAACCTTCTGGGTTACCGATTTGAGTTTTTAAATAATCAATATTTTTAACCATATAATCACGGATACCTTCAGTAAATGCAAATTGCAAGTCAGTATCGATGTTCATTTTTATAACTCCGTAGCTAATTCCTTCTCTGATTTCTTCTAAAGTAGAACCTGATCCACCGTGGAAAACGAAATCAACAGGATTGTTTCCTGTGTTGAATTTCTTTTGAACGAAATCTTGAGAGTTTTTCAAAATTTTCGGAGTCAATTTTACGTTACCTGGTTTGTAAACTCCATGTACGTTTCCAAAGGCAGCAGCAATAGTAAATCTTGGGCTTATTTTAGATAATTCTTCGTAAGCATAAGCTACTTCTTCTGGCTGAGTGTATAATTTAGAGCTGTCAACATCTGAGTTGTCTACACCATCTTCTTCACCACCTGTAATTCCAAGTTCGATTTCTAATGTCATTCCCATTTTGCTCATTCTAGCTAAGTATCCTTTGCAGATCTCAATGTTCTCTTCGATTGGTTCTTCAGACAAATCAATCATGTGTGAGCTGTATAATGGTTTACCAGTTGCAGCAAAATGTTCTTCTGAAGCATCTAATAATCCATCAATCCAAGGTAGTAATTTTTTAGCACAGTGGTCAGTATGTAAAATTACTGTCGCTCCGTATGCTTCTGCTAAAGTATGGATGTGTTTTGCTCCTGCAATACCACCAGCGATAGCTGCTTTTTCATTAGCATTAGAAAGACCTTTACCAGCATTAAACTGTGCTCCTCCGTTAGAGAATTGAATGATAACTGGTGCGTTTAATTTTGCAGCAGTCTCAAGAACTCCGTTTATTGTGTTAGAACCAGTAACATTTACTGCAGGTAGAGCAAAGCCTTTTTCTTTCGCGTAATTGAAAATTTCCTGTACTTGATCTCCTGTAGCTACGCCCGGTTTAATGTTATGTCCCATTTTAATTTTTTTTTAGTTGGTTTTTTTGTTTTTAGTTCAAGACTGCAAAAATAAGAATTAAATAGCATTAGAAGGGGTAATTTATTCCAAAATTTAAAACAGAGTTCCCGAAATTGTATTCTCTAAACCATTTTTCACCAGATGCGTTAGCAGGATTATAAGTTTTTAACCCTAAATCAAATCGGATAACGAAAAAGTTTAAATCATATCTTAATCCAAATCCAGTTCCCAATGCAATGTCTTTTAGACTTTTAAATCCAGAGAAAATTGAGGCCTCGTCAGTCACGTTATCGTAAACGTTCCAAATGTTACCTGCGTCAGCAAAAAGAGCCCCTTTTAGATCTCCTAAAATTTTAAATCTGAATTCAGTACTCAATGCAATTTTCATATTGGCTTCATTATAGTCATTGGTCGCTCCGCTGCTTCCAGGTCCTAAGCTATAGGCTTGCCATGCTCTGTTGTCATTCGAACCTCCTGAGAAATAACTTCGGGAAAATGGTACATTGTCTGAATTCCCAAATGGAATTGCTATCCCAAAAAATGACCTTACCGCTAAGACTTTTTCTTTGCTTAAATCCCAGTGCTTGATGTAATCAAATTCTGTTTTTATATATTCTGAATATTCTAGATTGAAAAGCTCATAATTACCATTTGTGTTTTTAGAAATATTGGTTGCATTAGAAACAAGGGTTAGTAAGGATCCTGCTGATTCAATTTTTGTTTTAAAAAGATAGAATGTATTGTCTTGTAAGTCTGTTTTTGTAGTCTTGCTAAAAGTAAAACTTGTTGCAAGGATGAAATCATTTTCAGTTAGCCGCACTCTTCTTTCTTCAATACTTTTTACCGACTTGTAATCATCATCTGTTGAGATTAAATCGGTTCTATCGTTTAATACATCATTAACAAAGGCTGTGGTTCCGGATTCAATAATTAAATCGTTGTCTTCAACATAAGAAGCTTCTTTATTGTAGGTTTGGGCTATTTCATTCAAGGCACTGTAGGATGAACTATAGACATTGAAATAGTTTTCTTTATTTAGATTTCTAACAAATTGAACATTAAAAAGATCGAAGCGAGCCGTATTGTTCTTCTTTGGTGTCCAGTTATAAGTAAAAGCTCCGGTAAAATTTTCTTTGTCTAACCCAATGTTTGTTTGTCTTGAAAATCCAATAGCCATAAGGGTAGAAGGAATCATGCTTTTTTTAATGATTTTTTCGGTAGAGAAAGGCATGAAAATCCTAGGGACGTTTAATTTTAAATCAACTCCGTATTCTGAAACATTAAAAAATTGATTGTTTGGATTAGCTAAATCAGTGGATGAACCAATGTTTCCACGTACTGAAGCCTCCAATGTTTCGGCACCGTTAAATACATTTCGAATCGTTTCTGAAATACTTAATGCGATCCCTATATCCTGAATGTTAGAATGGGTAATATCCAGAGAGGTTCCGAAACTATATTTTTTTCTTGGTGTTAGGTATATTTTGGCAATCAACGAACTATAAGTAGTGTCTCTAGAGTCAATTTCATATTGGACACTTGGATAATTAAATATTTTAAGATTATTCAAGTAACGCGTAGTAAGAACTGTTTTATTGTCGGCAAAAAGGCCACCTTTAGTGATGAAAATAGCATCAGTTATTGCGTGTGGTTTGTATTTTAACTTTTCGTGGCTGTATATATTGAAATTTTTATAGGTCGTACTATCTGTAATTTTTAAATTAGCGGTATTAGGAGAGTAGTCTGTGTAGATATTAACATCGCTTATCTTGTAGATCTTAAAAGGTTCTGTTCTGGTAGAATCTTTATCCTGATAGGAGTAGTCATTTATGATTACATTTACATTAGCCTTATCGGCTTTTTGAATAGTATCAATATCAAAATTCACATAGGTAGGCTGAAAGTAATACACTCCATTATTTCTAAAATGGGTAGTAATACGGTTTTTTTCATCTTCAAAATCAATGGTCTTGTATTGAGTGCCTGATTTAACGATGGAGTTGGATTTTATTGTTTCATATAGGGAATCTAGTACTGGAGTAGCAATAGTTGTTTGTATAGTATCTAGATAATAAGGATTTCCTGTGCTGATTTTATATTCTATTTTTGCTTTTTTAGGACCAACTGTGTCTATTTTGTAATCTGAGTTTACATTGAAAAAACCATTATTGAAATAATAATAATTTAGTCGTAGAAGTGATTTTTCAGTTTTGCTAGTGTCTATGATAACAGGAGGTTCTCCAGTTTTTTTAAGGAAGTCATGAATGCCATGATAGTAAAAAGATTTTCCTAGTTTATCCACTTGTTTTGCCGATAGCCATTTTGATTTTCTTTCGTATTTTCCGGGATGATTTGTAAATTTAGCCTGATAAGTTGAGTCAGGGTTTAGATTAGCTAAGTTGTACAAATTCAGACGTAAACGATAGCCTAATAACAAAGTGCTATTTGGTTTTTGATACAATTGATTAAAGACATTTTCTGCCTTTGTCGCTTTCCCGTTTACTAAAATTTGATTCTTAGTAAGGAGTTGTTTTCCATCAGGAACTCTTTTTACAGCGTTACAGGCGCAAATAAATATTGCTATTAGGATAAATGCTGCTATTTTTGTAGAAATATTCTTCAAGTGTTATAAAAATTTAATTCAAAAGTACATTATTTTATGGTTAGTAAAAACCAAATAAAACTTATAACGAGTTTACAGCAAAAAAAATATAGAACCATCAATAAATTATTTTTTGCTGAAGGTGTAAAAGTAATTCAAGAATTGCTGGATTCAAATTTTGAACTGGAACATTTGTATTCCACTCAAAACGATTTTGAAGAAGTGACGTCGTCAAGGAGGTCATTAATACATGAAACAGACTTAAAAAAAATTAGTGTGTTAGCAACGGCAAATACCTGCCTGGCGGTATTCAAAATTCCAGTTGAAAAGGAAATTACGGAGTCGGGTTTAATAGTTGCTTTAGATTCCATACGTGATCCGGGTAATCTGGGGACGATATTGAGGTTGTGCGACTGGTTTGGTGTTAAAGAGATAGTGTGTTCAAAAGAAACGGTAGATTTGTATAATCCAAAAGTGGTTCAAGCGACGATGGGCTCGATTGCGAGAGTCAATGTAAATTATGTTGATTTAAATTCTTTTATATCTGCTACTGATTTACCGGTTTATGGGACCTTTATGGACGGCGTAAATATTTACAAAACTACTTTGCCACAAGAAGGTATTGTGGTGATGGGGAATGAAGCGAATGGTATTTCAAAGGAACTAGAACAATTGATAAAAAACAGGCTGTCTATACCTCGCTTTGGAGAGATCCAAAAAACAGAAAGTTTGAATGTAGCAACTGCAACAGCAATTATATTGAGTGAATTTAGAAGATAATATTTTTAATGAAAGGTAAAATTGATCAGTATAGCTCTTGTTTTTAAAGACTGAATATTGCCTGTCCAAGGACTATTAGGGTCGTTATCCCGTATCAATTCATCGTTAATTCCGAAAACTCCCCGGATAGAAGGGGAGAATATAAAATACTCAGAGAAAAGATCAATCCCAAAACCTAGTTCGTAATTTGTAGTCCAGGTTTTTACTCTGAATTTTTGCTCGTAATTATCATCGATTGACTTGGCATTACTTGATAAATTTAATGTAGCAGAAACACCTCCTACAAGATAGGGGCGAACGTTCCCAGTTCTTAGAGAGGAGAATTTCAATAGCAGCGGGAAATGAATATAGGTGCTGTTTACTTCTCTTAAGGCATCTGTTTCTCTGCTGAAATTAGGGTAATACAAATCTCTTTTTGTGTAGTAAAGACCGGGTTCAAATCTTAGGTTTATATATTCCTGAAGCTTTAAATCACCTACAATTCCCACATTAAATCCAGTACTCCTTTTAACTAGGATATCCGGCCCTACAGTTTTGTAGTCCAATTTGAAATCGAAGGAGTTGAATCCTAAAAAATACCCGTAGTAGACTCTGGCTTTTTGAAAATTTTCTAGATTGATTATAGGATCTTTAGCAAACATGCTTTTTTTAAACTGTGAGTTTCCCTTAAAGGACAAAACGAGTAAAAGTAAGACAGCAATTTTTTTCATGTTTGGGCTAAATATATCTCAGTATTAGTTTTTAGATGCCGAATAAATGGTGGCTACCCCAAAAGTTTGCGGTAGAGCAATCACATCTATAAACCCAATTTTCCTCAATATATTGTTTAAAACTTCTCCATAAGGAAATGCTGCTGCTGATTCTGACAAATATTCATAAGCTACATCGTCTTTTGAAAATAGTTTACCAATGATGGGCAGTATGTTTTTACTGTAAAAATTATATCCTTGTTTGTATGGAGTTTTATCTGGAACAGAAGTCTCAAGAATAACAAAAACACCATTCGGTTTTAAGACGCGTAGTATTTCTTTTAATCCTTTTTCAAGTGTTTCGAAGTTTCTTACACCGAAAGCAACTGTTATTGCATCAAAATAATTATCGTCAAACGGCATGTTTTCAGAATCCCCGAGTACCATTTCTATAGTATTGGATAGTTTCTTGTCGGCAATTTTCTTCACCCCTACTTCAAGCATTCCTGAAGATATGTCTAATCCAATAATTTTTTTAGCATTAGTCTGTGCCATCAAAATAGCTAAGTCCCCGGTACCTGTTGCGATATCCAAAATTGTTTCTGGATTTGATTTCGCAACAATTTCTAAGACTTTTTTACGCCACTTTACGTCTATCCCAAAAGAGATGACACGATTCAAGTTATCGTAATTGCCAGAAATGGTATCAAACATTTTTGCAACTTGTTCTTTCTTTCCTAAATCGGAATTTTTATAGGGAGTTATGTTTTTTGACATTTTTTAAATTTTCACAAATATAATACAATCTAACCTGAACCGTAATCTAGATTTCAAAATAGTAGCAAAAAAAATGAAACTCATTTTTGGTTCGATAGCCATGGAAATGGTTGGACGTTACTATGTTTTGTCTTGATTGAAATATCACTAAAAGTGGGTATTGTGAGCTTTTGTTTTTATAACGAAATTTACAGGATAAAATTATAATGATTTTTCAATGATTAAACAGGAATTAATGATCCAAGCCAAGTGGTTGCTTTTTGCGCTAGTTTTATCACTTGTTCTTGTAGGCATTTTTGATGGTACTGTTGTTCTAAACAATAGTATATTCATTGCGCAGCACACGTTCTTAGGATTAAATTTGTTTTTGGAAATTTTAATTTTTTTCGTCTTTAGTACCTTCGTGGTATTTGGTATTAAAGGCTTTTTTGAGATGTATTCTCAAAAAACATCAAATGTTATAATCTTCATTTCTGGAGTTTTACTGACATTTGTTATTTTTGGATTGAGCTATCAAATACTGTTTCAAGAGTAGAGCATTTTTCCAATCATTGTTTTAAAAGAAAACACCCCGGTTTACCAGGGTGTTTTTTTATTTTCTAAGGTAAGTTTCGTAGGTAAAGTCAAAGAGATGTTTATCATCCTTTGGTTGGAATTCAGAATTTATCATTTCCCAATCCTTATAATCAATTTCAGGAAAAAAAGCATCAGCTTCAAAGGTGTGGTGAACGCGTGTAAGTTCAATTTTGTCTGAAAAAGGAATTCCTAAATTATAAATCTCCCCTCCGCCGATAATATATACTGCGTCATCTGATGGGCATGTTTCTATCGCTTCCTCCATACTGCTAACTACAATACAGCCTTCCGGCTTGTAATTCTCTTGACGGCTTATCACAATATGCGTCCTGTTAGGTAGGGGTTTAGGGAAGCTTTCGAATGTTTTTCTTCCCATAATGATATGGTGTCCTGAGGTGAGGCTTTTAAATCTTTTGAAATCGTTAGGTAGATGCCAAACAAGTTCGTTATTTTTTCCAAGTGCATTGTTTTGTGATGCTGCCGCAATCATTATAATCATGTTTCTCGTGCTTATATTGAAGTGTCTTCAGTTATTTGTGATTGTAATTCAGCTATTTTGTTTTGCTGTAAAGCAACTAGTCTGTCAATTTGATCTCTTTCCCAGTTTTTATTCATAAAACGATCAGTTATGAAAACTTTAATGAAATGTAAAAGGAAAATAAAAAACCAAGCTGTAATTATGTAGATGTACCAATTTGAATCTAATCCAAATTTAAAAAGTTTGGTCGATACAAATAAAAATAAACTAGCTAAAAACAGAAGGACAAAATGAAAATATAATCCCTTTTTTTGCTTTAATCTTTTTCGGGCATATTCATAGAGTTCATGTTGATCTCTTTCCATAAGTTAAATTTTTGTTTATAAAGATAAAATTTAATTTGGAAAGTCGACATTCAGAGTATCTAATATTTATTGAGAAAACGCTTTCTTTTTTATTTTAGTAAATTTAAGGTTGTGATAATTGAGAAATTAGGAAAAAATTAACACGGTTTAGCTTTTACTACTAAATCTGCTATGGGTATAGTTTAAACTCAACAAATTTTGTTTTCTTTGTTCTATAATATTAAAAATGAAAGTGTTATGTCGATTAAAAAACAATTTGTAAAAACAAAACCAGTTTGTAAAGTTACATTTTCTGTAGATGCAAAAGATGCCGATGAAGTTGCGGTTATTGGAGATTTTAACAACTGGAATCCTAAAGAAGGGGTTCTTAGTAAGTTAAAAAACGGAACTTTCAAAGGTGTTTTTAGCGTAGATAAGGATGCCGAATACGAATTTAAATACGTAATTGACGGTGCATTTGTAAATGAAACTGAAGCAGATTCTTTTAAATGGAACGAATTTGCAGGAGCTGAAAATAGTGTTTTAGTAGTCTAGTTCCTAAAGCTTATTTCAATCTTTATACGGCCACATTTCCTTTAATAAGGGGGTGTGGTTCGTACCCTTCGAGGGTAAAATCCTCAAATTCAAATTTGAATATGTCTTTTATAGATGGATTCAAGATCATTTTTGGTAATGATTTTGGCTCTCTAGATAATTGTAATTGCAATTGTTCTATGTGGTTGTTGTAAATGTGTGCATCTCCAAAAGTATGGATAAATTCACCTGCCTCAAGATCGCATACTTGTGCTATCATCATAGTAAGTAGGGCATAAGATGCAATATTAAAAGGAACTCCTAAAAAGATGTCCGCACTGCGTTGGTATAACTGGCAGGATAACTTACCATCGGCTACATAAAATTGAAAGAAGGCGTGACAAGGTGGTAGTGCTGCTTTATTGTTGGCTACATTTTCCTCAAATGATTTTGTAGTATCAGGAAGTACTGAGGGATTCCAAGCGGAAACAAGCATTCTGCGACTGTTAGGATTTGTTTTTAATTCAGTGATTAAATCTGATATTTGGTCAATTTCTTGACTGTTCCAATTGCGCCATTGATGACCATAAACAGGTCCTAAATCGCCATTGGCATCAGCCCAAGCATCCCAGATTTTGACTCCGTTTTCTTGGAGATATTTAATATTTGTATCTCCTTTTAAAAACCAAAGCAATTCATAAACAATCGATTTGAAGTGTAATTTCTTAGTGGTTACCATTGGGAAACCTTCTGCCAGATCAAAACGCATTTGGTAACCAAATACACTTTTTGTTCCTGTTCCCGTTCTGTCCCCTTTTTGACAACCGTTGTCCATAACGTGTTGCACTAAGTCTAAATATTGCTTCATTGAAATGTTTGTTTGGTAATATGATAATCTAGTATAGAATTGAAAAATAACCAAATTAAAAATTGTGCAGCTATGACTCTCTTTTTGAAATTTCGTCTCTTATTTTAGCCGCTTTTTCATAATCCTCATGGCTTACAGCCTGCTCAAGTAACTCACTTAATTCTTGAAGGCTATGTTTAATGTAAATTCGGCCAGTTTGATTACTTTCTTCCTCATTACCAAAAGTTTCTGGGTTTGAAAGAATATCATCTATTTCTTGTGAGTCTTTATCTGTTTCTTGTGAATTCGCTTTCAGATAAATACCGGCTTTATCTAAAATATTTTTATAAGTAAAGATAGGAGCATTAAATCGCAATGCTAATGCAATCGCATCAGAGGTACGTGCATCTATTATTTCCTCAATTTTATCTCTTTCACAAATAATGCTGGAATAGAATACACCGTCAACAAGCTTATGAATGATAACCTGTTTCACCGTGATGTCAAACCGTTCTGCAAAATTTTTAAATAAATCATGTGTCAGCGGACGTGGTGGCTTAATTTCTTTTTCTAAGGCGATCGCTATAGATTGTGCTTCAAAAGCGCCTATAACAATGGGTAGTTTTCTTTCGCCATCAACTTCATTCAAAATCAGAGCATAGGCTCCATTCTGTGTTTGGCTGTATGAAATTCCTTTTATTGATAATTTAACTAAGCTCATATTTACTGAAATGAAAAGTACAGAGTACCTAATTTAAAGATTTAATTTTCGTTATTAAATTTGGGTGCAATTTTAATAAAAAAATGACAGACAAAAAAACTGCCTGTAAACAAAGGTACGATTATCTTGTTTTCAGGCAGCTATATTTCTTGAAGAATATTACATTATGACTATTGTGCCTTAAATGTTTTAAATTTCTCGATCAGTCTAGGGACAACATCAAATGCATCACCAACGATTCCGTAGTCAGCCACTTTGAAAAATGGTGCTTCGGGGTCGCTATTGATAACTACTTTTATTTTTGAAGAACTTATTCCTGCAATATGTTGGATTGCTCCAGAGATTCCTATTGCAATATATAAGTTAGTTGCTACTGGTTTTCCAGTTTGACCAACGTGCTCTCCGTGAGGTCTCCAACCTAAGTCTGAAACGGGTTTAGAGCAAGCAGTTGCGGCACCAAGTACAGTTGCTAATTCTTCAATCATTCCCCAGTTTTCAGGTCCTTTTAATCCACGACCTGCAGAAACTACGATATCAGCATCAGCGATTGATACCTTTCCAGATACTTTTTCTACTGATTCTACTTTTACTCCAAAATCATTTTCTCCAATAGTTGGATTGAAATCTTCTTCAGTTAGTGTAGATGGGTTTTCAGAAATACCATAAGAGTTTTTGGCAAGACCAAGAACTTTTACGTCAGTGCTTATTTCTGTTATATTGAATGCTTTGTTTGAAAATGCATTTCTTTTTACTTGAAAAGGAGAAGTACTTAATGGTAATCCCACAACATTTGAAGCAAAGCCAGCTTCTAGAGCTACAGCAACAAGTGATGAAAGATAGATACTGTCAGTTGTTGATGAAAGTAAAATTACTTTAGCGCTTTCTTTTTGTGCTGCTTGTTTGATAACATCAGCGTATGCTTTAGCAGTAAAACTTGCTAGTTTATCATTGTTTACTTTTAGTACTTTGTCTACTCCGTATTTTGATAATTCTGATACATCACCAGCGTTAACTGTTACTGCTGTTACAGTTGTACCTAGAGATTCGGCTACTTTTTTTGCATAAGAAGCTAATTCAAAAGCTACTTTTTTGAATTTTCCTTCCGCAGATTCTGCATATATTAATATTGACATAATTTTTTTGTTTAAATGTTGAATTATAAATTTTAAATGTTCTTGAGAATGTCAATTCACAATTTAAAACTCATAATTTAAAATTATATTACTTTAGCTTCGTTGTGTAATAAGTCGATTAATTCATCTAGATTGTCTGGAGAAATTAATTTCACAGCTGATCTAGGCGCTGGTTTTTCAAATTTTACTGCTTTAGTATTTACTGGAGCATCAATAGGTTCAACTATTGTTAATGCTTTACTTCTGGCAGTCATGATTCCTCTCATGTTTGGAATACGTAAATCTTTTTCTTCAACTAGACCTTTTTGTCCTCCAATAATTAATGGAAGAGAAGTAGAATCAGTTTCTTTTCCACCATCAATTTCACGCATCGCTGTTACGGCTGTTCCTTCAATGGTAAGTCCAGTACAAGAATTAATGAAATTATAACCTAGGATACCTGCAATCATGCCAGGAACCATTCCTCCATTATAGTCTAATGATTCTTTTCCTGCTATAACAAGGTCATAATCACCATTTTTTATAACGTCAGCAAGTTGTTTTGCTACAAAGAATCCATCAGTAGGAGTAGCGTTTACACGAATAGCTTCGTTTGCTCCAATGGCTAATGCCTTCCTTAAAGTAGGTTCTGTTTCTGGTCCCCCAACATTTACAACAGTAACTGTTGCTCCTTGTTGTTCTTGAAACCATATTGCTCGTGTTAATCCGAATTCGTCATTTGGATTAATTACATATTGTACCCCATTGGTATCGAATTCAGAATCACCATTGGTAAAATTAATTTTTGAAGTAGTATCAGGAACGTGACTGATGCAAACTAATATTTTCATAGGATTGTTTTTTATTTTTCTAATAGTCTTTTACAAAATTAGGATAATAATTCGAATAATATACTATGCGTGCATAGTTTTTTTTGTTAAACTATTACGTTTTCGTAGCCCGGATAGTAGCGACATCCTTCCTGTGGCTCCTTTAGCGACAGGAAGATATAGTGCATAGCCGGAAACAGCTACTGATTATTTTAGAGTGATTTATGCAAAAAAGTGATTTAAAATATTTATTTTTGCTTTCGAAAATTAGACATATACAATATAAATATGAGAACGATACAATTTAGAGAGGCCATTTGCGAAGCGATGAGTGAAGAAATGCGTCATGATGACTCCATTTACTTAATGGGTGAAGAGGTTGCTGAATATAATGGTGCTTATAAAGCATCTAAAGGTATGCTTGCCGAATTTGGAGAAAAAAGAGTTATTGACACTCCTATTGCAGAGCTTGGTTTTACTGGGATTGCAGTTGGTTCAGCAATGAATGGTTGTAGACCGATTGTAGAATACATGACTTTTAATTTCTGTCTTGTTGGTATTGATCAAATTATAAATAACGCAGCCAAAATGCGTCAGATGACGGGTGGTCAGTTTAACGTGCCTATTGTTTTTCGTGGCCCAACAGCTTCGGCAGGACAATTAGGAGCGACTCACTCACAAGCATTAGAAAACTGGTTTGCTAATACACCTGGTCTTAAAGTGGTAGTTCCATCTACGGTTTATGATGCTAAAGGGCTTTTAAAATCAGCTATTCGTGATAATGATCCTGTGATTTTCATGGAATCAGAGCAAATGTATGGTGATAAAGGAGAAGTTCCAGATGGTGAATATACTATTCCAATAGGAGTTGCTGATATCAAACGTGAAGGAACAGATGTTACTATCGTTTCTTTTGGTAAAATTATCAAAGAGGCTCATATCGCTGCTGAAGAATTAGCTAAAGAGGGGATTTCTTGTGAAATTGTCGATTTGAGAACAGTGCGTCCTATGGATTATGACACTATATTAAAATCAGTTAAAAAAACAAATAGACTAGTGGTTCTTGAAGAGGCTTGGCCTTTTGCAAGTGTTGCTTCTGAAATTACTTATATTGTACAAGAACGTGCTTTTGACTTTCTTGATGCACCAATACAAAGAATTACTACTGCTGATACGCCAGCGCCTTATTCTCCAGTCTTGTTGAAAGAATGGTTACCAAATGCGGATGACGTTATTAAAGCAGTTAAAAAAGTAATGTATAAATAATATATACTAAACATGTTATGAAAGCTTCATCATTCGTTCGTTTGATGAAGCTTTTTGTTTTAATTAGAATTATGAAAAATAATTTTTTATTTACTGTCTTACTTTTATTGATGATAACTAGCGCTGTTTTTGCTCAAACAAAAGTTAGCGGTATTATCGTGGATCAATCAGATCAGCCAGTTCCTTTTGCAAATATAGCGTTCAAAGAATCTAGTGAGGGTACCGTGGCTAATGAAGATGGTCGCTTT
Source organism: Flavobacterium sp. Arc2 (assembly GCF_041431385.1). Taxonomy (NCBI): domain Bacteria; kingdom Pseudomonadati; phylum Bacteroidota; class Flavobacteriia; order Flavobacteriales; family Flavobacteriaceae; genus Flavobacterium; species Flavobacterium sp. Arc2. The sequence continues at coordinate 67,091 of NZ_JASMRH010000003.1, read as the reverse complement.
TATATTGAATCGGCTAAAACGTATACGACTTTGGTGGTTACTTCTGTTGGGTTTTCTGATCGGGAGATAACTTTGGAGAAAGCGATTAGCTATAATTTTAAGGTCTTGTTGAAAGAAGCCGAAAGCTTAAATGAAGTGGTTATTTTTACCGGTAAAACATCAAAAAAGGATAATCCTGCGCTGGATATTCTTAGAAAAATATGGGAGAGAAAACGTAAAAACGGACTGTATCTTTTTGACCAATACCAAATGGAAAGGTATGAGAAGATTGAGTTTGACATGAACACAATTGACAGTGCTTTTATGAAAAATAAGCTATTCAGAGGAATGGAATTTATTTTTGATCACGTCGATACTTCCAGAGTAACAGGAAAAACGTATTTGCCTATTTTCATAAACGAAACCTTGTCGGATATTTATGGAGATAATAAGCTGAAGAAAGTAAAAGAAAAAGTAAAAGCAAACAAAAGCTCTGGTTTTAAAGGGAATCAACAGTTGCTGTCTTTTGTGAAAGATTTATATTCAGATTATAATGTTTATGATAATCACCTTACTTTTTTTGATAAAAGTTTTACAAGTCCCATTTCTACAACTGGAATTGATGTTTACAATTATGTCTTGAGAGATAGCGCATATATTAATAACAAATGGTGCTATAACATTGTATTTTACCCAAGACGTAAGAATGAATTGACATTTAAAGGTGATTTTTGGGTGAATGACACCACTTTTGCTATTAAGAAAATTAATATGGCAGTTACTAAAAGTGCCAATATTAACTGGGTTAAGGATATTTATTTAGAGCAAGAATTTGATGTTGTAAATGATTCTGTTTTTCTGTTAACACGAGATTATTTGATGTCGGATTTTGCAGTAAATAAAAAGGAAGACTCAAAAGGAGTTTACGGAAAGCGTACTTCTTTCTACGGGAATCATGAATTCAATAAAGAAAAGCCTTCTTCTTTTTACAAGGAAGAAGTTGCTTATGCTAAGGATTCGATCTACAATAAATCAGATCAATACTGGCGTAAAAATCGTTATGAGAATTTGAGTAAGGATGAACTGGGCGTTTATAGAATGCTTGATACATTACAGACGGTTAAGAAGTTCAAGCAAATAACAAGTTTAGTTACTGTTCTTGCGAGTGGGTATGTTAATTATGGAAATTTTGATTACGGACCTATTTTTTCCACTTTTGGTTACAATGAAGTAGAAGGAGTTCGATTAAGAGCGGGAGGACGAACTTATTTTGGTACAAATGATACTTGGAGATTGCAAGGGTATACAGCTTACGGTTTTAAAGATAATAAATTCAAGTACGGCCTGTCTGGAAAGTGGATGGTTGACAAGAAAAGTAGAGTTATTCTATCAGCTGGAAATAGGCGGGATGTAGAACAAATAGGCGCTAGTTTAACCACTACAAATGATGTTTTAGGTCGAAGCTTTGCCTCTTCTTCTTTATTTTCATCAGGGAGTAATGGGAAATTGACGAACATAAATCTGAGTAATGTTGCTGTCGAAATCGAACCAGTTAAAAACCTAACCTTTCAAACAGGTTTTTCTTATCGAACATTAGAATCTGCTTCGCCAACATTTAGTTTGGATTACTATACAGATGCTGGGCAAACTACTACAAAAAGCGATGTAAAACAATCAGAGGTAAGTTTTCAGATTGAATATACACCAAATCGAAAAACGATTGGGTACGCAGTAGAGAGAGACAATGTGGATAGTCCTTTTAGTCGCTTTTTTGTGAATTACAGTCATGGATTTAAAGGGCTGTTGGATAGTGATTTTAAATATGAAAAATTACAATTATACTATAAACAGCCTATCATCATTGGGCCGTTAGGACGATCAAATGTGACTGTTGAGATGGGTAAAACCTTTGGTACGATTCCTCTAGGTTTGATGAGTGTTATTCCTGGGAATCAAACTTATTTTACTATCGACAATACCTTTAGCAACCTTGATTTCTACGAGTTTGTGTCAGATGAGTATGCAACAATACAATGGGATCATAATTTTGGAGGACGTATTTTCTCTAGAATTCCATTTATGCGAAAACTGAATTGGAGAGAAATCATTGGAGTAAAAGGAGTTTATGGAACTATATCAGATGCTAATCGAGCCATTAATGCTTCAGGTCTACAATACAAGGCTCCTGAAAACGTATATTGGGAATACAATGCAGGTATTGGGAATATCTTCAAAGTATTCCGTATCGATTTTGCATGGAGAGGAAATTATTTAAACACACCAGATACACAGCGCTTTTCTGTAAAAGGATCTTTTGGTTTTTATTTTTAATTTATGTTGAATTTGTTTCAAAAGTAGGAGTTAATATAGCTGCACATTATATCTTTTTATTAGACAAATAATAATTGTCTAATAAAAAGGTTGCGGTTTCCTTCGGAAGAGTAACAAAATTATCACTCGCGATAGGCAATGAAATATCTTTCGATGTATACTCTATTTTCAATGTGAAATTTTAAAAACCTGTAATGTCTAGTATTACAAGAGTTCCGCAAGGATTTGATACTTCGGTAGCGTCACTTTTTTATAGTGGTATCGTTATCTCAAAAAAAGAAATAAGACAATTGTGATTCAATATTAGTTTCTTTGCTATTTAATGTGTAGATAAGAGCAATTTTTTATTGTTAAAACAGATGGTTTGCTTATTTTTGTTCCTATAATTATAGAAAAGAAAAAAATAAAATGACTGCAGACAAAATAAAAACTTTCGATGTACTTATCGAAATCCCAAGAGGAAGTAGAAATAAATATGAATACGATTTCGAAATAAAAAGAATGCGTTTCGACAGAATGTTGTTTTCATCAATGATGTATCCAGCTGATTACGGATTTATTCCTGAAACTCTTGCGCTAGATGGTGATCCACTAGATGTATTGGTTTTAGTAAATGAGCCAACTTTTCCTGGATGTGTTATGGAAGTAAAACCTATTGGAGTTTTTCATATGGCAGATGATAAAGGACCAGATGAAAAAGTAATTTGTGTACCAGTTTCTGATCCAATATGGAATTCATTGAATAATTTGTCAGATATGAATCCGCATTTATTGAAAGAGATAGAACATTTCTTCCAAGTATACAAAGATCTTGAAAACAAAAAAGTTGATGTAGGTGGATGGGGAGATGTTGATGCAGCATATGACATCATTAAAATATGTACCGATCGTTTTAATCAAATTGAGAATAAACCAGAAGGATTATTTAGTATTAAGTTATAAATAGCCTTATATTTTACAAAAAAAGCAACATTCTGTTAAGAGTGTTGCTTTTTTGTTTACATTCGTTTTTGTACTACATTGATTATTAACCAACAACCAAAAAACCAAATTTATGAATACAATTATGATTTATTTGCCAATAGTCATGGCAATTGTAGGACTTCTGTTCATGTGGATTAAAAGATCTTGGGTATTAAAGCAAGACCCTGGAGATGGTAAGATGAAGGAGATTTCAGATTATATTTACGAAGGTGCATTAGCATTTTTAAAGGCGGAATATAGGTTATTAGCAATTTTCGTGGTTATAGCGAGTATTGTTTTAGCTGGTATTACTCAAATAGATGGTGTAAAGACGCACTTACTAATAGTAGTTGCATTTATTTTTGGTGCATTCTTCTCAGCATTGGCTGGAAATATGGGGATGAAAATTGCGACTAAAACAAATGTTAGAACAACTCAAGCAGCTCGTACTAGTTTACCTCAAGCTTTAAAAGTCTCTTTTGGAGGTGGAACAGTTATGGGATTAGGTGTTGCGGGATTAGCAGTGCTTGGGTTAACGGGGTTTTTTATATTCTTTTTTAATTTTTATATGAATGGAGTATGGACTTCCACTGAAGATATGACCATAGTGTTAGAAACATTAGCAGGTTTTTCTTTAGGAGCGGAGTCTATTGCGTTATTTGCTCGTGTGGGAGGTGGGATTTATACAAAAGCCGCCGATGTTGGAGCTGATTTAGTAGGTAAAGTAGAAGCTGGAATTCCAGAAGACGACCCTCGTAATCCAGCTACAATTGCTGATAACGTGGGAGATAATGTAGGTGATGTTGCTGGAATGGGAGCAGATTTATTTGGTTCATACGTAGCTACTGTTTTAGCAGCTATGGTTCTTGGTAACTACGTTATAAAGGACATGGGAGGAAGTATAGACGATGCCTTTGGAGGTATTGGACCTATTTTATTGCCAATGGCGATTGCCGGTTTTGGAATCCTATTTTCAATTATAGGAACCATGTTAGTTAAAATTTCGGATGAAAATGCTAAAGAAGCGCAAGTACAAAAAGCATTAAACATTGGGAATTGGGTTTCCATAGGTTTAACAGCAATCTCTTGTTATTTCTTAGTACAATATATGTTGCCAGCCAATATGAAAATGGAATTCTTTGGTGAAGGAATGCAAGACATTTCGTCTATGAGAGTTTTCTATGCTACAATAGTTGGACTGGTAGTGGGAGCCGTTATTTCTTCCGTAACCGAATATTATACAGGATTGGGAACCAAGCCAGTTATGGCTATTGTTCAAAAATCAAGTACTGGAGCGGGAACTAATGTAATTGCAGGTTTAGCTACAGGAATGATTTCTACATTTCCTACTGTTTTATTATTTGCTGCGGCAATTTGGACATCATATGCGCTTGCAGGATTTTACGGAGTGGCATTAGCCGCTTCAGCGATGATGGCTACTACAGCGATGCAATTAGCTATTGATGCTTTTGGACCGATATCTGACAATGCAGGTGGAATTGCCGAAATGAGTGAATTGCCAAAAGAAGTACGTACACGTACTGATATTTTGGACTCTGTAGGGAACACAACAGCAGCAACTGGAAAAGGATTTGCAATTGCTTCGGCAGCATTAACTTCGCTAGCATTATTTGCGGCTTATGTTACGTTTACTGGAATTGACGGAATCAATATTTTTAAAGCGCCTGTTCTAGCGATGTTATTCGTAGGGGGAATGATTCCTGTTGTTTTTTCCGCATTAGCGATGAACTCTGTTGGTAAAGCTGCGATGGATATGGTGTATGAAGTACGCCGCCAGTTCAAGGAGATTCCTGGAATTATGGAAGGTACTGGTAAGCCTGAATATGCAAAATGTGTAGATATTTCCACTAAAGCCGCTTTACGCGAAATGATGCTACCTGGAGTCTTGACGATTGGTTTTCCTATAGCTATTGTGCTTCTTGGTAAACTGGTATATGGAGATAACAATCAATTAATAGCAGAGATGCTTGGAGGATATATGGCTGGAGTTACTGTTTCAGGTGTGCTTTGGGCTGTTTTTCAAAACAATGCTGGTGGCGCTTGGGATAATGCCAAAAAATCTTTTGAAGCAGGGGTAATGATTAACGGTGAGATGACTTATAAAGGTTCTGATGCCCACAAGGCAGCCGTAACCGGAGATACCGTTGGAGATCCTTTCAAGGATACGTCTGGACCTTCGATGAATATTTTAATAAAATTAACTTGTTTGATAGGTTTAGTGATGGCGCCAATTTTAGGGAATGGAAGTGATACTATGACTGACAAAGTGAGTTGTTGTATTACAACTGGTGCTTGTACTTCAATGACGAAAGAAGAATGTATGGCTAAAGGCTGTACGAATGAATCTTGTGAGCATCTGAAAGCGGTTCCTATGATGAAAGAAGTTTCTAAAGAAGTGACTATTGAGAAAACAAATGTCAACGGTGCTGTTGTAGGGACAATTACAACTACTGTAAACGGTAAAGTGCAGACACAAGTTTTTGAAGGGACTGATGCTGAAGTTCAGGCAAAAATTGATCTCTTAAAATAGTCTATAGATACATTGTCATATTGTGACAATGGTTTACAAATAAAAATGCCTCGCGATTGTGAGGCATTTTTATTTATAACTTGTTTGTTCTTCTTTTAATTATAAAGAGGGAAGAGAAGGACTAGAATAATCCGTTTAATTCTGCATTGATCTTGTTTAAAATCATTCCTAAATCTTCTGGATTATCTACAAAATTAATGTTATCTACATCAATAATTAATAATTTTCCACGATCGTAGGTATGAACCCAAGCCTCATAACGTTCGTTTAATCGGCTTAAGTAGTCAATAGAGATTGAGTTTTCGTACTCACGACCTCTTTTATGTATTTGACCTACTAGATTAGGAATTGAACTTCTTAAATAAATTAATAAATCAGGAGCTTTCACGGTTGATTCCATTAATTCAAAAAGAGAAGAATAATTCTGAAAATCTCGATTTGTCATTAAACCCATTGAATAAAGATTGGGAGCAAATATGTGGGCATCTTCATAAATCGTCCGGTCTTGAATGATTTTCTTTCCGCTTTCGCGTATTTGAATTACTTGGCGGAAGCGACTATTTAAGAAGTAAATCTGCAAATTAAATGACCAGCGTTCCATTTGGTGATAGAAATCATCGAGGTATGGATTGTCAACGACATCTTCATAATGAGGTTCCCATTTAAAATGTTTTGCCAATAAACGCGTGAGTGTCGTTTTTCCTGATCCGATGTTTCCTGCTACTGCTATGTGCATTACGGTGTTGTGATTTTATAATTTATAATTCCCTTCGATGTAAAAATAGATAAAATTTGGTCTTTGTAACTGAATTTTTTAAACGTTTTTTCTGAAATGTCAATTTCATATTTTTGATTTTTATCCAAGTCTTCGAAATACAGCTTGTTGTTTTTAGAGTAGATAAATTGATTATCGTTAATGACTTCAATAATATCGAAATCAAGTATTTTGCCTTTAGTTTTTATTTTTCCGAAGGCGTCGCAAGAATACCAATTGTTTTTGTTGTCTATCCAATAGAAGGTATTGAAATCCGTTTGGTAGTATTTTATGCTTTCTGGAAAAGAGGTGGATATTGCTTTATAGTCATTTTGTATGTAATCAAAAAGTCCAATCTGTTGATTTAAACTATTGTAAATCCAAAGCCTGTTTTGTGCGGCAATTCCTGTTGCAGATACTGCTATAGGGTTTATGTTTTCTGAAAAATTTATTTTTTGAATTTCATTTAATTGATTGTCAAGTAAGACAACGATATTGAAATTCTCATAAAAAAGGACGATTTTTAGTGGGTTTTTAATATCTACTTTTGCTATTTTTCCAAGGGAGGTGTTCTTATATTCGAGTGATTCCTTGTTATTAGTTTTGTGTAAAACGTTATCCTTTATATAGTAATAGAAATCGAATTGGTCGTATCCAATAAAATCATCAGCACGGATATTAATGGTGTCTGTAATGCTAATTTCAAGTTTGGTGTTTTGGCTAATCGCTGACCAAGTTGATACTAAAGCAATGAAGAGAATTATTTTTTTCATATATAGCTAAATTACGATTAAACCTTTTATAATTATAGAAGTCTTAATTTAATTATAATAGGTTTGTAACAAAAATATAAATTAGAGTCTTATCCTAATAATTTTTAAAAAATTTAAACTCATGAAGAAAGTAATTTTGGTTTTAGCACTTAGTGCATTTAGCTGTTTAAGTTTGCAAGCCCAAGAGTTTCAGGGGATGGCTGTATATGAATCTAAAACGAGTACGGCTGATTTTAAGTCAAATTTTGGAGGGAATAGGGAAATTACTCCTGAGATGCAAAAATCGATGGAAGAACGGATGAAGAGTATGTTTGAAAAAACATTTATTTTAAATTTTGACAAATCGGCTTCCATTTATAAAGAAGAAGAAAAATTAGAAACTCCGGGTTCGGGTCAAGGGGGCGGAATGAGAATGATGGCTTCAATGACTGGTGGTGGCGGTACTTTATATAAAAATGTAAAAGAAAAACTGTATGCTGTCGATAAAGAATTTATGGGAAAAGAATTCCTAGTAAAGGATTTCCTAGTAAATTATCAGTGGAAAATGGAAGGCGAAACTAGAGTTATTGGGGGGTACAATTGCTTTAAAGCGACAACTGTAAGACCAGCTAGTAAAACTGATTTTAGAAATTTTAGACGTAAAAAAGAGGATTCAGAAGCTGAAAAGCCTGCTGACGGTGAAAAGAAAACGAATTTTTTGGATAATTTAGAAATGCCTAAGGAGCTTGTTATTACAGCTTGGTATACGCCTGAGATTCCAGTAAATCAAGGTCCTGAAAATTATTGGGGATTGCCAGGTTTAATTTTAGAAGTTAATGATGGTAAAACCGTTATTTTATGTTCGAAAATTGTACTAAACTCTAAAGCAAAAGTAGTCATAAAGGCACCAACTAAAGGAAAAGAGATTTCTCAAAACGAATTTGACGACACGGTGGTTAAAAAAATGCAAGAAATGCGTGAAATGAACCAAGGTCGTGGAGGTATGCAAATGAGACATTAATAATGTTTAGAATTTGAGTTTTATCTAATTAAATTATTCCTTTATACTTGCTCTGCATGAAAACAACAATACAAATTGTATTTCTTTTTATTACTTCTATTTTTTATTCCCAATCTATAAAGTTGGAGGGATTTATTAATGATTCTAAATCGGTAGGACTTGAAATGGCAAATGTCATGGCTGTAAATGGTGTTACAAAAGCAATGGATGCCTATGCAATCACAAATGACAAAGGGAAGTTTTCTCTAAATTTGAAACCTAATACGACCTACAGTCTTAAGATTAGTTTCTTAGGGATGCAAAATAAAGAAGTCGAGATTGTTACTTCTACAGAAAACATAGTTAAAACAATTGTTCTTCAAGAAGGAGGGATTGAGTTAGATGGTGTAGAGATTGTTCGAGAAATGCCGGTTTCTATAAAAGGGGATACCATTGTTTATAATGCAGACTCATTTAAAACAGGGACTGAAAGGAAGTTAGAAGACATTCTTAAAAGGTTGCCTGGTGTAGAAGTAAATGCTGATGGAGAAATAGAGGTAGAGGGGAAAAAAGTTACTCAGATGCTGGTTGACGGCAAGAAGTTCTTTGAGGGTGATACTAAATTAGGGTCTAGAAATATACCCGCCGGTGCAGTTGATAAAATTCAGGTTCTTAGAAATTTTTCTGAGGTAAATCAATTGAAAGGATTAGAAAACAATAATGATGATGTTGCTATTAATATTAAACTAAAATCAGGTAAAAAGAGATTTTGGTTTGGTGATATTTCTGCGGGGACGGATTTTGTAGATCGTTTTATTATTAACCCCAAGCTGTTTTACTATAGTCCAAAAACAAGTGTTAATGTTATTACTAATTTCAATAATGTAGGAGATGTGCCATTTTCTAATAGAGATTATTTTAGATTGACAGGTGGTTCGAGAAACACAATTGGTAGGGGAGGAACAAACTTTAATGTTTCAAGTAATGATTTAGGGATTTCTACCCAAAGGGATGATAAAGCGCAAAATATTGAAAATAAATTTGGGGCTATAAACATAACGCAACAGATTTCTAAAAGTTGGAATATTAGTGGTTTTGGTGTTCTTTCTTCTAATAAAACACTTACTAATACACAGACAAAAATCGGAATATTTCAGCCTAATTCTACTGAGATAAAAACAAACGAAAATAGATCTGATTTGTCTAATTTGAGAAATAATTTGTCTATTTTTAAATTTGGATCAAAGTTTAAACCAAATGTGAATTTTCAATTTGATTATGATGTATCGTTACGAAAATCAAATCAAACAGAAGACAATGATTTGCTGACAAATTCGGTCACCTATGATTCTTCTGGAGTTCTGATTCAGAGTAATAGTATAAAGTCTTTCAAAAAGCAAGGTCCTATAGCGTTGAATCAGAGTGTAAATATGTTTTGGACTCAAAATAAAAAAAGTACTTGGGCATTTGAGATGCAACATTTATATCAGGATGAAGATCCATTTTATAATCCTGATTTACAAAATGATCCTTTTCCGTTTTTAGGTTTTGATTCAAATCAGAGTAGTTTTAATATAAATCAAGATCGATTTGTAAAAACAAATAAATTAGATGTAAAAGCAGATTATTATTACTCGTTGACGGCTAAAAGCAATCTGAATTTTACTTTGGGAAATACTAACTCTTATCAGGCTTACAATTCGTTAATTTTCCAGATTTTAGATAATGGAGATCAATCGATTTTGAACAATGATGAATATAGAAATGATGTTACCTATGGTTTTAACGATGTTTATTTAGGGGCACATTATAAATTTATTACTGGTAAATTTACTTTTAACCCTGGTCTAACGGTACATAGATATAACACCTTTAATGAGCAGTTAAGTACGAAGGTAGAAGATAATTTTTCTAGAATTTTACCTGATTTATTTGCTCAATATCAAATTAAGAAGTCGGAGTCATTGACGTATAATTTTAGAAAGACGAATGTATTCAATGATATTAATTCATTTGTTCAGGGATATGTCTTTTCAAATTTCAACTCCTTCAATAGAGGGAATAGACTGTTGGAAAATGCATTACAAGAAACGCACGCTCTAAGGTATTTTAAATATAATTTATTCAATTTCACGACTGTTTTTGGAAATGTAAATTATAGTAAGACAACTGATCCGGTTGTAAATAGAGCCTATTTTAATGGAATAAATCAAGTGAGTGAAAAAGTAAATGCTAATTTTGAAAACGAGAGTGTTAATGGGATGCTAGGGTATCAGCGGTCATTTCTTAAGTATTACAAAGCCTCTGTTAACTTAAATTTAAATTGGTCTAAATATAATAGTTTAAGAGCAAATCCAGAAGACCCTTCAGATCCTTTAATTGATTTTGTACAAACAACAGAATCTTTTTCTCAGACGTATAAAGGTTCACTGGGAACTCAATTTAAAATTTGGCCTAATTTAGAACTAGGGTATTCATTGACATTAAACGATTATCAAAATACAACTTTCAAAACAAAACAACCATTTGTAAAATTAGATTATTTCTTCCTAAAAGCATTTTCATTAACTGCGGATTATAATAACTATACCTATTCAAATACTGAAGGGACAATAAATAATAAGTATGAGTTTTTAAACTCTAGCTTTAGTTACCGTAAAAAAGATGCTAAAATGGAATATACACTCGCTGCGACAAATTTATTAAATACTAAAACTATAAATGATGATAGCTTTAGTCAAACGGGATATAGATCATCGCAGTATATAGTTCAGCCTAGATACGTTGTGTTTTCGTTAAAATATAATTTATAAAATGAACCGTTTCTACATGGAAAACCAGTTCAATTAAGTTGAGCCGTTTTTTTAGCGTTTGTGGACGTTACCTATTCAATTACAAAGGGCTGTCTTTTATTAGACAGCCTCTTTTTTTAATATTATTTTTACTAAATAATGAACGGGTGAATTTCAAGTGTGATGCGCTATTTCTATTTATTAAATATTTGTACAAAAAAACGGCTACCTTTTCAGATAGCCGTTTAAAGAAATAAATTATATTTTTTGAATTACAATCCAAAAGCATCTTTCACTTGGTCAACAAAATCTAATTTTTCCCATGTGAATAACTCAACGTCAACCGTTTTTGTTAATCCTCCTGGAGCAAAAAAGGTTTTAGTAACTATTTGTGGCGTACGTCCCATGTGTCCGTAAGCAGCAGTTTCGCTATAGATAGGGTTTCTTAGTTTTAAGCGTTGCTCAATAAAGTAAGGACGCATATCAAAGATTTCTTCTACTTTCTTGGCAATTTCTCCGTCTCTTAAGTTAAGTTTTGAAGTTCCGTAAGTTTCAATGAAGATTCCCATTGGCTTCGCTACACCAATAGCATAAGAAACCTGAACTAAAATTTCGTCAGCGACACCTGCGGCAACTAAATTTTTAGCAATATGACGTGTAGCATAAGCGGCACTTCGATCTACTTTACTTGGGTCTTTTCCAGAGAAAGCACCACCACCGTGAGCTCCTTTTCCTCCGTAAGTGTCCACAATGATTTTTCTTCCTGTTAATCCAGTATCTCCATGAGGTCCTCCAATCACAAATTTACCAGTTGGGTTAATATGATATTGAATAGCATCATTAAATAAATGTGCGTGAGCAGGGTTTTTAGCGATAATTCTTGGAATTAAAATCGACACTAGATCGCTTTTAATTTTAGCTAGCATAACTGATTCCTCATCAAAATCATCATGTTGAGTAGAAATTACAATGGTATCAATACGTGTAGGTTTGTTATCATCACTGTATTCTAATGTTACCTGTGATTTAGCATCTGGGCGTAAATAAGTAATTTCATTATTTTCACGTCTAAGAATAGCTAATTCTTGTAATAATTTATGAGATAAATCCAATGCCAAAGGCATGAAGTTTTCAGTTTCATTTGTGGCATAACCAAACATCATTCCTTGGTCACCAGCTCCTTGGTCTTCAGGGTTCGCTCTGTCAACACCTTGGTTTATATCTGCTGATTGTTCGTGAATAGCAGAAAGAATACCGCAAGAATTGGCTTCAAACATGTATTCGCTTTTAGTGTAACCAATTTTTTTGATTACATCACGAGCGATTTGTTGAACATCAAGGTAGGTATTTGACTTTACTTCACCGGCCAATATTACTTGTCCCGTTGTTACTAAAGTTTCACACGCTACTTTTGAGTCAGCGTCAAATGCCAAAAAATTATCAATTAATGCGTCTGAAATTTGATCTGCAATTTTGTCTGGGTGCCCCTCACTTACAGATTCTGACGTAAATAAATATGCCATAATAAATATAAATTTAAAATTAAGGGAGGAAAAATAATTGCGGGAAATACTAAAGGAGAGTTTCTGCTTTAGCATTTTTTCTACTGAAAATTTTTCAGCATCCATAATGAATTCGTTTCATTATGAAGAGGTTGCAATCAGTTCAAATTTTTCCTCTTGTAATTGAGTGCAAAGGTATGAAACCATTTTGAATTGCAAATTAAACTTAAGTTTTTTTTAAGTAGGAAAGTGTTGTTATTTTTTAATCAACTAAAAATCTATTTAGGTAACAGAGTAGAAATACGGTTGATTAGTTTACTTTTATATAATAATTTAATGACATACTATTTACTTATGATTGAAATCATAAAACTACTTTAGTATTGTTTTTACGGGGATTCGAATTCAGAAGTTTTTATGACTTTTTTCTTAAGAATGGCTTGTTTAAAGTGTAAAATATCTGATTTTGTGGCTTTTAAACGAGTATGTTTCACTTCGTTACTACTGTTTGTTAAATTTGTTAAAGCTTAAATGTAGGGATTCAAAGACTTTATAATTAAAAAAAGCATATGTTTTTTTAGTTTATATAGCTAGAATTAAGAAAGGTAATCTTGCATATCCTAAACGTAAGCGAGGAGTTAAAAATAATTTATCAATCCAAAAAAATAATTTATTATGAAAGCAATTCAAAAGGTTTTATTACTTGAAAAAACAGGAAAAGAGAACGAAGTTACCGTAAGTAATAAATGGGATAGATACCTTGATGACTATAATAATTACGTTAAGGAATACAATAAGCATTATTTGAATGCATTAAAAGGTGATCAACGATCAATATCATTGTATCCCTATATGAAAGAGAAATGGGAATCTTTGAAAAAACGACTGATTAAGGCATACAATAATAAACGATTAAGCGATAGACAGATTAGAAGAGTGGTTAAAATAAACATGAAAATTGTTAAAGCCTGCTTTAAGTAAAATTAGATAGTAAGGGACGCTTAATGAAAGATTTTTCAAGGTGTTCCTAAGAGGGTAAAATAGGCGTATTTTATTCTTGTCTTTTTTAGCGGTTGTTTAGTGCTGGCAATCAAATGGGTTAGAAAGGGGTATGTAGTACTTGAGCAACTGATGCTTTAGTACGTACGATAGAGGAAAATGAAAAAGCAAACTGCTAAAAAGGAATATCATGAAAACATCAAAACCAGCTTTGTCAAAGTCAGATTTTAGATTCAGGGTAAAAAAAGAAGAAAAAGTGGAGTCAATTCACGAATTAGTGCACCCAAGAATTCAAACCAAAACAACAAATTCTCCTAGGTCTAAAAACACTTCAATTTCCTTAATGCTTCAAATGTATTCTCGAGAAAATGAAGTTCTGTTCATATAATTTAAAGATTATCCTATATTTAAGAAATTCAATGGGATCTAAAGTTAATTTAGCATTAAGAACAGCTGTCAATTTTGTGGGTGGTTTAACGTTTGTTTTAAATTATTGATTAGTGGGGTTTTAACAGAAAATATTTTATTTGTTATTTTTTAAAATATATTAGGATATATAAATTATTGTCAGCAAATTTGTTTCAACAAAAAAAGGAAACCATGAAATTAAATGTTTGTAATATGTCAAAAGCCATGAAGGTTCATTCCTTAGGGTAGACTATTGCTTCAATTTAAAATCTTAAATATAGCAAAAGCTTCCCTCAAAAAGGGAAGCTTTTTTTTTTGAAAACTAAAGAAGAACTTCTTTTAGAATAAATAATAAGATAAAATGATCAATCTAAATTTTAAACAAGTTAATCCGTCAATTGTCAAATCTATGATTTGTGCAAAAGCCATGATGTGTATTTGTTTCAGGTAATCCAAAAGTATAAGTTTATAAGACAGCTTAAAGCCCTTTTGGATACCTATCTAAAAGGGTTTTTATTTAATAAATAACAATAAAATCAAAAAACTAAAATTATGAGTACTAATAAATTTGAAACAAACGCATTGCATGCTGGACATGATGTAACAAAACACGCAGGAACTCGAGCGGTTCCCATTTACCAAACATCATCGTATGTTTTTGATAATTCAGAGCATGCGGCTAATTTATTCGGGCTTTCTGAAGCGGGTTATATTTATACTAGACTTAATAATCCTACTAATGATATTCTAGAACAACGTTTAGCAGCATTAGAAGGCGGTATAGGTGCTGTTGTTACTGCTTCAGGAACAGCGGCGATTACAACCGCTTTGTTAGTGTTGTTAAAAACGGGTGATCATATTGTAGCATCTAGCAGTTTGTATGGAGGAACATTTAACTTATTACAAACTACTTTGCCGCGACTAGGAATTACAACCACTTTTGTAGATCCTTCTGATCCAGCTAATTTTGCTAAGGCAGCGAATGAGAATACAAAAGTGTTTTTTATAGAAAGTTTGGGTAACCCAAAGTTAGATGTATTGGATATTGAAGCTATTTCTGCTGAAGCAAAAGCATTAAAAGTGCCTTTAATTGTTGATAACACAGTAGCTTCTCCATATTTACTAAATCCAATAGCGCACGGAGCGAACATTGTTATTCATTCTTTGACAAAATATATCTCAGGTAACGGAACTTCTTTAGGAGGAGTTATTGTTGATGCGGGGACTTTTGATTGGAGTAGTGGTCGTTTTCCGGAATTTACAACGCCTAATGCTGGTTACCATGGCTTGGTTTATCATGAAGCTTTAGGAAACGCTGCTTTTATTGCGAGAGTAAGAATTGAAGGACTACGTGATTATGGAGCTGCTTTGAGTCCGTTTAATGCGTTCCAAATTATTCAAGGTTTAGAAACATTGGCCGTACGTGTAAAGAGACATAGTGAGAACGGATTAGCATTAGCACAATGGTTAGAAAGTCAGGAGCAAGTTGCTTGGGTAAATTATCCAGGGTTGAAATCAAGTGAATATTATGCTCTGGCAAAACGTTATTTGCCGAAAGGACAAAACGGATTAGTAACCTTTGGTCTAAAAGGAGGTTTTGAAGCAGCTAAAAAAGTGGCCGATGATACCAAACTATTTTCGCTACTCGCAAATATTGGAGATACAAAATCATTAATTATTCATCCAGCAAGTACAACGCATCAACAATTATCTGATGAACAACAGTTAGCTTCAGGTGTTTCTAAAGATTTGATTCGTCTTTCTGTAGGTTTAGAAGATATCGAAGATTTAAAAGCCGACTTAAAAGCAGTTTTTGATTTATTATAAGAATTTATAAAGTGCATTTTTTATCGTTTGAAAACTGCTTTTTATCCAAACGTAAGATGAGTTTTATAGTATTACAATCTCAGTTTGTAAGATTATAATATTTGTATTAAAAAGGAGTTAAAATGTTGATAGTCATTAGGAAACTAGCAAAAAAAAACTGAGATTTGTTGCAAGAAAATACCAAAGATGAATTTAATCATTATTGTAAATCTTAAAACTATTTCGGAATCATCTGCAAGGAAATGATTGCCTTATATTATAGCTATAATTAAGCATCAGCCTTCCTATTTCTTTTGGAAGGCTTTTTTATTAAAACAATTTAGAATTTAAAGATAATTAGCATGGAAAAACATATTTTTAGAAATAATAGATCACTAGTGATTACCTTATTTGTAAAAATATGTTGATATGCCAAAAGTATAAGTTACTATAACTTTAACCCTTTTGGTATTTATCCAAAAGGGTTTTTTTATGGTATTTAAAAGAGAATAAAGAGTAACAAACAAGCAAGAATAAACATAGCAACAATTAAACAAGTAGACACATGGGGGCAATTAGTAGAATTACCAGAGCGGTAAGTTTTTTAAGGAACTTAAAAACTAAAAAAAATAGTATAAAAATCACGGTAGATGATTTAGTTCATCCAAGATTTGGTATCAACGACACCAATGCTAATGATTTAAATAAATCACCAAATTCATTACAGTTTTTGATGTATTCAAAGGAAAACGATACTCTTTTTATCTAATTGATAGCGAGCTGTCTTTATAGTGATTTACACGCGAGTAATTTCTGAATTGTTATGTTCAGCAATGTCTCGCGTTTTTTTTGTTAAATATATTTTTCCCTAATAATCGGGATGGGAAAAGTTTGGTTGTTATAAAAATATGTAGTTAATTTGCAGTAATAAGTTCACACACGTATTGAAATGTTATAAAGAAAGGACGAGGGATTAGACCCGATGAAGCCTTAGCAACCCTTCGAGAAATCGAAGAAGGTGCTGCATTCTACCACTCCCTAAAGTGGAAAGATAACAACAAGAATTTCTCTAGTATTTACCTAGTTTTTTCTTTCTAATATTTCCAAATACAAATCAAAATCAATAAAAGATTTGACATTGGAAAATAAACCAACACATATTACCATACAAAATTTCACCACGCACAATGGTGCTTTTTATGCTAGCCTAAACTTAAGTTATCAGGTTTTTGGCGCTGCTTTGCATACCGCTCCCATTATCTTAATTAATCATGCCTTGACCGGAAACTCACAAGTAATTGGCGAATCGGGTTGGTGGAATGATATTGTGGGTGTCGATAGAACAATCGATACTAGGAAATATACCATTGTTTCTTTTGATGTTCCTGGTAACGGATTCAATTCAGCGACTATTGAGAACTACAGAGATTTTGTCGCTCGAGATATTGCTAAAATTTTCATTGAAGGACTAAAGTTCTTAAAGATTGATTCTTTATTTGCTCTTATCGGAGGTTCTGTTGGTGGTGGAATTGCTTGGGAAATTTTGGCCTTAGAGCCTAAGTTAGCTCAAAATTTCATTCCAATTGCTACAGATTGGAAAGCAACTGATTGGTTGATTGCTAATTGTTATTTGCAAGAGCAAATCCTAAATAATTCTAAAAAGCCTATTGAAGACGCTCGTATTCATGCCATGTTGTGCTACCGCACGCCTGAATCTTTCAAGGTAAAATTTAATAGAGATCTCAATGAACAACTAGAAACGTTCAAAGTAGAAAGTTGGTTAAATTACCATGGAGAAAAACTAGAAAAAAGGTTTCAGCTTTCAGCTTATAAAATGATGAACCAATTATTGAAAACGATTGATATAACTAGGAATCATGAGTCTTTAGAATCAGTTATTTCAAAAGTGGATGCTAATATATACATTGTAGGAATCAATTCGGATTTGTTTTTTACAGCAAAGGAGAATCGAGATACGTACAACGAGATTAAAAAATTTAAAAATAATGTATTCTATAGTGAGATTGACTCGCAACACGGACACGATGCTTTCTTGATGGAATACGAACAACTAGACAATTTATTAGAAGTTGTTTTCAAAAATAAAAAACAGATGAAAATAGTAAAATTTGGTGGAAAGTCTTTAGCAAACGGTGAAGGGATCAACACAGTTTTAGATATTATTGAGGAAAAAATAAAACAAGACGAGAAAATTGCAATCGTAGTTTCGGCAAGAGGAAAAACAACAGATGAGCTAGACGACATTTTGACTATAGCTGCAAAAAACGGAAATTATAAGCCATTACTAGAAAGTTTTAAAACCTATCAAAAAGATGGTTTTGATGCCGTTGATTTTTCAACTGAATTTGATAAGCTAGATAAGCTTTTTGAAGGTGTTAGTTTAATAGGGGATTATAGCGTGAAAATTCAAGATCAAATTTTAGCACATGGCGAAGTTCTTTCGGCTAAATTATTGGTTTTTTTATTGAATGAAAGAGGTATTCCTGCGAAACTTGCAGACACCAGAGAATTAATTATAACCGACTCTAATTTTGGGGATGCACAACCTTTGGACGCTGTTTCTAAGAAAAATATCATTCAAATTTTCAAAGAGAATAAAGATTCAATTCTAGTGATTACTGGTTTTATTGGTTCGAATGCAAAACACGAAACCACTACTTTAGGTAGAAACGGAAGTAATTATACGGCGTCATTAGTCGCTAATTATATCAATGCCGAAGAATTGCAAAATTTCACTCATGTTGATGGAATTTACACTGCTAATCCCGAGTTGGTTTTAGATGCTAAAAAGATTGAATCTTTGTCTTATAATGAAGCAAATGAAATTGCTAATTTTGGTGTGAATATTTTGCATGCAAAAACAATTATTCCTTTATTAGAGAAAAATATTCCGCTTCGTATTTTAAATACTTTCAATCACGAAAATAATGGAACTTTAATTACTTCAAATTCTAATGTCAGCGGAATTAAAACATTATCTGTTTTAGAAAATGTTTCTTTGGTAAATTTAGAAGGAAGAGGATTACTTGGAAAAACAGGAGTGGATGCGCGTATTTTCAAGGTGATGGGTGACAATGATATTAGCGTAAGTATTATTTCTCAAGGTTCTTCAGAAAGAGGAATAGGACTTGTGGTTGCTGCTGATAAAGCAACAAAAGCTATGATCGAATTAGAAAAAGAATTCGAAAATGATTTCTATTCTAAGGATGTCAACAAGATTACAGTTGTCGACAACGTATCGGTAATTTCAATAATAGGCCAAGATCTTAGTACGTTTCATAAGCCTTATACGGCTTTGATAAAAAACAAAATTGTTCCTATTTTATTCAATAATACCGTTACGGGTAAGAATGTGAGTTTAGTGGTTAAAAAATCAGAACTTAACAAAGCGCTGAATGTTATTCATGGGGAGATATTTGGGGTTGCGAAGAAAATCAATATTGCCATTTTTGGGCATGGATTAGTTGGCGGAACCTTAATCAATCAAATTTTAGAATCGGCGGAAGCAATCGAAAAAAGGAAAGATGTTAAGTTGAATATTTTTGCTATTGCCAATTCTCGAAATGTGCTGTTGAATAAAAACGGAGTTTCGGCTAACTGGAAAAACGAAATTCAAGCTAAGGGGTCAGCGTATACATTAAGCGATATTATTGCTTTTGCAGAAGCGAATCATCTAGAAAATTTAATTGCAATTGATAACACGGCGAGTGCTGATTTTGTCGAGAATTACATTCCGTTAGTTGAAAGCAGTTTTGATTTAATTTCTTCAAATAAAATAGCGAATACTTTAAGTTATGGTTTTTATAAAAAGCTACGTAAATCATTAGCTGATAATCAGAAGAATTATTTATATGAAACCAATGTAGGTGCGGGTTTACCATTAATTGATACTATTAAATTATTGCATCTTTCTGGTGAAAATATCACTAAAATAAAAGGCGTTTTCTCAGGAACATTAAGCTATTTGTTTAATAATTTCTCTTCCAAAGATGTTCCGTTTAGCGAAATATTGAAAGAAGCAATTGATAGTGGTTTTACTGAACCAGATCCAAGAGAGGATTTATGTGGGAATGATGTAGGTCGAAAACTACTTATATTGGCGAGAGAACTAGACTTGCAAAATGAGTTTGAGGAAGTTGATATTCAGAATTTAATTCCAGAACACTTACGTGAAGGAAGTGCGGCAGATTTCTTGACTAAATTAAAGGAATTTGATCCTATTTATGATAAGATAAAAGCAGACCAAAAACCAAATCACGTTTTGAGATACATCGGGGAATTGTCTGGAGATTTACAACATGACAAAGGAATTTTGGAAGTAAAATTAGTTTCCGTACCTTCGGATACTGCTTTAGGAGGATTGAAAGGTTCTGATTCTTTCTTCGAGATTTATACAGAGTCTTACGGAGACCGACCAATTGTAATTCAAGGAGCTGGAGCGGGATCTGCAGTTACAGCAAGAGGTGTTTTTGGAGACATCTTGAGATTGTCGGATAAAGGCTAATGATTTAAGATTGTAGAGTAACGATTTTTGATTTCAGATTTAAAATAAATAGTAAGAACATGAATATCCTGTATATTATAATTGGAATGAATGTGACGATTATTTTTTTATTTGATAAAAGTAAATTAGATAACAAGCAATCATTTTTCAAAATCCTAGGATTAAATATAGTGTTGTTCTTAATTGGTTTAATAATTTTAACTGCAGGTTTAGAGAAAAGCACAGCTGTCAATTCATTATTTATACCTTTGATTGCGCAGGGATTTTATTATGTTTTAAGTAAAGTGTTTTACTTAAAATACAAAAGAAATAGTATTGATACATATTGGACAATGGATAAAACAGTGTTTGTAGATGGTTGGTTCAATAGTTTATTTTGGATAGTTTCAATTTTGCTATTTTTACTCGTATTATGATGAACAAATAAAATAATAAATATATAAAAATCCGCGTTTGAAATCCGCGTTTTTGCTATAGCAAATCCGTTTTATCCGCGTTCAAATAAAGAATAATAATTAAAAAAGGGACATACCTTCGGTCTTGGCTCCCTCCCTTTTAGGGAGGGTTGGGGAGGGGATAATAATGAAAATTACATTAAACAGAGTAAACGACAATTTCCATTTCGAATTAAAAAACGAACGTGGCCATATAGTAAATGTAGATAGCCGTCCAGAATTTGGTGGCGATGATCAAGGATCAAGTCCAATGGAATTAGTATTAATGGGAGTTGCAGGATGTAGCGCTATTGATATGATTTCGATTCTAAAAAAACAACGTCAAGAAATCACTTCATTTAAAGCTGAGGTAGAGGGAGAACGTGTTCAGGTTGGTGAAGCAAAACCTTTTAAAGACATCTACTTGGTTTTTTACTTAGAAGGAAACATAAAAGAAGACAAAGCTGCCAAAGCTGCTCAACTTTCTTTCGATAAATACTGCTCGGTTTCTAAAACTTTAGAACCAACGGCAACCATCCATTATAAAGTAGTTTTGAATGGAGTGGAATTAGGTAAAATCTAAAAATAAAATTAATCGTTTGAAGAGGGAGGGAGTGTTGAAATACTAATTTCGAACAACTTTAAACTTTAAACTTTAAACAAAAGAGAATGAATAATTCAGAATTTGGTTTTGAAACCGAAGCCATCCGTACCCAATTAGAACGCACCCAATATTTAGAGCACTCCGTTCCATTATACTTAACTTCTAGTTTTGTGTTTGAAGATGCCGAAGACATGCGTGCTTCATTTGCAGAAGAGAAAGATAGAAATATTTATAGCCGTTACAGCAACCCAAACACCAACGAGTTTGTAGAAAAAGTATGCAAGATGGAAGGCGCAACTGCTGGTTTTGCCTTTGCCTCTGGAATGGCTGCCGTATATTCAACCATGGCTGCATTATTGAAATCTGGCGATCATATCGTTTCGTCAAGTAGTGTTTTTGGGGCGACGCATTCGTTGTTTATCAATTATTTTCCAAAGTGGAATATCGAAACCTCGTATTTTGATATTAACGAACCAGAAACCATTGAAAGTTTCATTACACCCAATACAAAGATTCTTTTTGCTGAATCGCCAACGAATCCCGCAGTCGATATTATAGATCTGGAATTGCTAGGGAATATTGCCAAAAAGCACAATTTGATTCTCGTAATTGACAACTGTTTTGCAACGCCTTATTTACAGCAACCTATAAAATGGGGAGCGCATTTGGTCGTGCATTCTGCTACAAAGTTAATGGATGGTCAAGGACGAGTTTTAGGCGGAGTAACGGTTGGTAATCCCGAGTTGATTCATAAAATCTATTTGTTTTCCCGACTTACGGGACCTTCTTTATCCCCATTTAATGCGTGGGTTT
The DNA here is from genome assembly GCF_041431385.1 of Flavobacterium sp. Arc2. NCBI lineage: Bacteria > Pseudomonadati > Bacteroidota > Flavobacteriia > Flavobacteriales > Flavobacteriaceae > Flavobacterium > Flavobacterium sp. Arc2. The sequence goes on along the minus strand of NZ_JASMRH010000003.1, from coordinate 44,878 downwards.
TATCAAAAAGTTTAGAGACATTAGCAATTCGTTTGGACAGACATTGCGAAAATGCAATGAAGGTTGCGGAGTTTTTAGAACAGCATCCAAATGTAAATAAGGTAAAATATCCTTTCTTGAAATCACATCCACAATATGAAATTGCCCAAAAGCAAATGAAGTTGGGTGGCAGCATTGTCGCTTTTGAAATAAAAGGAGGACTTGAAGCAGGACGTAACTTTTTGGATAAAATAAAATTATGTTCGTTGTCACCAAACTTGGGAGATACCAGAACCATTGTTACACATCCGGCATCAACAACACATAGTAAGTTATCAGTTGATGAGAGATTAGCGGTAAGTATTACAGATGGTTTAGTACGTGTTTCTGTAGGACTGGAAACTGTAAAAGATGTAATTGCTGATTTAGAGCAGGCACTTTCTTAAACGTTTTTCTTATAGCATATATTTAAAACCCACAGTTTATAGCTGTGGGTTTTGTGTTTATATTTGAGATTATTAAAATGAAAGTTTAGTTTGAGTTTTAAAGTATTATCTTAGTTTTTTTTAAAATATATATGGCACTAGGAAAGACAATAAAAATATTTTTGATTGATGGAGATTCAAATGGACGTATGAGTTGTGAACTTTCTAATTGGACAGGGAAAGCTTATAAAATACCAAGAATTAACATTAAAGAATGTTCAGATAGAGATGATTTGAATAACACTGGAGTTTATTTACTTTTTGGAAAAGACGAAGAGGATAATGATTTGGTTTATATTGGAGAAGCTGAATCTGTTTTTAGTAGGTTAAAACAACATTTAAGCGGAAAGGAATTCTGGAATGAAGCTATTGTTTTTATTTCTAAGGATGACAACCTTAATAAAGCTCACATCAAGTATTTGGAAAATAGACTTCACGATATTGCAATAAACTCTAAACGTTATAAAGTTGAAAATTCAATGATTCCGACACAATCATCTATTTCAGAATCTGATAGAGCAGAAATGGAAGAGTTTATTGGATATGTCAAAATTCTAGTTAATACATTAGGGCATAAAGTATTTGATGATAAAAGAGTAGTGAAGGTTCAGCAAAAGCAAAACTTTTTCTTTATTAAGGCAGCGCGAGGTGCTGAAGGACAAGGAGAGCCAACATCTGATGGTTTTTTGATATTCAAAGGTTCTAAAGCTGCGTATGTAATTACAAATTCTTTAAGTGCAAGTCTTGTGAAAAATAGACAAAAGCTCATTGATGAAGGTTTACTTGTTAATAAAGGCGATTATTATGAATTTGTAGAAGATTATATATTTAGTAGTCCATCTACAGCTGCTGCAATTTTGATGGGTAGAAGTGCGAATGGACAAACGGAATGGAAACTTGCAGACGGAAGGTCTTTGAAAGATTTTGAAACAACTATTTAAAGTAAGAATCTTTTTTATGTAAATTAGATTCAAAATAGCATATTTTTGTTGTTATTGAATAGTTAATTGGGTTTTTTATATCAAAAATCCTTATCCTTCAAAAATGAATTAAAAATCTTTACCATGCTTTCAAAGAAAACAAAATACGGAATTAAAGCGTTGACTTTTTTGGCTCGCCAAGAAGATCAAACGCCAGTTGCTATTGCTGATATTGCAAAAAGCGAAAATATTTCCGTGAAATTTTTGGAAAGTATTTTGTTGCTTTTGCGTCATTCTGGTTTTTTAGGTGCCAAAAAAGGAAAAGGAGGCGGTTATTATTTGATAAAAGACCCGAAAGAGATTAATATGGCCAAAGTGTACCGTATTCTCGAAGGTCCAATTGCTTTGTTGCCCTGTGCAAGTCATAACTTTTATGAAAAATGTGATGATTGTAAAGATGAGGTTGCCTGTGCAGTTCGCAAATTAATGACTGAAGTACGTGACAATACATTAAAAATATTAGAAAACAACACACTTGCTGATATCGCTTTTTAGTCAATCCGATTAAAGTAATTCGCAGATAAAAAAATACCCTTTCATTGGATAGACAATGAAAGGGTATTTTTTTTTTGAATTAATAACTGGAAGTTTAACCTATGAAAACTAGTTTGTAGCCTACAAAAAACAACATCATCGCAATGGCATTTCTAAGAAATAAGTCAGGCACTTTTCCACTTAGCATACTCCCTACGTATATTCCAGGAAGTGACCCTATTAATAACTGTCCTAGCAAGCCCAAGTCTAAATTTCCCATTGTGGCATGTCCTAAACCTGCTACAAGTGTTAAAGGAACAGCATGAGCAATCTCAGTACCAACTAATCTGGGAGTTGCTAAAAGAGGGTATAGGAAAAATAAAGTTACCGTACCTAAAGCTCCTGCGCCTATAGACGTTAGTGTTACAGTTGCGCCTAGTAGTACACCTATTGCAACGGTTAGTATATTTTGTGTTTTACTCTCGCTATGAAATTTGTCACCAGAATGTTTCTGAGAAATAATCAATAGTTTCTTTTTGAACAAAACTGCTATCGAGGTTAAAAGTAGTGCCCAACCCAGACTATATTTAATTACTGCATTTAAAGCAGTAATGTCTGTTTTGATACTATGTAAAATCCACAAAGTTAATAATGCCGCAGGGACACTCCCTAAGGATAGCCAACCCGTAATGGTCCAATTAATATTCTTTTTTTTATGATGCACATAAATACCACCCATTTTGGTAAATGCCGCATACAATAGATCCGTGCCAACAGCTGTTGTTGGAGGAATACCAAACCATAATAATATAGGTGTCATCAAAGATCCACCTCCTACACCAGTTAAGCCAACAATGAAACCTACGGTTAAACCTGCGATGACTAATCCTATTTGAAAATCCATACAAATAATTTTTGGTCAAAATTAATAACTATTTTATAATTATCCTATAGGGGAAGTAGACTAACTGAAATATATTTTAAAAATTAAACAATTATTAGAATTTCATGATTTTATTTAGGAATAACAATAATGGAATTAAGATAAATATTTTATTTAATAATTTTATGCCTCGGGGGACTAATATGCTTTTGTTGAGTAGTTAAGGTGCTATTGCTTTTGGGTGCAGAAAAGTAATTTTTTGTTTTGTAGTTTGGAAATAAGTAGTACTTTTGCGTAGTAATCTACTAAACCGATAGGATAATGGATTTTGTAAAATAAAAAAGAAAAATGAGCGCAACTATAGTACATGCATTAATAGAAAAAACAAAAGACTTCTCAATTGAAGAAACTTTTGCTTTTTTGGCCAATGAATATAAAGATAAAGTAGTGTTTTCGACTTCTTTTGGTCAAGAAGACCAAGTGATAACAGCTTTAATTGCTAAAAGTGATACGGCAATTAACATCTTCACTTTAGATACAGGCCGTTTGTTTCAAGAAACCTACGATGTTTTTCATAAGACATTAAAGAAATACAAAAAACACATTGAAGTATATTTTCCTGAAGCGACCGATGTTCAAAATCTATTGAATGCAAAAGGACCAAATAGCTTCTACGAGTCGGTTGAAAATAGAAAAGAGTGCTGTTTTATTAGAAAAGTAGCGCCATTGACTAAAGCTTTAAAAGGAAATTCAGTTTGGATTACTGGTTTAAGAGCCGAGCAATCTGAAAACAGAAATGATTTAGATCTTTTTGAATACGATGCGAAGTTTGAAATAATCAAATTCAACCCTTTACTAAAGTGGACTTTGAAAGAAGTAGAAGATTATTTAGAAAAAAATAATGTACCGCAAAATGCATTACATAAAAAAGGATTTGTAAGCATCGGTTGCGCTCCTTGTACCAGAGCAATAGCCGAGGGAGAAGACATCAGAGCTGGAAGATGGTGGTGGGAATCAAGTCACAAAGAATGTGGTTTGCACCAAGGGTAAATTCAAGAGAATAGAAAAAAGAATAAAGAGAATAGAAATTATAAATAGTAGAGAGGGTTTAGTTTAGGTCGCAACAACCTTAAACTTTAAACTTTAAACTTTTAAACTAAAAATATGAGTTCAATATTAAAAACAAACGCATTAGAAAGCGAAGCGATATACATTTTTAGAGAAGTTATTTCTCAATTTGATAAGCCAGTATTGCTTTTTTCTGGAGGTAAAGATTCAATTACTTTGGTGAGATTAGCGCAAAAAGCATTCTTCCCAGCTAAAATTCCTTTTCCATTATTGCACGTAGATACAGGGCATAATTTCCCTGAAACAATCGAATTTAGGGACCGATTGGTTAAAGAATTAGGTTTAGAATTAATTGTTCGTAATGTACAAGACGCTATTGACGAAGGAAAAGTAGTTGAGGAAACAGGAAAATATTCTAGTAGAAACAGTTTGCAAACTACAACTCTTTTAGATGCGATTGACGAATTCAAGTTTGATGCTTGTATTGGTGGTGCGCGTAGAGATGAAGAAAAAGCAAGAGCTAAAGAGCGTATTTTTTCTGTTCGTGATGATTTTGGTCAATGGGATGAAAAAAACCAACGTCCTGAATTGTTTGATTTATTGAACGGGAAAATTGAAAATGGGCAAAACGTACGTGTTTTTCCTATTTCAAACTGGACAGAATTAGATGTGTGGAGTTATATCGAGCAAGAACAAATCGAAATCCCATCAATTTACTTCTCTCACAAACGTAAAGTATTCTTGAGAGACGGAATGATTTGGTCACACTCTCCTTTTGTTTACCAAGAAGAAAATGAAGAAATTGAAGAACGTATTGTTCGTTTTAGAACAGTAGGAGATATGAGTTGTACAGCGGCAGTTGACTCTCATGCTGCAACAATATCAGAAGTAGTTGGTGAAATTAGAATGTCTACAATTTCTGAGCGTGGAGCTAGAATTGACGATAAACGTTCTGAGGCAGCGATGGAGAAAAGAAAACAACAAGGATACTTTTAGGATGCAGTTCTTGAGAATCTTTTTGGGTGTATTTCTTTTTAGTACTGGTTTAATTGCACAAACAGAGAAAAACGTTGACAAACAAAGTTTGCTCTGGACACGATATTATAATCAGCTGGAATTAAATACAAAATGGTCTGTTCATACTGAGATTGATAATAGGATTTTTATAAATCCCGTAGCGGAAAATATATTTGTAGGCCGCGTTCAACTTAGAGATAAGGTAACAGATAAGGTAGAGTTAGGAGCTGGTTTTGCTTATTTCTCGGTAGCAACACAAGATCCTGAGGTTAAAACTGGGTTTCATATTCCTGAATATCGTTTTCAGCAAGATGTAACAGTAAAACAGAGTTTAGGTAAAGTGAATTTAAATCATAGATATCTATTAGAAGAACGGTTTGTTCACAATGCGAGTAAATTAATGCTTGAAGATGGAACCACGTTCTATCTCAGATTTAGATATCGAATCCAAGGAGATTATACTTTTTGGAAGAAGGAAAAGCAATATCTAAAAGCAATTTTATACGATGAAATAATGATTAATGGCGGAAACAAAATTATCAAAAACACATTCGATCAAAACCGAGTTTATGCAGCAGTACAAGTGGGAGTGAGTCCAGCAGTTGCTTTAGAATTAGGTTATTTGAATAGTTTTCAAGAAAGATCAAATGGTGTAGATTATTTCAATAGAGATATTATACGATTCAGTTTCATTCACAAGGTTAAAATATAATACAGAGTACGTGTTCTGTATAGAAATAAAAATAAAAACATTCAGATTTAAAAGTTTGTATAGAGGCATTCAACAAAACTTGAAACCTTAAACTTGAAATCCTGAAACAAAACATATAAAATGGAAGTTTTAAAAATAGCAACAGCAGGAAGTGTAGATGACGGAAAAAGTACATTAATCGGAAGATTATTATACGATACACAATCTTTGACGACAGACAAACTGGAAGCAATAGAAAAAAGCAGTAAGCAAAAAGGATATGATTATTTAGATTTTTCTTTGGCTACTGACGGATTAGTTGCTGAGAGAGAACAAGGAATTACAATTGATGTAGCGCATATTTATTTTTCTACTGCAAAGAAAAGTTACATCATTGCAGATACTCCAGGTCACGTAGAATACACTCGTAACATGGTTACAGGAGCTTCAACTTCACAAGTATCGATCATTTTAATTGATGCGCGTAAAGGTGTTATTGAACAAACCTACCGTCACTTTTTTATCAATAATTTATTGCGAGTAAAAGAGGTGATTGTTGCTGTTAATAAAATGGACTTGGTTGATTATTCTGAAGAAGTTTACAATAAAATTAAAGCCGACTTTGAAGCATTGAACGCGAAAAGTACTTTTAAAGAACAAAACGTAAGTTACATTCCGTTGAGTGCTTTAACAGGTGATAATGTAGTGGAATCATTAGGTGGAATGCCATGGTACGAAGGACAAACAATCCTAGAACACCTTGAAGCTTTGGATCCTGCAGATGTGTATGAAAAAGGAAAAGCTCGTTTTCCTGTTCAAACTGTTATTCGACCAAAAACCGAAGAGTACCACGATTTCAGAGGATATGCTGGAAAATTGTATGGCAATAATATTAAAGTAGGAGATGCAGTTACTGTATTGCCGTCTTTAACAGAATCGAAAGTATCTAACATTCACTTTTTTGACAAGCAATTTGACGAAGCTTCAGTGGGGTCTTCTGTTACTATCGAATTAGAAAATGATATTAACGTGACCAGAGGAGATATGATTGTAAAATCATCTGAATTGCCTAAAGTTGAGAAAGATATTAATACAACAGTGTGTTGGATGGACAGTAAAAAGTTGGTTCCAGGGGCAAAATATTTTGTACAACACAATACCAACAGAGTTTTAGCTAAAATTGATAGCGTGAAAAACGTAATTGCAACTGATTTCTCAGGAACTACAGAAGCGTCTCAATTAGCAATTAACGAAATAGGAGAAGTAAATATCAAGTTAAGCAAAGCAATCTATTTTGATGCTTACAACGACAATAAATCAAATGGTGCTTTTATCTTAATCGATGCAGCAACCAATACAACAGCAGGAGTAGGGTTTATACGATAGGAATCCCCACCCCAGCCCTCCCCAAAGGGGAGGGAGAGATTGTAGAAAATGTTTGTAGATAAACTTTGTGGCTATGAAGTTTATAACCAGAATATAACACAATAAAGCTCCTCACTGGCTCCCCCTCCTTCGGAGGGGGCCGGGGGGAGGATAACAGTAAATAGGTATGGAAAGTTTTAGAACCGAAATAGAGAATCCGATTGTTCAAAAAGAGATAATCGACTTAGAAAGAAAAATCGCCTTATTCAAAGATGGTAAAATTGACGATGAGCGTTTTCGTAGTCTGCGTTTAGCGCGTGGAGTTTACGGTCAGCGTCAAGAAGGCGTGCAAATGATTCGTATCAAATTGCCTTTTGGTAAAGTGACTAGTGAACAATTGGTGCGTATTACTAAAGTTTCAGATGAATATTCAACAGGACGTTTGCATATTACTACGCGTCAGGATATCCAAATTCACTATGTGAGTTTAGATAGAACGCCAGAACTTTGGGCAAACCTTGCCAAAGACGATATTACATTACGTGAAGCTTGCGGGAATACGGTAAGAAACATTACGGCAAGTGAATTGGCTGGTGTTGATGTTGACGAACCTTTTGACGTGTCGCCTTATGCGCACGCTATGTTTCAGTTTTTCTTGAGAAATCCTATTTGTCAAGAAATGGGACGTAAATTCAAAATGTCATTTTCATCTTCTGATAAAGATACAGCGCTAAGTTATTTGCATGATTTAGGATTTATTCCAAAGATTGTAAACGGGGAACGCGGTTTCAAAGTAATGCTTGGTGGAGGATTAGGTTCTCAACCACATCACGCTGAATTATTATCAGAATTTATTCCGGTAAATCAAATCATCCCAACAACAGAAGGGGTGTTAAGAGTTTTTGATCGTCATGGTGAAAGAGCCAAACGTTTAAAAGCACGTATGAAATTCCTAATTAAGGATATTGGAAGAGATGAGTTTTTACGTCTAGTTGATGAAGAGAAAAAAGCATTGTCATACCAATCATACGAAATTGATACTACTGCTTTTGACGGTGCAATTCCAGCTACTTTATTAGAAGTACCTGCAGTAACTATTGACGATACAGCTGCTTATGAAGCTTGGAAACAATCGAATGTGATTGCTCAAAAACAAGCGGGTTATGTTGCGATAGGTATTAAAGTCCTTTTAGGAGATTTTTATACAGATAAAGCGAGAGCGTTGGCCGAATTAATTAAAAATTATGGAGCAAATGAATTGCGTTTTTCATTAAAGCAAAATATTGTTCTTAGAAATATAAAAGAGGAAAATTTACCATTCTTCTACCAAGAACTAGCCAAATTAGACTTCGTGACTTTGGGTTACGATACAATTAACGATATCACCGCATGTCCAGGAACAGATACCTGTAATCTTGGAATTGCAAGTAGTACCGGAATTGCTGAGGAATTAGAAAGAGTATTAAAATTAGAATTTCCGCAATATAAAGAGAATAGAGAAATCACAATCAAAATTAGTGGTTGTATGAACGCTTGTGGACAACACAACATGTCTTCAATTGGTTTTCAAGGAATGTCTATCAACTCAGGTAAATTAGTGGCTCCGGCTTTACAAGTATTGCTTGGAGGCGGAATTTTAGGAGATGGAAAAGGACGTTTTTCTGATAAAGTAATCAAGATTCCAAGTCGGAGAGGACCTGATGCATTACGTTATATCTTAAATGATTTTGAAGCGAATGCTAACGGAAAGTCTTTCTTAGATTATTATGACGCTCAAGGCGAAAAGTATTTCTACGAATTCTTAAAACCTTTGGCGGATGTTACTAATCTTACCGACGAAGATTTTATCGATTGGGGAAATGCTGACAATTATGTAAAAGCGGTTGGAGTAGGGGAATGTGCTGGAGTTGTAATTGACCTAGTAGCAACTTTAATTTTGGAAGCCAAAGATAAATTGACTTTTGCACAAGAAGCTTTCGAAGATAAAAATTGGGCTGATGCTATTTACTTGGCGTATGCAGGTTTTGTAAATGGTGCTAAAGCTTTGTTATTGGCTGAAAACCAAAAAACAAACCACCATGCAGGAATCATCAATTTGTTTGATACTGTTTTTGTTGAAACTAAAAAAATAGCTTTAGATTCAACTTTTAAAGACTTGGTATACCAAATTAATCAAAATGAACCTTCTGAGGCTTTCGCCAAAAAATACATACAGGAAGCAATTGCTTTCTTTCAAAATATAGAAACCTACAGAGCAAAAGACTTAGCTAATGCATAAAACAGTAAAACCAATAGTAACTTTAGTAGGAGCGGGGCCTGGAGATCCAGATTTGCTTACTATAAAAGGAGCAAAAGCACTTGCTGAAGCCAATGTGGTTTTATACGATGCTTTGGCTAATGAAGAGTTGTTGAGCTATGCTCCTAAACGCGCATTGAAAATATTTGTTGGAAAAAGAAAAGGATGCCACGCTTACACGCAAGACCAAATCAACCAACTAATTGTAGATAATGCCTTAACTTATGGCCATGTCGTTCGTCTTAAAGGGGGGGATCCTTTTATTTTTGGTAGAGGAAGTGAAGAAATAGACTATGTAGAAAGTTTTGGAATTCCTACATTTGTTGTTCCTGGAATTTCATCGGCTATCGCCGTACCTGCTTCTCAAGGAATTTCCTTGACAAAAAGAGGTGTTTCGGAGAGTTTTTGGGTAATAACAGGGACAACTTCGGCGCGAAAACTATCAACAGATGTGGCTTTGGCGGCTCAATCATCAGCAACAGTTGTTGTTTTGATGGGGATGAGTAAGTTAGACCAGATTGTGTCTATTTTTCAAAATGAATCTAAGGGAGAAACGCCCGTAGCAATTATTCAAAACGGAACCACTCCAGAGGAAAAAATTGGAATAGGAACAATAAATTCGATTCAGCAAGTAGTTGCCGACAAGAATTTAAGTTCTCCAGCCATTATCGTAATTGGAGAAGTAGTAGCCGATAGTAAGAAAAGCAAGGGATTTTATAAAGAATTAAAATCCATTAGCAACAAACATGTAATATATGGAAAGGAATGAATTATACCCCGTATTTCTAAAACTCAACAATCTTAATGTATTGATTGTAGGAGGTGGAAATGTAGGTTTAGAAAAATTGACATTCATGCTGAAATCCAGCCCTAATGCAAATGTTGAGGTTGTTGCACCACGGTTTTTACCAGAATTAGTTGAGTTGGTCAATAAGCATGATTCGGTAAAGTTGACCATGAAGAAATTCAAGAAAAAGATGCTAAAGAAAAGGCATATGGTTATTGCTTGTACAGATGATCTTGAAGTGAATAAAAGGATTTATGATTTATGTAGAGAAAGATATTTAATTTGTAATATTGCCGATACACCGCCACTTTGTGATTATTATTTAGGCGGAATCGTAACCAAAGGGAATGTGAAAATTGCCATATCAACAAATGGTAAATCACCCACAACAGCCAAAAGATTACGAGAATTTTTTGAAGAAGTGATTCCTGAGGATATTAATAAAATGGTAGAAAATCTCAATGAATATCGCAAAACCTTAAAAGGTGATTTCGAAGAGAAAGTACAAAAGATGAATGAGATCACAGCTTCGTTGAAAAATAAAGAATACAGAGAATAGAGCAAAGAAATTAGAGAAGAGAATAAAGAAAATAGAACATAGTGTTCGAATGATATTTATCATTTATTTTTGAGCGAATCATTCGTTCCTTTGTGAACAAAATAATAAGTAAGAACAAGTATAACAAAAGAAACTCTTCCCAGTCTCCCCCTCCTGATAGCTATCGGGATTGGAGGGGGCTGTGGGAGGAATAAAAGTATTGAACATGATTGAAACAGATATCCTAATAATAGGAGCCGGACCAACTGGTTTATTTGCCGTTTTTGAAGCAGGATTATTAAAATTAAAATGCCATATATTAGATGCTTTGCCACAAGCAGGTGGGCAGCTATCTGAATTATATCCTAAAAAACCTATCTACGATATTCCAGGATTTCCTGAAGTACTAGCGGGAGATTTAGTAAATAATTTAATGGAACAAATCAAACAATTTGAGCCAGGATTTACCTTAGGAGAGCGTGCTGAAACAATCGTAAAACAAGAAGACGGAAGCTTTATTGTAACTTCAAACGAAGGGACTGAGTTTCATGCTAAAGTAGTTGCTATTGCAGGTGGTTTAGGAAGTTTTGAACCTAGAAAACCACTTATCGACGGAATCGCTTTCTATGAAAATAAAGGAATTAAATACTTTATCAAAGATCCAGAAGAGTTTAGAGATAAAAGAGTTGTGATTGCAGGTGGAGGAGATTCAGCGCTTGACTGGAGTATTTTCCTGACAGATGTAGCATCAGAGGTGACATTGATTCACCGTCGTAACGAATTCCGTGGCGCATTAGACTCTGTTGAAAAAGTACAGGAGCTAAAAGATTCAGGAAAAATTCGTATGATTACACCGGCTGAGGTAGTAGGATTAAATGGAGCAGAGCACATCGAGTCGATTGTTATCGATGAAAATGGAGCACAAAGAACCATTCCTACAGATTACTTTATTCCACTTTTTGGTCTTACGCCAAAATTAGGTCCTATTGGAAACTGGGGATTAGAAATAGAGAAAAATGCAATCAAAGTAAATAATGCTTTAGATTACCAAACTAATATTCCAGGTATTTTTGCTATCGGAGATGTGAATACCTATCCAGGTAAACTAAAATTAATCCTTTGTGGTTTTCACGAAGCGACATTAATGTGTCAGGCAGCTTACCAAATTATCAATCCAGGGAAACGTTATGTGTTGAAATATACTACAGTTTCAGGTGTTGACGGATTTGACGGAACTCGTAAAGAAGCTCCAAAAGCAGTGGTTAAAGCCATTGTGTAACAATTCGAATAAAAACCAATAAAAAAATATAGCGTTAATACTTGCAAGTATTAGCGCTATGTCTTTTCTTTGTAGTGTTCCTATATTTATTGACAGTTATCACGAAAGGCGGAGGGAAAGACCCGATGAAACCTTAGCAACCCTTTATCTTATAAAGAAGGTGCTACATTCTACTTTATGCTGAATATATTTCAGCATCTAAGATAGATAACACAAGAATACTTCCACAGTATTTCTCAAACCTTTTCTTGACAACATATCGATATTTTTTTTAGAGCGAATGATTGGTGCTTTTTTGCCATCATCTTTCCTGCTGTACGCTATATCTTTTTATCCTGAATTTAGTTCAGGATAAAAAGGATGCCGCTCCCATCAGGGCTAAAGAGAAACAGTAGTGAACTTTTGTAATTATTAATCAAAAGTATAGATTTAGAAAGTTTTCTAGATTTCAATTATCATACGTTATGTCAAAAGAGATTAAAGACAGTTTAGGAATTCCCCCTTCGGGGGTTAGGGGGAACATTCAAGAAGCCATTAAAAAAAACATACTCATTCTCGATGGAGCCATGGGAACTATGTTGCAACGCTACAATTTCTCCGAAGAAGATTTTCGAGGAGAGCGTTTCAAAGATTTTCCACATTCCTTAAAAGGAAACAACGATTTATTATCACTCACACAACCACAAGCTATAAAAGCGGTGCATGCTGCTTATTTTGAGGCAGGAGCTGATATTGTTGAAACCAATACTTTCTCAGGAACCACCATCGGAATGGCCGATTATCATCTAGAAGACATTGTTTATGAATTGAACTACGAATCGGCCAAAATTGCCCGTGAAGTAGCCGATGAATGGACAGCTAAAAATCCGGACAAACCTCGTTTTGTAGCTGGTTCAATAGGACCAACAAACAGAACGGCAAGTATGTCACCAGACGTAAATGACCCAGGATATAGAGCAGTAACTTTTGATGATTTGCGTATTGCGTACAAGCAACAAGTAGAAGCCTTAATTGACGGCGGAAGTGATCTATTATTGGTCGAAACTATTTTCGATACTTTAAATGCAAAAGCAGCACTTTTTGCAATCGAAGAAGTAAAAGACGAACGCAATATCGATATTCCCATCATGGTTTCAGGAACAATTACTGATGCGTCAGGAAGAACACTTTCTGGACAAACGGTAGAAGCGTTCTTGGTTTCGGTTTCACACATTCCATTGTTGAGTGTAGGATTTAATTGTGCTCTTGGAGCTGATTTGTTAAAACCATACTTACAAACATTGTCGCAAAATACTGCTTTCAATGTATCGGCACATCCTAATGCAGGATTGCCAAATGCCTTTGGAGAATATGACGAAACACCAGCCGAAATGCAATCACAAATAAAAACATATCTCGACGATAATTTGGTAAACATCATAGGTGGATGTTGCGGTACAACCCCAGAACACATCAGGTTAATTGCAGATATTGCCAAGGATTATAAGCCAAGAGTATCAACAGCAACAATGTAAAAACGTAAAGACGCGATTTGTCGCGTCTATATTATAGTCACCTACTAGCGCAAGCGTCTCGCTTGTGCCCGCAAAGAGAGTAAAACGTTCTTTAAAAAAATAAAATTAGTTGATTTTGTCATTTCGACGAAGGAGAAATCACACCAAGTGATTCAGATAATGAGATTCCTCCTTCGTCGGAAAGACAAAAATGAGAAAAAGAGTATTGTTATTAGAACAAAATCGCGTGAGGGATAGCAGTGAAAAGCCCACAGCCTGACGAAGGAAGAGCGAGGACTTGCAGCGAATAGCCCGACCCTTTTGGGGCACGCCCAGAACAATAAGAATTAAAAAGTTATACCTACATAATTTTTAAGATCGTGTAGGACAAATAAAAATATAAAATGGCACAAGCAGAAACTAGAAGAAACTTGGTATTATCGGGATTAGAACCTTTAATCATTACGCCAGATAGCGTATTTGTGAATATTGGGGAACGTACCAATGTTACGGGTTCTAGAAAATTCTTGAGATTAATCAAGGAAGAAAAATACGAAGAGGCACTGAGCATCGCAAAGGAGCAAGTGGAAGGTGGCGCACAAATCATCGATATTAATATGGATGAAGGAATGCTGGATGGCGAATATGCCATGACGAAATTCCTGAATTTAATTGCTGCTGAACCAGATATTTCGCGTGTGCCTATCATGATTGATAGCTCAAAATGGGATATTATAGAGGCAGGACTTAAAGTTGTGCAAGGAAAAAGTGTCGTAAACTCAATTTCGTTAAAAGAAGGAGAAGAGCAATTTATTCATCATGCCAAATTGATTAAACGTTACGGTGCCGCTGCAATTATCATGGCTTTTGATGAAACAGGACAGGCTGATAATTACGATCGTCGAGTTGAAATTTGCCAGCGCTCGTATGATATTTTGGTAAATAAAGTTGGTTTTCCTCCACAGGATATTATTTTCGATTTAAATATATTTCCAGTTGCGACTGGGATGGAAGAACATCGCTTGAATGCTTTGGATTTCTTTAGAGGAACAAAATGGGTTCGTGAAAATTTATCTCATGCACATATTAGTGGCGGAGTAAGTAATGTTTCATTCTCATTTAGAGGAAATGATACGGTTAGGGAAGCGATGCACTCCGTTTTCTTGTATCATGCAATTCAAAACGGAATGACGATGGGAATCGTAAATCCAGAGATGTTGACCATTTATGATGATATCCCAAAAGATTTATTGGAACGCGTTGAGGATGTAATTCTAAATAGAAGAGACGATGCTACTGAAAGACTATTGGATTTTGCTGAAAATGTAAAAGGAGATGTAAAGAGTAATGAAAAGGCAATTCAGGAATGGCGCTCGGGAACTATTCAGGAACGATTGACGCATTCATTGGTAAAGGGAGTGGATGAATTTATTCTTTTAGATATTGAAGAAGCCCGACTGGCGGCTGCAAAACCGATCGAAGTTATCGAAATTAATTTGATGACGGGAATGAATGTGGTTGGGGATTTATTTGGATCAGGAAAAATGTTTTTACCACAAGTGGTGAAATCAGCACGTGTGATGAAGAAAGCTGTGGCTTACCTTTTGCCTTTTATAGAAGAGAGTAAACAGGCTGGTGACAAACAAGGGAATGGTAAAATCTTGATGGCAACGGTAAAAGGAGATGTACATGATATAGGTAAAAATATTGTTTCCGTAGTGTTAGCTTGTAATAACTATGAGATTGTAGATTTAGGGGTTATGGTTGCTCCAGAGAAAATAATAGCAGCAGCAATAGAACACAACGTTGATATTATAGGATTGAGCGGATTAATCACGCCGTCGCTAGATGAGATGGTGTTTCTAGCGAAAGAATTGGATAAAAGAGGAATGAAAATTCCGGTGATGATCGGTGGAGCAACGACATCGCGTGCGCATACTGCCGTGAAAATCGCACCTCAATATAGAGAAACAGTAATTCATGTTAATGATGCTTCGAGAGCCGTAACGGTTGCTGGAAGTTTGTTGAACAAGGATAAAAAATTATATGCGAGTGATATAAGAGCAGAATATGATGCGTTTCGAGAAACTTTTTTGAACCGTTCGCGCGACAAAAATTTCTTGACTATTGAACAAGCTCGTAAAAATAAATTGCAATTGGATTGGGAGAATTTTACTCCTGTGAAACCAAATGTATTGGGTGAACAAGTCATCGAAGTAGAATTAGACGTATTGGTTCCTTACATTGACTGGACGCCATTTTTTAGAACTTGGGAATTGTTTGGAAAATATCCAGCGATTTTGACAGATGAAGTAGTGGGAGAGCAAGCGACTTCGGTTTTTGCAGATGCACAAGAAATGTTAACCGTTATTTTGAAAGAAAAGAAACTAACAGCTAAAGGAATCTACGGAATTTTCCCTGCGAATCAAATTAACGATGATGATATTGAGTTGTACGAAGCCCCCCCCGCCCCCGAAGGGGGAGCTACTCATATTGAGGAAAAGCAAACATGGGAAACAGCAAGTCCAGCTTTGTACGATGTTTTGAAAGAACGCGCCAAAGAAATGAGAAACAGACCAACAGAGGCAGAGAAAATGCTTTGGAATGTTTTATCAAACAAAGGAATTGAGGACTTAAAATTCAGAAGACAACATATAATTGGGGAGTACATAGTTGATTTTGTGTGTTTAGAGAAAAAGTTAGTTATTGAAGTTGATGGTGGAGTCCATGATACTATTGAACAAAAAGAGCACGATCAATATAGAACAGATTGGTTGATATCAAAAGGTTTTAAAGTTGTAAGATATACGAACAAACAAGTTTTGACTGATATTAATAATACTATAGAAAGTGTTAGAAAAGAATTGAAGACAAACTTGGAGGTTCCCCCTTCGGGGGTTA
Source organism: Flavobacterium sp. Arc2 (assembly GCF_041431385.1). Lineage (NCBI taxonomy): Bacteria > Pseudomonadati > Bacteroidota > Flavobacteriia > Flavobacteriales > Flavobacteriaceae > Flavobacterium > Flavobacterium sp. Arc2. Next base: position 28,642 of record NZ_JASMRH010000003.1, on the reverse strand, counting down.
GGGGGCTCTTCTTGACGCTGCGTCAGCAATCTCAAAAAACGAAAGGAGCACCAAATATTGCGTTGTCTGATTTTATTGCTCCAAAAGACAATGGAAAGGTGGATTATATGGGGGCATTTTGTGTCACCACTGGTTTTGGTGTGGATGAATGGGCAGCTGAATTCGAAAAAGATTTAGACGATTATAATTCGATTATGGTTAAAGCTTTAGCCGACCGTTTTGCAGAAGCTTTCGCCGAATATTTACACGAAAAAGTTCGTAAAGAAGTTTGGGGATACGCATCAGATGAGAACATAAGTACCGAAGCTATGATTGCTGAGGAGTACAAAGGAATTCGTCCTGCGCCCGGATATCCTGCTTGTCCGGACCATTTAGAAAAACCAACAATTTGGAAATTACTAAATGTCGAAAAAGAAATAGGGGTAACCTTGACAGAAAGTATGGCGATGTGGCCAGCGTCATCAGTTTCTGGATATTATTTTGGGAATCCGCAAAGTAAATATTTCGGACTTGGGAAAATAAAAGAAGACCAAGTAATCGATTACGCTAAACGTAGAAGTATTTCTACTGACATGGCAACAAAATGGCTGAGTCCGAATATAGCAGACTAGAAGAATCTTGTTTCAAGTTGAAATTTGTTTAAAGTTTAAAGTTTAAAGTTGTTCGAGAGAACCTTAAACCTTAAACCTTAAACTTCAAACTAAAAAAAATGAAAGTAACGCAGCATATAGAAGACGCAAAAGGAGAAACATTATTCTCTTTTGAAATCATTCCGCCTCAAAAAGGAAAAGGTATTCAAGAATTATACGATAATATTGATCCATTAATGGATTTCAAACCGCCATTTATTGATGTAACTACATCTCGCGAGGAGTATATTTATGTCGATAAAGGAAACGGTTTATTAGATAAAAAACTAACGAGAATGCGTCCTGGAACATTGGGTATTTGTGCTTCGATTAAGCATAAATACAATGTTGATACGGTACCTCATGTACTTTGTGGTGGATTCACTAAAGAAGAAACTGAGTATTTATTGGTTGATTGTCACTATTTAGGAATTAATAATGTGATGGCATTGCGCGGTGATGCGATGAAAGACGAACAGTCTTTTGTGGCAAAAGCAGGAGGGAATAATTTTGCAGTTGATTTAGTTCAGCAAATTTATCAATTGAATGAAGGGAAGTATTTGCATGATGTTATGCATGTAGATAACAAAGCTGATTTTTGTATTGGTGTGGCGGGATATCCAGAGAAACACTTGGAATCTCCGTCATTGATTTCCGATTTAAAAAGGCTAAAAGAAAAGGTAGATGCTGGTGCTGATTATGTGGTTACTCAAATGTTTTTTGATAATTCAAAATATTTTGAGTTTGTTGCCAAAGCACGTGAAATGGGAATCACAGTTCCTATTATTCCCGGAATCAAACCACTTGCAGTACAACGACATTTACAGATTTTGCCACAAATTTTCCGTATTGACTTACCAGAAGATTTAATTGATGCTGTTGATAAATGTAAAACAAATGGTGATGTGAAACAAGTAGGAATCGAATGGGCAATTCAACAATCACTTGAGTTAAAAGCAGCGGGAGTTCCTGTATTGCATTATTATTCTATGGGAAAATCAGAAAATATTAGACAAATAGCAAGCCAAGTTTTTTAAAGGTATTGCAAACAAAACGGACTGATTTTTTTAGTTTGTTTCAATTTATTAGGCCTCATTTGTTTAAAAGCAAATGGGGCTTTTTCATTAATGCTATTTCTCGAAAGTCGAAAAAGGCGATTCGCTGAATAGTATCGGGGTTTCGCTGAGTTTTTTACAAAAACAGTAGTCAAAAATGTATTATTACTCTAAAATTAATACGTTTTGAAACAGAGACTCCTTTTTATAGTTATAATTACACTTTTTTTGACCTCTCATTTGCGCGCACAATTGTGTACTGGTAGTTTAGGTGATCCAGTTGTAAATATCGATTTTGGATCAGGAACGGGACGCGGCGGTGCGTTGGGATCTGCGATTACAGCCTATACCTATTCTGCTTCAGGAAAATTAGATGAGGGTTACTACACTATCGTCAATACAACCACCGGATTAAGAGATACAGCTTGGCATATTATTACAGATCATACTGGCAATACCAACGGATATATGATGGTGGTTAATGCCTCTACCTTGGCTACAGCCGGAATTTTTTATACCAAAACGGTGACTAATTTATGTCCTGGTACAACTTATGAATTCTCAGCCTGGTTAATGAATGTGATGACGTTTACTTCTCCTAACCCCAATGTTACTTTTACCGTTAGTACAACATCAGGAACGGTACTTGTAACCTATAACACGGGATCGCTCGCTGTAACCTCTTCAAGTACTTGGAAACAGTCTGGATTCTATTTTACGACGGGAACTGATTCCGAAGTAGTAATTACAATGCTAAACAATGCAGTTGGTGCAGCACCAGGAAATGATTTGGCTTTAGACGATATTACATTTAGAGCTTGTGGTCCAATAGTTTCGGCTATGGTGCAAAACAACAACAGTACAGATCTAACTGTCTGCGATAATGATGTTGCGACATACACACTAATTGGTAATGTTGGAACATCGGTATATTCGGATCCAGCTTATCAATGGCAAGTAAGTCCAGATAACGGAACAACATGGACAGACGTAACTGCTGCAACTTCCTTGACTTATAATGCGGTTTTTAACAGTGCGGGCACTTATTTATATAGAATGACTACTGCTCAACGAACAAATATTTCATCAGCCTCCTGTAGAGTAAGCTCAAATACAGTGACTGTCACTGTTGCCGCAAGTCCGTTGAATCCTTCAATTACTACATTACAACCAAGTTGCGCACTGCCAACAGGAACAATAACTGTAGATAGTTCAAGGAATACCACTTATAGTATCGATGGAACAAATTATCAATCGAGTGCCGTATTTTCTGGGCTGGCAGGGGGAGATTATTCGGTAACTGCAAAAGGAACAGCCAACTGTGTTTCGACCGCGATACCAGTACATATTGACACAATAGTTCCGAATTCTGGAACGGCAACGGTAACAGTTATTCAGCCTGTTATTTGCGTAGATCCATTTGGTACGATTACTTTTACGAATGTGGATTATGAATATAGTTTTGATAATGGTGCAGCTTGGACTACAGTGAATTCTAAAGTAGGATTAGTTGCGGGTATCTACAATTTAAAATCCAGAAATAGCTATGGCTGCGAAACTCCTGTGATTGCGGTCGAAATTTTTGTTCCACCAGGATATCCACCAACGCCAACAGTAGTAATTACGCAACCAGATTGTTTTACAGCAACCGGAACAATTGCCGTTTCTGATAGTGCTGCATTATATAGTTATGATAATGGAAACACTTGGTTTACTGCAAATTCAATGAATGGTTTGAATGCGGGAACGTATGAAGTGGTCATTAAAAATGCTTTGGGTTGTGTTTCGCTTGTTGCAAATTCAGCCGAAATAAAAGCATTTATTAATACAGAGCCTCTTGCTGTGGCAACGAGTCCACAGCAATTTTGCGTGCAACAAAATGCAACGCTAAATGATATTGCGATAACGGGAACAGCTATAAAATGGTATGATGCTTTTGCAAATGGTAATCTGCTAGTAGGAAGTACAATATTACAAACGGGAACTTATTATGCTTCGCAATCTGTTAGCACTTGCGAGAGTTTAAGAGTTCCCGTTGTGATAGCTATTCAAAATACTCCAGCACCCACGGGAGCTGCTTTACAAGATTTCTGTACAACTCAAAAAGCAACAATTGCTAGTTTGACAGTTATAGGTACAAATGTTAGATGGTATGATGGGTCCACGAATGGAACTGTGTTGCCAGTAACTACAAAGCTTTTAAACGGACTTACTTATTATGTGTCCCAAACAATAAATGGTTGTGAAAGTATAAATAGATTAGCCGTTACGGTTTCGATTGTGTCTCCAACTGTTCCAGTAAATGATGTTAGCGATATTCTTTGTGATGCGTTAAGCGATAGTAATGAAGTTATCGATTTAAGCGATTATGATTCGGGAATAACGACTTGTACAAACTGTGCTTTAAGCTACTATAGTACGTTGTCCGGAGCCGAAAATCAGGAGGTGTTGTCACAAATAACTTCGTTTGCAAGTTATAATTTACCATTGGGGAATACAGAGATTTTTGTCAGAATCGATTCTAATGACAAATGTTATCAAGTGGCTAAGTTGAGTTTGTCGCTAGTGAGTAATCCAGTTATTGCAATTGAGGACAATGTGGTTTTATGTCAAAATAGTAGTGTTACTGTTGATGCAGGATCTGGTTTTGATAGTTATTTATGGTCAACGGGTGAAACGACGTCATCAATAATTATTCAAACTGTGGGGTCGTATTCGGTTACGGTTAGTCAAGGTCACGGAAGCAGTAGCTGTTCGTCAACAAAAAACTTTAATGTGTTTTTATCGAATGTCGCTACAATAGCAAATGTTGAAACGCAAGATTGGACTGATGCAGATAATGTAATTGTGGTTGCCTTAACAGATGCTAGTATTGGAGATTACGAATATTCAATCGATGGAATAAACTATCAGGATAGCAACACTTTTACTGATTTATATAGCGGAGATTATACGGTGTATGTTCGTGATAAAAACGAATGTGGAATCGTAAATCAAGAAGTTTTTATTTTGAATTACCCGAAATACTTCACTCCAAACGCCGATGGGTACAATGATACTTGGGCTATTAAGTTTTCGGCATCGGAGCCATCTATTGATGTGAAAATATTTGATAGATACGGAAAGTTTTTAAAACAATTAAATGCAACTTCTTCATGGGACGGAACGTATAATGGATACGAGCTTCCCGCTACAGATTATTGGTTTGTTGTTAAAAGAGCCAGTGGAAAAGTATATAAAGGACATTTTACAATGAAAAGGTAAGGATGAGTTATTGCTGTTTTCATCTAAGTAACTTCAGATAATTCATTACATTCGGACTTGTAAAATTTTTTAATTTCGAATATAATGAATCCTATTCTGCAACAAGATTTAAATGAAATCAAAAACATTCTTGAAAAAGTAAAACAGCAAGGAGTTGATTTTCTGGAATCAATTGATACTATTTCGACTTCAAATAAAAACAGAATAACAACAAATAGGAATCTTGACGATTTTGGTTTGGGGGCATTGCCGACTTTGGAAGAGTTCAATCAACGTCTGGCCCCTTTAATGGTTTCGCAAACGGGTCCACGATATTGGGGGCTTGTCACTGGAGGTGCTACACCAGCATCTATCGTTGGTGATTGGCTGACTACTATTTATGACCAAAATACACAAGCGACAAATGCGCAAGGCGGTGTCTCAGCTTTGATAGAAATTGAAACAATTAATTTGCTGTTGCAATTATTAGACTTACCAAAAACTTTTATGGGTGGATTCGTCACTGGTGCGACCATGTCTAACTTTACTTGTTTGGCTGTTGCCAGACAATGGTTAGGAAAACAACTAGGAAAAGATTTTGCTAAAAATGGAATTACTGAACCCATAAATATTCTTTCAGCAACTCCACATTCCTCTTCTATTAAATGCCTTTCGATGCTGGGAATAGGAAGTCAAAATTTCACCAAGATAAAAACGATCGAAGGAAATAGGGAAGCAATTGATATTGATGATTTAGAAAAAAATATCGCAAACTTAAACGGACAACCTTTCATTTTGATTTCTAGTGCGGGAACCGTAAATACAGCTGATTTTGATGATTTCACTGCAATAACTAAACTAAAAGAAAAATATAATTTCTGGTGGCATATTGATGCTGCTTTTGGAGGGTTTGCTGCATGTTCTACTAAATACAAACATTTAGTGAGTGGCTGGGAAAACTCAGACTCCATTACTGTTGACTGTCATAAATGGTTGAATGTGCCCTATGAAAGTGCGTTTTATTTGGTTAAAGAGGATCATAGAAATATACAAATTGAAACTTTTCAAAATTCAAATGCACCGTATTTGGGAAATCCAATGGAAAACTTTAGTTATCTAAATTTATTGCCTGAAAATTCCCGACGGTTAAAAGCATTGCCTGTTTGGTTTTCATTATTGGCCTACGGGAAACAAGGGTATCAGGATATTATAGAGAATAGTGTGACAATGGCATTGCGATTTGATGCTTTTATTAGTGAAAACGAAAATTTTGAATTACTAGCTCCAACTCATCTAAATAACGTTTGTTTTACTTTGGCGGGAGACCATAATCAGGAAAATGTAAATTCTTTTTTAGCTAATCTTAACGATAGAGGTAAAGTATTTATGACGCCAACAGTTTACGAAAACCGAAAGGGAATTCGCGCTTCGTTTGTAAATTGGAGAACAAATGAAAATGATGTCCAAATTGTGATAGCGGAAATGAACGAAAGTGTTTTATTGATTTCCAAAGAGAGATTGCCATAAGGAATCCTATTTTTAGTAAACTGTCTAGCAGTTGGAATGGATGTAGTTCCTTGGGAACTTAGTATTAAAATCTTATATTTGATTTATCTTCCTCATAAAAAATCAAAATGAAATACCTATACTATACTCTTTTAGCGACTGCTATAACAGTTACTTCCTGTAAAAACGACGACACCGCTGCGGTTAAAGCTAATGCTGTAAATGAAATTCCTTTTTGGCAACAAAAAGGCCAGTCAACGCAGTCTTCCGGAACACAAAATGGTACTTCAGGAATGGCTACGTCGACTCCCGCGGGAATCAACCCTCCACATGGAGAGTTAAATCACCGTTGTGATATAGCTGTTGGAGCGCCGTTAAATACTGCTACAAGTGCAGGAGCTTCTGTGCAGCCGGCTTCTCTTCAGTCAACACAAACAGTTAGTAGCTCGCAAGCGCTGACTACAAAAACGGTTACGGCTAAAGGAATGAATCCACCACATGGACAAACGAATCATCGTTGTGATATAGCGGTGGGAGCTCCATTAAATTCAAAAATAGCATCACCTACCACTACTGTAAGCGAAAATTCGACTGCAGCTTCACCGGAATATACTGTTCAACCGGCATTGCCGACTTTACTGTCAACTGCAGCCGCTAATCCTGTAACTGCTGCAGGTATGAATCCAGCGCACGGAAAAGAAGGGCATCGTTGTGATATTGCTGTAGGTGCAGCTTTGCCAAAATCATAATTTTCGTTTTATTTCGTACAAACATAAAAAAGGAAGCGCGTTTAAAATTTATTTAAACGCGCTTCCTTTTTATCCGTAAAGGGAGACTGACCACTAAAAATCGATCACTTACTAGTTCTTAGTAATTTCTCTGAAAATTGCCTCTAGATTTTTATTTTTCTGATTGAGTTGCAGTGTCTTTAAGCCATTTGCGGCAGCAAAATCAAAAACTGCAGGGCGCATGTCTTTGTCGGTTGTGAAAGTCAACTCCCAAATCATGTCATGCGTGTTTTTATAGGAAGTAAGGTTTTCAATTTTGGCAATAGCCTGTTCCTCTATTTTATAATCAAATTCCACTTCGATAACTTGTTCCTTATTTTCAGAAATTAAATTATCCAATTTTTTATCAGCTACGATTTTACCATTATTGATAATGATAACGCGGTCGCAGATTGCTTCCACTTCCTGCATGATGTGTGTAGAAAGAAAAACAGTTTTGTCTTTACCCGCATTTTTGATAACATTACGAATTTCGATTAATTGATTTGGGTCTAAACCAGTTGTGGGTTCGTCAAGAATCAAAACATCTGGATTATGTAGTAAAGCGTTAGCAAGTCCCACACGTTGACGATACCCTTTAGATAATTGCCCTATTTTTTTATGGCTTTCAGTAGTTAAGCCAGTCATTTTTAGTACTTCTTCAATGCGGGATTTAGCAACTTTATAGATTTCGGCGTTAAAAGATAGATATTCCCGTACATACAAATCCAAATACAATGGATTGTGTTCCGGTAAATAACCAATAGAAAGCTGTACCGCTTTTTGATCAGAGTTTACATCATGACCATTTACTAAGGCAGAACCTTTATCTGCTGCAATATAAGTAGTCAATATTTTCATCAAAGTCGATTTTCCTGCTCCGTTCGGACCCAAGAAACCCACTATTTCCCCCTTTTTAACGGAGAATGAAATGTTGTCTAATGCTTTTTGGGCACCATAACTTTTAGATATATTATTTACTTCTATTGACATGACATAGTATTTGTTGCAAAAGTAAATAGAAAAAATTGTGATTTATTGTTTTTCGTATTACAATATGTGAAATTGTATTGATAGAGCGGAGTTTTTGTGGATTCGGACTGTTTTTGTTAATTAGATTAATATATTTATAAAAATTTAAAAATTGTATGTAATATGAGCAAGGTAAGTGGCGGTTCAGGTAGTTTGTTTAAAACGTATAGTAGTATCATATGGCTTCTTTGCGGGATTACAGCAGGGAGTGTTTTGGGACTAGTTTTTGGTGAAGATGTTGAAATTATAAAGCCGTTAGGAGATATATTTTTGAATTTACTTTTTACCGCAATTATTCCATTGATTTTCTTCACTATCGCTTCCTCTATTGCAAGTCTTGAGAAATCAGAAAAATTAGGAAAACTTTTTGTGATTGTGATGGGGGTTTTTTTAAGTACAGTTGTTGTATCTGCAATTTTGATGATGATTGGGGTATTGCTTTTTCCTATTCATCAGGATATTATTATTTCTAAGATTCCATTAGAAAGTATTCAGAGTGCGAGTCCAGGATCTCAAATTACGCAATTGCTTACTGCCAATGATTTTTATGAGTTGCTGTCTCGAAAAAGTATGTTGGCATTAATTATATTTTCGTTTTTGATAGGGTTTGCCAGTTTGCGTTCTGGAGAGAAAGGAGCCAGCTTTAGAAGTTTCCTAAGTTCAGGGGATGAGGTAATGAAACAATTGCTGCATCTGATAATGAAAACGGCGCCAGTAGGATTAGGTGCTTATTTCGCTTATCAAGTGGGGATTTTTGGTCCGCAATTGTTTGGCGCTTATGCGAAGCCGTTGGGTCTTTATTATGCAGTTTGTACTTTTTACTTTGTAGTTTTCTTTAGTCTCTATGCGTTTATCGCTGGTGGGACAAATGGATTGAAAGTTTTTTGGAGTAATAATATTACACCATCATTAACTGCTTTAGGAACTTGCAGTAGTATTGCCACTATTCCGGCTAACCTGGAAGCAACGGAGAAAATGAACGTACCAACACATATCAGGAATATTGCAGTGCCACTAGGAGCGCCTTTACATAAAGATGGTTCTAGTATGTCCTCTATTATAAAGATTGCCGTGATTTTTGCTATGTTTGGAAAAGACTTTACCGATCCACATAATTTAGTAATTGCATTAGGGATTACAATAATTGTTTCAGTAGTTGAGGGTGGAATTCCAAATGGGGGATACATAGGCGAGATTCTTGCTATTACTATTTACGGTTTTCCAATGGAGCAGGCTTTACCAGCAGCCATGATTGTAGGAACATTAGTAGATCCGATAGCGACACTATTGAATGCTAATGGCGACGTAGTTTCGGCGATGTTGATTACTCGAATTTCCGAAGGAAAAAATTGGCTTTCGAATACTTTGACTGCGTAATCTGTTTTTGAAAATTTATTTCAAACAAAAGCAGTTGTTTTTGTTACGGAACGTCTTTGTATGCAGTTGCTTAAAAATTATTTTACACTGCGTTTATTGACTATTGTGTAATTTAAAAGTAGTTTTAGAGAGAATTTCTTTTTTGTTTGGTGAAATTTGGATTTTTTTTTGGTGGGCTCGAAATAATTTATACATTCGCATAGAATTAATACACACACAATACAAAGCACAATGTTAAATAACCGATTTTATTTTAGCAATACTTATTATTTCTTCTGGAAAGAGGGTAGGGATTGTCGTATGGTTATTTAATTAGAAAATTAAATTGATAATTATAAATATACAATCCCGATGAAAATCGGGATTTTTTTTTGCTTAAAAGTTTGTTATATGAATGCTAAAATTGCAATACAAGGTATAAAAGGTTCTTTTCATCATCAGGTGGCTCAAGAATATTACAATAATAATGTAATAGTAGACGAGTGTTTGTCATTTGAAGAATTAGTAGATAGCTTGATATCAGGTAAATCAGAGCAGGCGGTTATGGCAATAGAAAATTCAATTGCGGGACCTATTATTCCTAATTACGCTTTGATAGATAAACATAATTTGCATATAATAGGTGAACATTATTTGAATATTACTCAAAATTTGATGGCGCTTAAAGGGCAGGAAGTAGAAGATATTACAGAGGTGCATTCGCATCCGATGGCCTTGTTACAATGTATGGATTTCTTAAAAAAGTATCCAAATATAAAATTAGTTGAGGATAAAGATACGGCAGAAACGGCTCGTAGAATTCAGCAGAAACAATTAAAGGGTATAGCGGCAATTGGTAGTAATGCGGCTTCGGTAATGTATGATTTGGAAATTCTTGCTCCAGCAATTCAGACTATAAAAAATAACATGACTCGTTTTGTTATCATAAATAAAGAGAATTCATTTGTTCCAAAAGAAGAAGTTAATAGAGCTTCTTTGAAATTTGAATTGGATCATAAAAGAGGAAGTTTAGCAGCGGTACTTAATGTGATGAGTGATTGTAAAATGAATTTAACAAAAATACAATCGTTACCAAAAATTGAAACGCCTTGGAAGTACTCCTTTTTTGTGGATGTTACTTTTGAAAAATATGAGGATTATGCAAAGGCTAAATCACTATTACAAATTATGGCCGAATACTTTAAAGTGTTAGGTGAGTATAAGAATACTAAGCCGTAATCCTACAAAGATAAAAGGTGAACGATAAGAAGTAAAATATAAAGTGTCCTTTTCCAGAATTGGGTTGGGAGAGGAAAAATACAAATAATAAGATGATTCAAGCAGCAAAACGTTTAGACATAATTGAAGAATACTATTTCTCTTCTAAATTGAGAGAAGTTCGACAATTAGCTTCAGAAGGAAAACCGATTATCAATATGGGAATTGGGAGTCCAGATTTACATCCATCACAATCTGTTATTGATGCTGTAAAACTGGCGATGGACGATGAAAACGCACATCAATACCAGAGTTATCAGGGATTACCGGAACTGAGAAAAAGTATGGCTGATTTCTATATGAATAATTATGACGTCGCCTTGAATTCGAACACTGAAATTTTGCCTTTAATGGGTTCTAAAGAAGGAATCATGCATATTTCATTGGCTTTTTTAAATGAAGGAGATGAAGTTTTGATTCCGAATCCGGGATATCCAACGTACACTTCAGTAACAAATTTAGTAGGAGCGGTACCTGTTTATTATGATTTGAAAGAGAATACAAACTGGGAACCTGATTTTGAGGCTTTAGAAAAATTAGATTTAACTAAGGTGAAAATCATGTGGATTGGTTATCCTCATATGCCAACAGGTGCTAGAGGAAGTATCGCTTTATTTGAAAAGTTAGTGGCTTTCGCCAAAAAACATGAAATATTGTTGATTAATGACAATCCTTATAGTTTTGTTTTGAATGATAAACCAATGAGTTTGTTGCAGGTGGCAGGAGCTAAAGACGTTGCATTAGAACTTAACTCTTTGAGTAAAACCTTTAACATGGCAGGTTGGAGAGTAGGAATGGTTTTAGGAAATGCAGAAGCCATTGACGCTATTCTGAAAGTGAAAAGCAATATGGACAGCGGTATGTTTTTTGGAATACAAAAAGGAGCAATTGCGGCCTTGAATAGCGATAAGTCTTGGTTTGACTCGATGAACGTAATCTATAAGGAACGCCGCATTTTGACGGAACAGTTAGCCGAAAAATTAGGTTGTAAAGTATACAAAGAAGGCGTTGGTTTATTTGTATGGGCTAAATTACCAGAAGGAATAGTATCGTCAGAAAAGTTTATTGATCAGATTTTACATGAGAAATATATTTTTATTACCCCGGGAACTATTTTTGGTAGTAACGGAGAAGGATACATTCGTTTTGCATTATGTGTAAAAGTAGAAAAAGTACAAGAAGCAATTGATAGATTTAACTAAATGAAAATTTACATAATAGGAATAGGATTAATAGGCGGTTCGATGGCATTAGATATTAAAGCTTTACATCCAACTGCGACTGTTTACGGAATTGATACTAATGAAGGGCATGTTAAACAAGCACTCGATTTAGGGGTTATTGATGCAGAGGCGCAAATTGAAGATTTATCAAATGCTGATTTTGTAATTGTTTCGGTTCCTGTGGATGTGGCCATAAGTCTTTTGCCTATTGTATTAGATGCTATTGGGGAAAAATCTATTGTATTTGAAGTGGGTTCTACAAAAGCACCTATTTGCGAAGCAGTAGCCAATCATCCAAAAAGAAGAAACTTTATTGCAACGCATCCGATCGCAGGAACAGAATTTTCAGGTCCATCAGCAGCGATTCGGAATTTATTCGATGGCAAGACAAATATAATTTGTGAGGTAGAGCGCACTGCTTTTAAATTACAAGAGAAAGCATTGGACCTTTTTAAAGCAATGGGAATGAGAATTCGCTATATGGATCCCAAATCGCATGACAAACACATTGCTTATGTGTCGCATTTGTCACATATAAGTTCGTTTATGCTTGGGAAAACAGTAATAAATAAAGAGAAAGACGAGCAAGATATTTTTGATATGGCGGGTTCTGGATTTGAAAGCACAGTGCGTTTAGCTAAAAGCTCACCAGCGATGTGGACACCAATTTTTAAACAGAACAAGGTAGAAGTGGTGGAAGCGCTAGAAGGTTATATAGCTAATTTGACACAGTTTAAAGACTTGTTAGTAAAAGAAGAATATAACGCTATTTTTGACGAAATGGAAAGTGTAAATAAGATTAAAGAAATATTAAACGGAATGACCGTTAAAAAATAGTAAATACGCAGGATTAAATAAAACAAGAACAACACATTAAAAAAATAATAAAATAAATAATAAGAAAGATGGAAAACAAGAAAGAAATGAGAAATTGGTTGAATGAATTTAATTTAACTCATCCATTTGTGATTGCAGGACCTTGTAGTGCTGAAACAGAAGATCAAGTATTGAAAATTGCTCATGAATTGAAAGACTCAGACGTTAGTGTTTTTAGAGCAGGTATATGGAAACCAAGAACACGTCCAGGAGGATTTGAAGGTGTTGGAGAAATAGGATTAAAATGGTTGCAAAAAGCAAAGGCAGAAACTGGTTTATTGATGGGGACTGAGGTAGCAACTTCGGCACATTGTAAATTAGCTTTGGAGCATGATATTGATGTTTTATGGGTTGGTGCTCGTACAACAGCAAATCCATTTGCAGTTCAGGAAATTGCAGACACATTGAAAGGAACTGACAAAATCGTTTTAATCAAAAACCCAGTAAATCCAGATATGGCTTTATGGTTAGGTGGAGTAGAGCGTTTATATAATGCAGGAATTAAAAACCTAGGAGTAATTCATAGAGGGTTTTCTACTTACGAAAAAACAAAATACAGAAACATTCCAGAATGGCAAATTGCTATTGAATTGCAAAATAAATTCCCTGATTTACCTTTAATTATTGATCCATCTCACATCACAGGAAACCGTGAAATGATTCTTGAAGTAACGCAAGAGGCATTAGATTTGAATTATGATGGTATGATCATTGAAACGCATATTGATCCAGATAATGCTTGGAGTGACGCTGCTCAGCAAGTGACTCCAGACGCTTTGAAACAAATTTTCAAAGATTTGAAAGTAAGAAAAGTAAACGATGCTTCGGATGATTTTACAAATAAAATGACAAAGTTAAGAGCAAACATCGATGTTCTTGATGCTAATTTGTTAGAATTGTTAGGAAAAAGAATGAAAGTTGCTGACGAAATTGGTCAAGTGAAAAAAGATGCTAACGTTGCTGTTTTGCAAAATCAACGTTGGAATGAAATTCTTGGAAAGATGATTCTTGAAGGGGAGAAAAAAGGATTAACTGAAGAGTTTGTTCTTAGAATGTTCAAAGCAATCCACCAGGAAAGTATTGGTCATCAAGACAAAGTATTGAACGCATAATTTTATTTGATTATAGCAAATGAATCCCCACTTTTTTTAAAAATTGTGGGGATTTTTTTATCTATAATTATAGGGGGGCAAAAACTTTACACTTCATACTTTAAACGTGAAACAAAGAATTATCTTTGCAAAGCATTTAATAGGTGCTTGAAGACATATTGAACGCTGAATATCGTAAATAATAAAAATGACAGGACTCGTATATAAATCTACAGGAAGTTGGTACACCGTAAAATCAGAACAAGGCGATTTTATTGAATGCCGTATGAAAGGGAAATTCCGAATTAAAGGAATTAAAAGCACCAATCCTATAGCTGTAGGGGATATTGTGGATTATGAACTAGAAGAATCTTCGGATACCGTAACAGGGACGATTCATAATATTCACGAAAGAAAGAATTATATCGTTCGAAAATCAGTGAACTTATCTCATCAGATGCATATTATTGCGTCTAATATTGATCGCGTTTTCCTTTTGGTTACCATAAACAACCCGCCTACGACTTTCAATTTTATCGATCGGTTTTTAGTAACTGCCGAGGCTTACGGCATAGAAACTATTTTAGTGTTTAATAAAATTGACACTTTTGACGAGGCAACCTTAGATGAACAATTGTACATGCAGCATGTGTATCAGGAAATTGGGTACAAATGCCTTCGTGTTTCCTCAACTGAAATGAAAGGGATAGAGAAGTTGAAAGAAATGATGATAGGTAAAGTGAGTATGTTCTCAGGGCATTCTGGAGTTGGGAAATCGACTTTAGTTAATGCTATGGAGCCTTCGCTGCACTTAAAAACAAAGACAATATCTGAAGCTAGTAAGCAAGGGCAGCATACAACGACTTTTGCCGAAATGTATGATTTGTCTTTTGATGCCAGAATTATCGACACACCCGGAATTAAAGGTTTTGGAGTTGTAGATATGGAGCCTGCAGAAATTAGCGGGTATTTTCCTGAGTTTTTCAAACTGAAAGAGCGATGTAAGTTCAACAATTGTTTGCATAAAGACGAACCAAAGTGTGCTGTGAAAGAAGCATTAGAAAGAGATGAAATAGCTTGGTCACGTTACAATAGCTACCTTAAACTGCTGGAAGGGGATGATGAAAATTATCGTACTGACATTCATAATGAAGATCGAGCAATCAGTGACGAAAATAGAAAATAGTAATCCAACTATTCATAATTTATAATTCACCATTAATTTGAAAGTAGTTCTCCAAAGAGTTTCCTCCGCATCTGTAGCCATTGAAAATAAAGTAGTAGCTGATATTCAAAAAGGGGTATTGATACTGATAGGAATTGAAAACAGCGATAGTCAAGAAGATATTGACTGGTTAGTTGGGAAAATCACTAAAATCCGAATTTTTGAAGATGAGAATCAGGTGATGAATCTATCGGTAAAAGACATAGACGGTGATATAATTGTAGTGAGTCAATTTACACTTCATGCCGCTACTAAAAAAGGAAATCGCCCTTCTTATATCAAAGCAGCAAAACCCGATATTTCAGTTCCGTTGTATGAGAATTTTGTTAAGCAGTTGGAAAAAGAATTAGAAAAGAAAATTCAAACTGGTGTTTTTGGGGCTGACATGAAAGTGAGTCTTTTAAATGATGGACCAGCCACGATTATTATAGACAGCAAAAATAGAGAATAGCATGAACTTAAAAGATTCCCAACTAGACGTAGACAATTGGATTAAAGAACACGGCGTTCGATATTTCAATGAACTGACCAATATGGCGCAACTTACCGAGGAAGTAGGTGAAGTGGCACGCATCATTGCCCGACGTTACGGAGAACAATCAGAGAAAGAAAGTGATAAAAACAAAGATCTTGGCGAGGAATTAGCCGATGTTGTTTTTGTGGTTTTGTGTCTTGCAAATCAAACCGGAATCGATTTACAAGCTGCTTTCGATAAGAAAATGGATTTTAAATCGGTGCGAGATAAAGATCGTCACAAAAACAATGAAAAGCTGAAATAATTTGTGATTTATAAATTATGAATTATAATTGAGGAGTAGTAAATTGCGAGCTTGAATTATAAAGATCCTAATTCATTCCTCATCACTCATAAGTACAACATGAATTTACTGTTAAAAACCACCCATTCTAATTTAAAAGCGCAAATCGCCGTAACTGGTTCAAAAAGTGAAACCAATCGGTTGTTATTGCTACAAGCTTTGTTTCCTAATATTACTTTAGCAAACACATCTAACTCTGATGATAGTGAAGTGATGCAAAAAGCGTTAAAAGGAAATGAAGAAATCGTAGATATTCATCATGCAGGAACGGCAATGCGCTTTCTTACTGCCTTTTTTGCAGTAAACGAGGGACGTGAAGTTGTTTTGACTGGCTCGGCCAGAATGCAAGAGCGCCCAATAAAAGTTTTAGTAGAAGCGTTAGAACAACTGGGTGCAATAATCTCTTATGAAAAAGAAGTGGGCTATCCGCCTATTCGAATCAAAGGACAAAAGATTACAGCTTCTAAGGTAAATATTGCAGCAAATGTAAGCAGTCAATATATTTCGGCTCTAATGTTAGTAGCGCCAAAATTAGAAAACGGAATCGAAATAAATTTGGTTGGAGAGATAACTTCTGTACCGTACATCAAGATGACTTTGGCATTGTTGAATGATTTAGATGTAAAAACGAGCTTCGAAAGAAATGTGATTAAAGTATTTCCAAGAACAACTGTTGAACCAAAAGAAATGGTGGTTGAATCCGACTGGAGTTCTGCATCTTACTTTTTTAGTTTGGTAGCCCTTGCCGATACAGCCTCGGTTACTATAAGTAGTTACAAAGAAAATAGCCTGCAAGGAGATTCTGCTTTGGTGGAAATCTACAAACAGATGGGTGTTGATTCTCGATTCGAAAATAGCTCGTTAACACTTACAAAGGATATTAACTTTAAACCTGAAACGTTAAACCTTGAGTTAAACAACACTCCAGATATCGCACAAACTATTGTTGTGACTTGTCTTGGTTTAGGAATTGGTTGTCATCTTACAGGACTACATACTTTAAAAATTAAAGAAACAGACAGACTAGAAGCACTTAGAATTGAACTTACAAAATTAGGCGCTACTATTTCGGTAACAAACGATACTTTGACGCTCGTGGCTTCAAGTTCTATCAGTCCTAATATCAAAATTGCGACTTATAATGACCATAGAATGGCAATGGCATTTGCTCCTTTGGCGCTAAAAGTGCCAATAATAATCGAAAATGCCGAAGTTGTTTCAAAATCATACCCTGATTTTTGGGAAGATTTGAAAAATTTAGGTTTTAATGTTGCTGAAATAACAGCGTAATTATCAATGTTTACGGGGGTAAACACTTGTCGCTTTGTTACTTTGCAATTTTGTATCTAAATTAAATCGCAAAACACTTGACAACGCCTATCTCACAGTCGTATATTTGCATTCTTAAATAAGTTTTACTATACGGCTAAATAAGTAGGCCTTATATTCGAAACTTTTAAACAAAAATATAAAGATGAAATTATCACATTTTCAATTTGATTTACCTAAGGAATTGTTGGCAGAATTTCCGTCTGAACACAGAGATGAAGCTCGCTTAATGGTTATTGATCGCAAGAAACAAACTATCGAACATAAAACGTTCAAAGATGTTATCGATTATTTTGACGATGGCGATGTTTTAATTTTGAATAATACTAAAGTTTTTCCAGCACGTTTATACGGAAACAAAGAAAAAACGGGTGCGAGAATCGAAGTTTTTTTACTTAGAGAACTAAACGCTGAGCAACGCCTTTGGGATGTTTTAGTAGATCCAGCTCGTAAAATTAGAATCGGAAACAAATTGTACTTCGGTGACGATGATTCATTAGTAGCTGAGGTTATTGATAATACTACTTCTCGTGGAAGAACATTGCGTTTTCTTTACGATGGTTCGTATGAAGAATTCAGAAAGAAATTGACGGAACTTGGAGAAACTCCAATCCCAAAATACATAAGCAGAGATGTTACTCCAGAAGATGCAGAGCGCTACCAAACGATTTATGCAAAAGAAGAAGGAGCTGTAGCGGCACCTACTGCAGGATTGCACTTCTCTAAACATTTATTGAAAAAACTGGAAATCAAAGGAATTAAATTTGCCGAAGTTACACTACACGTTGGTTTGGGGACATTCAATCCTGTTGAGGTTGAAGATTTATCAAAACACAAAATGGACTCTGAGGAATTAAAGATTACTCAAGAAGCCTGTGATATTGTTAACGATGCAAAAGTGCATAAAAAACGTATTTGCACTGTAGGTACGACATCAATGCGTGCTGTAGAAAGCTCGGTTTCTTCACATGGAACACTAAATCCTTTTGACGGTTGGACAAACAAATTTGTCTTCCCTCCTCACGAATTTACAATTCCTACTTGTATGATCACCAACTTTCACACGCCAAAATCTACTTTATTAATGATGGTTTCTGCATTTTGTGGACATGATTTAATGAAAAGAGCCTATGAAGAAGCAATCAAAGAAGGTTACAAATTCTATTCTTATGGTGATGCCATGTTGATTATTTAATCTGAACTAGTTTCAGATTCTCTATACAAATCTCGTCAGTAATGGCGAGATTTTTTTTGCGCGTGCCCCAAAAGGGTCGGGCTATTTGTTACAATCTTTTTTACAATTTCGCTAGCGCTACATTATAAAAAAGGATTTCCACTTCACACGAGCGATAGCGAACTGGCGAAGCAATCCCTCACGCAATTGCCAGTGTGTAATAGTGTTTTTTGGAAATCTAGTCCACCTGATACACTAGTTTTATTGTAATAGTTGCTGTTTTGTTTTTAGAATTGGTATTGAAAGAACCGCCGTAAGAATAATCTTCAGATGAGTTTTGAGCTATAATCTGGAAAACCCCCATATCAGATTTTTTTAAATTACCCA
Organism: Flavobacterium sp. Arc2; assembly: GCF_041431385.1. NCBI lineage: Bacteria > Pseudomonadati > Bacteroidota > Flavobacteriia > Flavobacteriales > Flavobacteriaceae > Flavobacterium > Flavobacterium sp. Arc2. Next base: position 9,653 of record NZ_JASMRH010000003.1, on the reverse strand, counting down.
ATGCGGCATCGGCATTCTCAGCAATACTTTTGGCTCTGTTGCTGGCATCTTTTGTGGCTTCGGCAATCATTTTTATTTTTAATTCAGCAAGTTTAGTATAGTAATATTCAGGAGCATTCGAGTAAAATTCTACACCAGTATTTATTAATTCGCTGGATTGTCTAGAGATATCTTCGATTTTATTTACGTCTTTCGATTGGATACTAACCTCTTGGTTCAGGGTGAATCCGGTAAATATTGTCTGTCTGACAGTTCCGTTTTCATTATAACTGGTTTCGTAATCTTTGTTGAAAGAAATGGCAGAAAAGATAATAGTAGCAGCAGGGATTCCTTTGCCTAATAAGTAATTTTTAATTTTTTCACGGTCAGCGTCTAAAGATGCATACGCGTCCTTTAATGTACTGCTTTTTTTAGAAAAGGATCCTTTCCAAACAATTAGATCTGATACGAAGTCTGTTTTTCCTAAGCCGGTAACACTTATAGTTTCACTATTTTTATTTCTGTTTAGAAAAGCATTGGAAAACAAAAAAGCAGAAATTACTACCGCTATCGAAAGAATAATTACGTTTAGGCTGTTTTTAAGCATTTGATTGGGATTTAAATACAATCAAATATAGTTATAATTTAAGTCTTAAGTGATATGGCTTCAAGGAATGTTCCGTTTGATATTAGACTTTATTTAACTTAGAAAATAAAGGAGTTGCACTTTGTACAGCAATAAATATTAGTTATTTTTACAAAACTAAATTATAACCATGACTTTCGAAAATAATAAGGAATTTGCCAAACAACTTGATTCACAGGACAAATTAAATAAATACAGAGACGAATTCATTTTTCCAAAAGTGAATGATAAAAAAGTAATTTATTTCACTGGAAACTCATTGGGCTTACAGCCCAAAAGAACCAAAGCCTATGTAGATGAAGTAATGAAAGATTGGGCAGATTTAGCGGTTGAAGGACATTTTTATGCCGAAAAACCATGGTGGGATTATCATGAGCGCTTCGCTGAACCGTTAGGTAAAATAGTGGGAGCATTACCTTCTGAAGTTACTGTAATGAATACATTAACGGTAAACCTTCATTTGTTGATGGTTTCTTTTTACAGGCCTACAAAAAAGAGATACAAAATTATTTGTGAGGAAAAAGCATTTCCTTCAGATCAATATATGTTTCAAAGTCAAGTGCATTTTCATGGATACAAAACAGAGGATGCTATTGTAGAAATTAAACGCCGCGATGGAGAACACAACATCCGTTTAGAAGATGTCTTGGCTAAAATTAAGGAAGTTGGTGATGAACTGGCTTTGGTTTTAATTGGCGGAGTGAATTACTACACGGGTCAGGTTTTTGACATGAAAACGATAACTGCTGCAGGACATGAAGCTGGTGCCGTTGTAGGTTGGGACCTTGCTCATGCCGCTGGAAACATAAAATTAGATTTACACGATTGGGATGTTGATTTTGCTGCCTGGTGCAGTTATAAGTACATGAATTCAGGACCTGGTAATGCTTCTGGATGCTTTGTACATGAAAAACACCACAATAACCTTGAGTTACCACGATTTGCGGGCTGGTGGGGACATAATAAAGAACGCCGTTTCAAGATGGAACCAACGTTTGATCCTGTTCAAGGGGCAGACGGTTGGCAAATCAGTAATTTGCCGGTACTTTCTTTGGCGCCTTATTTGGCTTCGGTAGAAATGTTTGATGAAATAGGGATGGATGCGCTTATTGAGAAAAGAGATAAAATCACTTCCTATTTAGAATTTATTCTTCAGGAAATCGACAAAGAAGTGGACAGTAGTTTTGAAATAATTACGCCAACGGATCCAGCGGAGAGAGGATGTCAATTATCCGTTTTACTTCATGGGGAAGGAAGAAGTTTGTTTGACTATTTAATGAAAAGCGGAGTTATCACAGATTGGCGTGAACCTAATGTGATTCGTCTAGCTCCGGTTCCTTTGTACTGCTCGTTTGAAGATATGTATGATTTTGGACAAATATTAAAAAGAGGAATTGAAGAAATTCATTAAAAAGATTAAAACCCATTGACAAATTAAATGTTTATTTGTTAATGGGTTCTGTTATTATCGAGTGGTCTGAGATTCAAAAAAGCTAAATTTATTTGGTTTTTATTTAAAAAACGATTTTGTAGGAGTGTCTTTTCTCGCATATTCAAAACGGTCAAGTAACTTTGGTAAACAATAACCATCAACACCATTTAGAGTAACGACATTTCCTTTTTCTATTTGTAGCCAGCCATCTTCATGCTTTAGTTTTGCATCAAAAAATAACTGTTCTATTGAGGCAATAATATGTATGGTGTCATTTTCTTTGATGTAATATTCATTTACATATTTGCAATACAATTGTACTGGACTGCCTTTTGTAAAAGGCGTAGATATGCCTTCTTTGTACTCTTCTTCAAGATTTGTTTTACTAAATTCAGATACTCCACTTTCATAATTAGCTGATGTATGATGTGCGTCAATAATCATAGTCTCTGTAACATGATTTACAGTAAAATATCCCGTGTCTTTTATGTTTTTGTATGTATCTCTCGGAACCGTTGTGGGCCGAACAATAAAGCCTATCAAGGCAGGATTACTTCCTAAATGGGTTATACTGCTAAAAATAGCGACGTTACTTTCCCCTTTTAATGATTTGGTAGCAATTAAATTTGCTGATTTGTAACCCGTGCAAGAATTGATTAAATTTAATCGTTCCACTTTTTCGAGTTTAGAAAGATCATCTTGAGTAATTGCAGTCATAGTACTTTGTTTTACGTATTTTGTTTAACAAAAATACGTAAATAATAAACAAAACTATGAACGGAGTACATTTTTTTATTATAGAAAGAACACTCATCAATAATTATTTTATTGCAAATCAGTTTTTTATATACTATTTTTAAATTAAAATTTGTTTCAGTATTGCTGCAATATTGAGCCATAAGAAATTAAAGAATGATTTTTCTGGTATTCTTTCGACATTGGCTTTAGTATTAATAATTTCTCCATCGGAGTCTTTTTTAACGATCAAGTTAGCCAGTGCACTTTTTAGTTTACTCTTTTTTTCAGGAGCTCCTTTTCTGTAAAGTGTTACTTTTAAATCACGATATTTTAAAGAGGCATCTTCATACGAATTAAAATCATTTCCTTTAATAGTAAACTTCAATTCATCAAATGTACCTGTTGTAGACGCATTAAGATAGGGTTTTGTAAATCGAGATAAATGATTGGTATTTAAATTAGATACAACACCGTGCATAGTAAATTGATCTTTTTTATCCAGAACATTAAACTTCCAATTGAGTTTTAAAGGAGAGCTTTTCATGAACTTACAGCGGATATCAATAACGACATCTGCGAGATTTTTTTGAAGATATCCGCTTTGTATGTGAGTTGCCTTGAGATTAAAATCATCAAAAGTTAGGATTCCGGGTCCTTTTTGAAAGTTGATTGCTTCTTCATAGACTAAAATAGAATTGCGTATGGCAAGGGTGTCCACTTTCAATGGGAATTTTAAATCCCGAAGGAGTTTACTGTAAAATGGTTTTTTAGTTAAATCATCGGCAGGTAATTTGTTTCTATAAATATTTGCTGATAACTTATCTACTGTGACTGAGTTCGCATCAAAGAATATTTTTTCATTTTTGAAACCCCAGTCTATATTGTTGATTTTAATAAGTTCTGACTTTACTGTAAAAAGGTCTTTTTCTTGCTTTAGTTTTTTAACAAATTCCCTACGACTGTATTCTGGGATTAATTTAAATTTTTTAAGAATAAAGTTATTTGAAGTAGTTTGGAAATGTTGTGCTGTAATAAGGTACGTGTCATTTACTCGAAAATAGATGCTGTCAGCTTTGATAGCGTAATCTTCATAGGAAAAAGGAACCTTCTTTTGTAATAAGTCATCTGTAATCACAATCCCATCTATATTTAAACCTAAGTTAACAACACTTAGAATAGGTTTGTTTGTTTTTGTGTAGATAATTTTAAGACTTCCTTTATTCAGCATAACGTTTGAAACCATAATAATTTCTTCAAATGGTTTTACAACCTCAGAACCTAAACTCTTAGAATTATTAATTGCGTGCTGTGTTTTTTTATAAAGGGTAACTTCTGGAGTTGTAATAATAATATTATTTGCCTTTATACGATTATTAAAAAGAACATCCCATATTTTAAAATCATTTATTTCAATGGATTCTATTTTAGCATAAATGCCTATTTTTTTTAAACTGTCTTGCTGTTTTTTCTTTGGCGAAATTCTTAATCGGGATGCTTTTATATTTTTTGATAAAAGATCAATTTGTAAATCGCTATAAGTAATAGCATAGGCTGTAGGGTTCTTTTTAGCAATAATCATGGGGAGCTGCTTGTTTAACCAAAAGATCAATCCGAAATTAAGGATTAGGGTTAATATAAGCAGACTTAGAACCACTATTGCTATCTTTTTTATTGTAGTCATGAGCTTTTTTTCTTTGTACTATAAAAACACGTATTTAATTCCGTTCAATATTTTAGTACTAGAAATATAAAAGAACAACTATATTTATAAAATTTTATGCTAAAGCTTTAATTATATAAACATTTAATCTAATTTTATAAGTTTTGGTCATGGTTTTTTATGTTTCTTTGCGTCGTTATTAATTATTAAAAACAAAATTATGAAAGCATTATACTTTATAGCACTGTCTTTGTTAATCGTTTCTTGTAAAAATCAAGGAAAAATGGATTTAGAGGCCGCAAAGAAAGAAACTGTTGACTCTATGGAAGTTGCAATTCAAAAACAGAAAGTGATTGACTCCATGCAGGTGGAAATGACAAAAGTAGAAATGCAAAAGGAAACGATTATAGTTAATCAACCGGGAGCTAATACAACGACTACTACAACTACAACAACAAAAAAGAAGGGTTGGAGTAGTACGGCAAAAGGTGCTGTAATTGGTGCAGGAGTTGGTGCAGCTACTGGAGCGATTATAAGTAAGAAAAAAGGACAAGGAGCAATAATTGGTGGTTTAGCCGGAGCTGGTGTAGGAGCTGGAACTGGTGCTATTATTGACGGAAGCAAAAAATAAAAATAAATAGTTTATCGGTAAAAAAAGTGTTTAAGTTCCATTTGGAATTTAAACACTTTTTTTATTTTTAATCAAACTCATGTTTTTTTGTTTTAGACGGGAGAATGAAATGTATTTCGCTGAAATAGAGTCTAAATTATTTATATTTGTTGATCTCAAATTATAAAAATGAAAATTATAAAAAAAATCCTCTTAGTTTTAGTTTCGCTAATTGCGATTGTAATTGTTGGATTAGTGCTGTATGGCTTTTACTTAAAGCCTAAATATGAGGGTAAAGTGGAGTTACAAAGTATTCACGATGAGACTACAGTCTATTTTGATGATTTTGGTGTGCCGCATATTTATGCAAATAATTCTATAGATGCCATGACTGCTTTGGGATATGTCCATGCACAAGATCGCTTGTGGCAAATGGAATTAATGCGACGTATCGCACCAGGTCGTTTGTCTGAAATTTTTGGAAAAGTAGCTTTAAATAACGATATGTTTTTTGCTGGTCTTGGTATTGAGGAAGCTTCAGAAAAAGCGATTGCAGGCTTAGATACAAATAGCGAAAGTTATAAATTAACAGTAGCATATTTGGACGGTATTAATCAATACATGGATGAAGGGGTAACTCCAATAGAGTTTCAATTGGTTGGCGTGAAAAAAAATAAATTCACTATAAAAGATGTTTATAATATTTTCGGTTACATGTCCTTTAGTTTTGCCATGGCACAAAAAACAGATCCATTGTTGACTGATATCCGTGATAAATATGGGATGGAATACCTTAAAGACTTTGGCCTTGACGGGGAATTAAATACTACTATAATTAAAAATGCAAAGGAAAATCCACAGGAGTTTTTAGCTATTTCAAAGGCGGTGGCTGCTTTATTAGATAATTCACCTATTCCTCCATTTGTGGGAAGCAACAGTTGGGTTATTGCGCCTAAGAAAACTAAAAACGGGAAAGTTATTTTTGCCAATGATCCGCACATTGGGTTTTCGCAACCGGGAACATGGTACGAAGCCCATATAGTAACACCAGAATTTGAATTGTATGGCTGCTATCTGGCAGGAACGCCTTTTCCTTTGTTAGGTCACAATAGGGATTATGCTTATGGTTTGACTATGTTTGAAAATGATGATATTGATTTTTACCAAGAAGAGAATAGCCCAGAAAATGCTAATAAATATAAAACACCAATAGGTTTTAGTGATTACATAATTAGAAATAAAGTTATAAAAGTAAAAGATAGTACGGATGTAGAGATGAACGTAAAGGTGAGCCGACACGGTCCTGTCATGAATGATTTGATAGTTGGATTAGATAATAATAAGCCGGTGGCCATGTCTTGGATTTATACGCAGCAACCCATTCATATTCTAGATGCAGTTTATACGCTATCTCATGCTGAAAGTAAAGCTGATTTTCAAAGGGGTGTAGCGCTTATTTCGGCTCCTGGGTTGAATGTGATGTATGGGGATGCTAAAGGAAATGTAGCTTGGTGGGCGACTGGTAAATTATACAAACACAATGAAGGTGTAGATACTCATTTCATTTTGGATGGTCCTTCTGGAAAGGATGATATTACAGAATATTTGGATTTTTCCAAAAATCCTTCGGCAGTAAATCCAGAATGGAAGTATGTGTATTCGGCTAACAATCAGCCTGAAGCGATTGATGGTTTCTTGTATCCAGGTTATTATCTTCCAGAAGACAGAGCCAAACGAATTACCCAGTTGTTAGAGCCAAAGTCAAACTGGGATAAAAAATCGGTCGGCAAGATGATTACGGATAATACTTCATCAGTAGCACCAGAGGTGGTTAAGAATTTAATTTCTAATTTAGATACGAATTCACTTTCGAAAAATGAAAAGGAAGCAGTTGCTATTTTAAAATCTTGGAAAGGAACAAATAATACAGAGGATGTGGCTCCTACGATTTACAATAAGCTGATTTATATGTATCTGAAAAATACTTTTAAAGACGAGTTGGGAGAAGAGGGGTTCAAGCAGTTTTTAGCTACACATATTATGAAACAACTTATTGCTAAACAAATGGCAAATGAGAATTCTATGTGGTGGGATAATATAGAATCTAAAAACAGAAAAGAATCCAGAAGCGAGATTCTTTCAAAATCATTTAAAGAGGCAATCGCTGCATTAGAAATACAATTGGGAGAATCAGTTCCTGCTTGGACTTGGAGTAAGGTACATGTTGTAGAGTATGAGCATCCGTTAGGGAAAATTGCTATGCTTAGAAAAATATTTAATGTAGGACCATTTGAAGTTTCGGGTTCTAATGAGGTAATCAATAATCAGATGTTTGATTATACCAATGAAGCAAAATATGTGGTAAAAGGTGGTCCGTCCTCTCGAAGAGTGATTGATTTTTCCGATATTGAAAATAGTTGGAATGTTCTTCCTACGGGTCAGTCTGGGAATCCATTAAGCATTCACTACAATGATCAGGCAGAAATATACAACGCAGGCAATTTTAGGAAAATGATGCTCAATAAGAAAGAGATTATTAAAACTTCAACAAAATTGGTGTTTATTCCGATTAAAAATTAGAGGTTTTTAAAGTCCTTAAAATAATAAATCAGTAATTTTGCTTAACTTTTTATAGAAAATAATGCAAACTCCAAAAAAGATAGCAGTTGTAGGTTCCGGTTTAGTCGGATCTTTATTAGCTATTTACTTACGCAAAGCAGGACATACCGTACATATATACGATAGAAGCCCTGATATTAGACAAATTCAGTTCTCAGGACGTTCTATTAATCTAGCAATGTCAACTAGGGGTTGGAAAGCGCTAGATTTCGTTGGAGTAGGGGATTCGGTTCGTGAAATCGCAATACCTATGGATAAACGTGCCATTCACTTAGTTGATAAACTTAATTTTCAAAATTACGGTCAAGAAGGGGAAAGTATTTATTCAATTTCCAGAGGAGATTTGAACCGGAGAATGATCGATTTGGCTGAACAAGCTGGCGCCGAATTTTTCTTCGAACAGAAAATTTGGGATGTTACCTTGTCTGAAGCTACTTTGCACATTGGAGAAACAGAAAGAGGAGCTTGGGAAGAAAAGAAGTACGATATCGTATTTGGTGCTGATGGTGCTTTTTCAAGAATACGACACCGCATGCAGCGCCAAAGTATGTTTAACTATTCTCAAGAGTTTTTAAATATTGGTTACAAGGAATTGAATATTCCAGCAAATCCTGATGGCTCTCATAAATTAGATAAAAATTCATTTCACATTTGGCCACGCGGCGAATATATGTTGATTGCATTGTCTAATTTAGATGGTAGTTTTACCTGTACTTTGTTTATGCCTTTTGAGGGTGAGAATTCTTTTGCATTGCTCGAAAACAGAAAAGACGTAGAGTTGTTTTTTGAAAAAAACTTTCCTGATTCGATTGATGTCATCCCGAAATTAGCAGAGGATTTTTTCAAAAATCCAACAAGTACTTTGGTGACTATGAAATGCTACCCTTGGACATATAAAGATAAAATTGCATTAATTGGGGATGCTTGTCATGCGATTGTGCCTTTTTACGGACAAGGAATGAATGCTGGTTTTGAAGACATTTCGATTCTAAATGAAATGATGGAGAAATACGGGGATGATTGGGAAACGATATTTTCTGAATACCAAAAATCGCGTAAGCCTAATGCTGATGCGATTGCAGAACTTTCCTATCGTAATTTTATGGAAATGAGTTCTAAAACAGCAGATGATAAATTCCTATTGCAAAAGAAGATTGAAAAATGGTTCTCAGACAAACACCCAGATAAGTGGATTCCCCTTTATAGTAGAGTCACATTTAGTGACCGACCTTATGCTGAAGCTTTAGCAATTGGAGATGATCAAAATGCTATTATGGAGGAAATTTTAAAAATGGAAAACATAGAAGCTCTTTGGGATAGCAAAGAGGTTGAGAATAAGATCTTAGCTTTTTTAAATTAAAAAAAAACAGTCAAGAATTAGTGATTTAATTCTTGACTGTTTTTTTTTATTATCTACGGTTTGCTTTAGCTATAGCGTATGCACTTCAATGCCTTTATTATGGATCAAGCGCAAAAGTTGGGGATTATCCAAAAAGGTTAGATAATCTGAACAAGAAAAAGTCGATTTTCCGAACCCCTCTAAACTGACTTCTGAACCCTTTGATTTTTGCATTAAAAGATTCTGCAGAAGCATTTGTACTTCGATTGTCAAAATAGTTTAGTATAGATTGATAATTAACTGTTATCGAATTAAGAACTACATTGAAGTTCTTAAATCCTGATTCCTCTACTTTTCGATACCAATGCGCTAATTTCAACATAGCTACATTTTTATCATTATTTGTATCGTAAATACTGCGTAATTGCTGGGATAAAGCGTGAGCTGTTTTTATATCAGGATATAGCTCAAATAAAAGACTTGCTCTTTCTTCTTGGTTAACGGTCCACTTTCCTCTGGATTTATAAAGTAAATAGCGGCTTCTGGCTAATAATTGTTTTACAGTATCGCCATTGCTTAAAAGTTGGGGAGTATAAGTCTTGTTTTCTGATTTAGCTTGTAATATCGATT
>NZ_JASMRH010000039.1:0-27238 GCF_041431385.1 Flavobacterium sp. Arc2 | reverse complement strand
TGGGCGATGAGGGGTTCGAACCCCCGACCCCCTCGGTGTAAACGAGGTGCTCTGAACCAGCTGAGCTAATCGCCCTAATGCAATTTGTTAATTTTCATTTCCTTATTGCGAGTGCAAATATAAGGCTGTTTTTTGAATAAACAAGCAAAAAATAAAAAAAATTATAAAATTTCTGCAACCACAAATGTACTACCACCAATGTATATTAAATCAGTGTCTTCGGCTATTTCTAATGCTTTTTTGTAAGCTGTTGTAATTGAGTTGTATATTGTTCCTGTTAAGCCATGTTGGCTTGCTTTGTCCGATAAAATGGTCGCGTCTAATCCGCGTGGGTTGTTTGGCTTTGAAAAATAATAAATGGCGTTTTTGGGGAATAGAGGTAGTATTTGATCTAAGTCTTTATCATTTACCACGCCTAAAACGATGTGTAATTCTTTAAATTCTTCTTTTTGAATTTGATTCAAGACAATCTCTAGTCCGTGTTTATTGTGTGCGGTATCGCAGATTATTTTTGGTGATTCACCCAGTTGTTGCCATCTTCCTTGCAGCCCAGTATTTTTCACGACATTTAAAAGCCCAGTTTTAATAGCGTCTTCAGTAATTTTAAACTCCGGCTGTGAGTTTAGTAGCTTAATAGTCTGCAATACTGATTTTTTATTGTGAATTTGGTAGTCACCTATTAAATCTGAAGGATAGTTTTCTGAAATCAAGTCGGAAGCAAAATAGATGGGGGCGTTATTTTTTTTGGCTGTAGCCAAAAAAACAGCCTTAGTTTCAGGAGTATATTCTCCAATGACTACAGGGGTGTTTGCTTTTATAATACCAGCTTTCTCTGCTGCTATGGCTTTAATGGTGTTTCCGAGAAACTGTGTGTGATCTAAGTCAATATTTGTAATTACGGATACTATTGGAGTGATAATGTTTGTGGCGTCTAATCGACCGCCCATTCCAACTTCGATGATTGAGATATCTACTTTTTCTTTGGCGAAGTAATCAAAGGCCATTCCAACGCTCATTTCAAAAAAGCTGATGTCATTCGATTCAAAAAAAGATTTGTTTTCATTTATAAAAGTACAAACAAAATCTTCGGTGATATCAGCACCATTTATTTTAATACGTTCTCTGAAATCTTTAAGGTGTGGCGACGTGTATAAGCCTACTTTGTAGCCAGCTTCCTGAAGTACAGCTGCCAGCATATGAGAAGTAGATCCTTTTCCATTTGTACCGGCAACATGAACGCATTTTAACTCTTTATGGGGATTGCCAAGATGATTGGTCAATAAGTGCGTGTTTGTCAAATCCTTTTTATAGGCAGAGGCGCCTTGAAGCTGATACATAGGGAGTTGGTTAAACATCCAGTCCGTAGTTTCTTGATAGTTCATTTTCTTTGAGTATTGGTTGTATTCGTAGACTAAATATTTTAATACTTAGAAAAAGGCTTTTTAAAACTATTAAGAATTTACGCTTTATGACGCCTTAAGTTCTGATTAGATTGCTTTTTTTAAATGTAAAAATATTCAAAATGTCTGCGCTGATTGTATGGTAAGATCTTTAAATGCCAAATGTATTTATTCCCCTAATTTGAAGTTAACGGTAATAAAACCAATTTGAGTTGCAGGTGCATTCGCATCGGGTTGCCATTTGTATTTTCTGGCTGTAGCCAATGCAGGTTCTACCAGGCAAGGATTGGTATTAGTTGTTCCTTTAGTATATTTGGCAGCAATAACATTTCCGCTTCTGTTTACCGTTATTTGCACAACGACAGTGCCAAATTCATTGCATTTCTGTACTTCTTTACCTCTTGAAGCAATACTTCGGCCATTTAAGCCCCATCCGCTACCATTTCCGGTACCGCTTCCAGATCCGTAATAACTGTTAGCATAAGGATCGCCATTTAAGCTTCCTTTGTCTCCCGCAACATTGTCATTTCCTTCGCCACCTTTTGCTTTTCCGTCAGATTTGGGTCCGTTTAAGATACTTGATAATGCATCAGATGTGCTTTTTGAGGGTTGCGGATTTTCTTTCGGTTTTGGTTTAACCTCTTCTTTAGCTGTTTCTTTTGTAGGCTGTGCTTTTTTGACCTGCTTCATTACCACTGCTTCCTCGATGTCTTGAGAAAGTATCTCGTCCTCACTTGAGGCTGCTTGTTTTGCGGCGGTCGTCTTAGGTGCAGATTGAATAGGCTCTGTGGGTTGTATTTCTCCAGATCCAAACTCAGTTGTTCCAAAGTTTATCGCAATTCCGTTTTCAGGAGGTGGGTCTAAAGAAGTTAATCCTAAATAAAAGAACAAAACAAATAGAATCACAAAAATGATTGATGTGATTGCAAATGATTTTTTTTCTTCTTCTGTTTCTAAATATTTCATGTAGAATAAATCTTTTTTTGAAGGACAGCTGTCGTTATTTAGGTCTTACCGCTAAAACAACTTTGATTTGATTGCGGTTTGCAATATCTAAAACATTCACTGCTTTTTCAATAGGCACTCCTTCTTCGGCTCTTAAAATAATTGCCCTATCCTTATCGGCTGTAAACATTGATAATAATTTTGATTCCAATTCAGCTTCTGAAACGGGTTCTTTATCAATGAAAAATTCTAGTTTTTTATTGATACTTACTGCAATGTTTTTATTACTGTCTGTTTTTCCTTTTGCTTTTGGTAATACCAAGTCTAAAGCATTGGTAGTTACCATGGTCGATGTTAGCATAAAGAATATCAGCAATAGGAAAACAATATCGGTCATAGACGACATATTGAATTCTGCACTAACTTTATTTCTTCCTCTTAAATTCATAATTATGCTGGGTCGTTTAATAAGTCTAAAAAGTCAACGGCATTGGCTTCCATCTGATGTACAATTTTATCTGTTTTTACAACTAAGTGATTGTAACCTACGTAAGCAATAATACCTACGACTAATCCAACAACTGTAGTTGTCATAGCGGTATAAATCCCTTCGGATAGGGCTCCAACTTCAATTTGTCCTCCAGCAGTTGCCATCTTGTGGAAAGCTTGAATCATCCCTACTACTGTTCCTAAGAAACCAGTCATAGGACCTGCTCCAGAAATAGTCGCTAGCATACTTACATTTTTTTCAAGTTTGTAAATTTCAAGTTTTCCAGCATTTTCAATTGCCGTATTGATGTCATCTAGAGGCTTGCCAATTCTTGAAATTCCTTTCTCGATTAATCTGGCAACAGGAGATTTTGAATGAGCGCACGCCATTTTAGCATTATCGATGCGTCCGTTTCTAATATTATCTCTGATTTGTCCCATAAAATTAGGGTCTATTTTTGACGCAGCATTGATCGCCATTAAGCGCTCAAAGTAAAGATAAAGTGCGACAGCTAACATTATAAATAAGGCAGCCATGATAATGTTACCGGCTAATCCTCCACTTGTTAGCAATTCAATAATAGATAATGTTTTTTCAACTGGAACCGCATCGGCTAAATTTTCTTGTGCAACAGATAGGGTATCTGCTTGTAACAATATACTCATAGAAATTTTCTTTATTATGGAAACGCTAATATATTATAAAAATTGTTACTTTTTTAGATTAATATCCTAAACAAATATTAAAAAAGTAGGGAAGGAATAGAGTGTTAAAAAAGCGATCTTGAGTATAGTATAAAAAAAAATCAGTTCGATGAATTCCCGTATTGGGCGTTTCATCGAACTGACTTAATCGTATTCTTTCAAACGAAGTAGAATGAAAGGATTCTAATTTATTAGAGGCTTACACTAATTGTTTCAAAGCGATTTCAAAAGCGGTAGCGCTAATATTAGTTTTATCGCTGTTTAAAGCATGTGCTTTTTCAATTGCTTTTTTGATGATTTCTGAAGTATCTTGAAAGATCGCCTCATCCGTCATTTGTACTTTTTTCTCCATGAAGTAAGCAAATACACGAGCCATACCACAGTTTGAAATAAAGTCTGGAATTAAACTTACTTTGTGATCTACATCTTCCATTATTGGACCAAAAAAGATTTCTTTGTCGGCAAAAGGAACATTAGCACCACAAGAAATTACTTCAAGTCCATTAGCGATTAAGCTATCAATTTGAGATTGAGCAACTAATCTTGAAGCAGCACAAGGAGTAAAAATTTCAGCACCTATTGTCCATATTTTTTCATTGATTTCTTCAAAACGAATCATGTTTTCGGCAACTAGTTTGTTTCCGTCTTTAGCAAGGAATAGGTCTTTTATTTCTTCGAATGTAAAACCATTCTCATTTATTAAGCCACCATCTCTGTCGATTATACCAATAACTTTTGCACCCATTTCAGCTAAATAGAAAGCAGCAGCTGAACCTACATTTCCAAAACCTTGTACAATAGCTTTTTTCCCTTTAACGTCACCTCCATAAGTAGTGTAATAATGGCGCACCGCTTCAGCAACACCGTAACCGGTAATCATATCTGCAATGGTATATTTTCTAGAAACGTCTGGAGAGAATTTTGGATTTTCGATTACTTTAACCACACCTTGACGCAATTGACCAATTCGGTTTATCTTATCAGCTTCAGTTGGTTTGAAATGACCATTAAAGACTCCTTCTTGCGGATGCCAAACACCACATTCTTCAGTCATAGGGATAACTTCATGGATTTCATCCACGTTTAAATCACCACCAGTTCCATAATAACTTTTTAATAATGGAGACACCGCTTTGTACCACCGTTGTAAAACGCCTTTTTTTCTTGGATCGTTTGGATCGAAATTAATTCCAGATTTTGCACCACCAATAGCCGGACCAGAAACCGTAAATTTTACTTCCATTGTTTTTGCCAACGACAAAACTTCATTGATGTCTAATCCCTTTCTCATTCTAGTTCCACCACCGGCAGCACCACCACGAAGAGAGTTAATAACCGTCCACCCTTCAGCTTCGGTTTCGGCATCTTTCCAATTAAAAACGATTACAGGCTCTTTATTTTCGAATTTCTTTAATAAATCTTTCATTTATTGCGATATGTTTAATTTTGACAAATATAAAAAATAGAATAATGTGAATTGTGTATTTGAGGTATTATTTTGGTTTATAGATATATCCGCTACTATGATCTGTTTTAGCTCCTGTTACACTAGACAATACATTGTTTTGTCCACGTAATTTAAGGACACCCAATAAAGCAAAGATCAGCGCTTCCTTAAATTCCAGAATTTTGTTTTCAGGAATTATGATTTTGATGGAAGGCAAGTGAAATTGGATGCGCTCGATAAGAAAATCATTGTAAGCTCCGCCACCAGTTATTAAAAGAGTTCCTTCTTTATTAGGTAGGGCTATTGCAATTTGCACGGCAACATGTTCTGTAAAGGTTCTCATTTTATCCGTAATGTCAATTTCGAAATGCTCTACAATAGGTAGAACGATTTCTTTTACAAATTCAAATCCCAGAGATTTAGGATAGCTTTGTTGGTAAAACTCTAGATTGTTCAACTCGTCCAGCAAAGTGTCGTCGATTAGCCCAGTTGCCGAAATTTTCCCTTTATCATCATAATCGAATCCCAATTGATTTGAATAATAATTTAAAACTGTATTTACTGGTGAGATGTCAAATGCGATTCTGTTGTCTTTTTCTTCAAATGATACATTCGAAAAGCCACCTAGATTCAGGCAATAGTCGTATTCAGGAAATAAAATGCGGTCTCCTATAGGTACTAAAGGAGCACCTTGTCCTCCTAGATTGACATCCTGTATTCTAAAATCACAAACGACAGTTTGCTGAATTAAATCGGATATTTCCTTTAAATTCCCAATTTGGAGGGTAATGCCTTTATCGGGTTGGTGTAATACGGTGTGACCATGCGAGCAAACGGCATCGATATTTTCTATCTTATGGCGAGATATGAAATCAGAGATAATGGAACCGAGCAATGAAGTATAATCGTGATTTAATTTTTTTAGATTAATTTCAGAAAAATCCACCGCTGTTTTTAAGGTATTTACCCAGCCTGAACTGTAAGAAATAGTCTCGCTTTCAATAATATTGAAGTCCCATTTCTTGTCTTTTATGGTAAATTGAATATGTGCTAAATCAACTCCGTCAAGAGAAGTTCCAGACATCACCCCGATAACGTTATAGTGTTCTTCTTTCATTAGCCAAAATTACAAATCAAAATTGATAATTTCACAAGAAAAAAGTATCTTTGACTAGTTTTTTTAAACAAAAAACAGGCTAAATTAAGCAACATATAACAATCGTCTATTCTAAACGTAAAAAATAAGATAAAACAATTCCGGATTTGGACTTTAAATTCGATGTTGTGAACAACGTATTTTGGCGCTAGAATTAATCAAATAAATAAAAAGAAATACAGTTATGGATTTTAATCTAACAGAAGAGCATTTAATGATTCAACAAGCCGCTAGAGATTTTGCTCAAAGCGAGTTGTTGCCTGGAGTAATTGAAAGAGATGAATTCTCAAAATTCCCAACAGAGCAAGTTAAGAAGATGGCTGAACTAGGGTTTTTAGGGATGATGGTTGATCCTAAATATGGTGGTTCTGGACTGGATAGTGTTTCTTATGTTTTAGCAATTACTGAAATAGCTAAAATTGATGCTTCAGCAGCAGTAATAATGTCTGTAAATAATTCATTAGTTTGTGCAGGACTGGAAAAGTACTGTAACGAAGAACAAAAAATGAAATATTTAGTTCCTCTTGCAAAAGGAGACGTAATTGGTGCTTTCTGCTTGTCTGAGCCAGAAGCGGGATCTGATGCAACTTCTCAAAAAACAACGGCTATTGATAAAGGGGATCATTATTTATTGAATGGTACTAAAAACTGGATCACTAATGGTTCGTCAGCATCTACTTATATCGTAATTGCGCAAACGGATATCGAAAAAGGGCACAAAGGAATTAATGCTTTTATCGTAGAAAAAGGTTGGGCTGGTTTTGATATTGGAATAAAAGAAAAGAAAATGGGAATTCGCGGGTCAGATACGCATTCTTTAATGTTTAGTGATGTTAAGGTTCCAAAGGAAAATAGAATTGGAGCTGATGGTTTTGGTTTTAATTTTGCTATGGCTGTATTAAACGGTGGTAGAATTGGGATTGCTTCTCAGGCATTAGGAATAGCAACTGGAGCTTATGAATTAGCATTGAAATATTCGCAAGAGCGTAAAGCTTTTGGTAAAGAAATTTTCAAACACCAAGCTATTGCTTTTAAATTAGCTGATATGGCGACTCAAATCATGGCAGCCAAAATGCTTTGTTTGAAGGCTGCATCTGAAAAGGATCAAGGAATGGATATTTCTCAATCTGGTGCTATGGCAAAATTGTTTGCTTCTCAAACGGCGATGGATACCACAATCGAAGCGGTTCAAATTCACGGTGGTAATGGGTACGTGGCTGAATATCACGTAGAACGTATGATGCGTGATGCTAAAATCACTCAGATATATGAAGGAACTTCAGAAATACAACGTATTGTGATTTCGAGAACTTTGGTTTCCTAGCATTCGAATTAAGTAATAAGAATAATTTAAACCATTAAGGGATTAAGAAATTAAGTAGTAGAATACTTAATGAGACTTAGTTTCTTAATGGTTTTTAGTTATAAAATAGCGTTATATTTACTAGCAAATTACCTTTTATGAATGAAGATTTAAAATACTGGAATTTACGAGATCATAAATTGTTTAGAAGTTTAAGTTTTAAACAAATGAAGCAGTTGTGCATCATCATGGGGTTCAAGGAAGCAAAGAAAGGAGAGATTATTTATTTTTCTTCTTCGGATGTGTCTAGGATTTTTGTGTTGAAAAAGGGAAATATTAAAATCGTGGCTGTTGATGAAACCGGTAATGAAACAATTAAAGACATTGTTAAAAAGGAGATTTGTTTGGGGAGCTTACTTTAGATGCAGATGGCGAGAGCAATGAATATGCTAAAGTACTTTCTGACGATGTTACTATCTGTAGTTTTTTGCTTTCTGATTTTGAAGAGGTATTATTACAGAATCCCAGTTTAGCGTTGCACTATACTAAAATTGTAGGACTGAAAATGAAGCGAATCAAGAACAGTTATTCTAATTTAATTTCGAAGGATGCTAAAACCAGATTGGCTTTGTTTCTAAAAGACTGGGCAGAGAAAGAAGGTGTGCAAACGGGAAATAAAGTAATCATTAAGAATTATCTAACCCAAAGTGATATTGCTCAAATCATTTGTACCTCAAGACAAACAGCGACACAATTGCTTAACGAAATGGAAGCAAAAGGGACGTAGCTTTACAATAGAAAAGAAATTATTATTGCAGATATCACTACATTATAGTTTTTTTTAGGAAATGCAATCTAGCCGACAATTTAATTCAGAATTCAATAGTAGCTTTGTGATATAAAATTATTAGATCATGAAAAGAATACTAAGCTTCCTTTTATTAGCGATTGGATATATGGTAAATGCACAAAGTGACTTGCCCAAAGTAGCAACTGACGTAGCGCCATTATTGATTGGAGAAAAAATCCCTAATATCACCTTAAAAACAATTGACAATAAAACCGTTGATTTGCAATCGCTTTTCAGCAAAAAGAAAACTGTTTTGGTTTTTTATCGTGGTGGCTGGTGCCCTTATTGTAACCTTCACTTGGCGGCATTGGCGGAAGCCGAAAAAGAATTATTGGACTTAGGATATCAGATTGTTGCCATCAGTCCAGACTCACCAAAGAACTTAAAAGCTACCGAGGAAAAGGATAAAGTAAACTATCTTTTGCTATCAGACGGTAATGGTGAATTAGTAAAGGCAATGGGTATCGCTTTTCAAGCTCCCGAAAAATATAAGACCATTTTGGCAAAAGGATCAGATGGACTAAATAGTGATTTTCTACCGATTCCATCTGTTTTTATCTTGAACTTAGAGGGGGTGATAGATTTTGAATACATTACACCTGATTATAAACATAGAATTTCCAATGATTTATTGATTGCAGCGGCAAAATCTTTAAATAAAGAGTAATGAAGAAATTTATTTTGGCCATTTGTATGTTATTCACGCTTTCTGGATTTGCACAGAGTGAAGGTGAGAGCGTATCTCAATTTAATTTAGAGGGGAAAGTTGCTATGCAAGGATATGATCCAGTTGCTTACTTTAAAGAAGGGAAAGCTCTAGAAGGAAAAAAAGAAATCAATTCGATATATGAAGGAGTGATTTATTATTTTTCTTCTGCGTCGAATAAAAGTGCTTTCGTAAAATCTCCTTCAAGCTATGAACCTCAATATGGAGGTTGGTGTGCATTTGCAATGGGGGATTCAGGAGATAAAGTAGCTATTAATCCCAGTACTTTTAAAATTATTGATGGGAAATTATATTTGTTCTATAATGCCTTTTTTAGGAATACTTTAAAAAGTTGGAATAAAGATCAGTCTAATTTACAATCAATGGCCGATTCGAATTGGAAAAAAGTAATTCAATAAACTAGCATTATGAAGTCATTAGTAATTAGCTGGTTATTGCGCATTGTTATTGCTGTAATTTTAGTGCAAACATTGTGTTTTAAATTTACTGGCGCAGCCGAAAGTATCTATATCTTTAACACCTTAGTAATGGAGCCTTGTGGACGTATTAGTTCTGGTGTGCTCGAATTAGTTGCGTCTATTTTGATTTTAATTCCAAGAGCCACGTTGTTAGAGGAGTTACTAGGTTTTGGAGTCGTGATTGGTGCTTTACTATCTCCTGTTTTTGTTTTAGGAATTGAACTACAAGGTGATTGCGGGACACTTTTTATAATGGCATTAATTACCTTTCTTTGCTGTTCTGTTTTAGTGTATCAAAATAGGAATAAAACACCCAATTTATTAAAATTAAAATTATAAGATGCTTATTCCTTCCATAAAAAATAGTTTGGATGAATTGATTGATTTACTCAAGCAGATTTCAAATACCGAGTTTTCTAAACCTTGTCAATTATTAAGTAATTCCAGCATTGGGGAACATACCAGACATATTGTAGAGATGTTTCAATGCCTGGAAAATAATTATGAATCAGGTATGGTTAACTACGATAAAAGACCAAGGAATATTTTAATTCAAACGGATGCCACTTTTGCAATTTCGCAAATTGTAACTATTCAGAGTTTATTGGAAAAAGAAAATAAAAAAATCGAGTTGCAACAAATTATAGACAACGAAGAAGTCACAATTAACAGCAACTACTTTAGAGAGTTACTTTATAATCTGGAGCATTGTATTCATCATCAGGCGCTCATAAAAGTGGCCGTTTTACAAAGTGAAACTATTTTTGTGAATGAAAATTTTGGTGTTGCACGTTCCACTATCGAATATAGAAATCAATGTGCACAGTAAGCTTTGTAAAAACCGATACTAAAATTATCATTACGTCAAATCGGGACGAACAGTTAATCAGACCGAGTGCGATAGCGCCAAAAAATTATACTGTAAATGGTAAGAATGTTATTTATCCTAAAGACCCAAAAGCGGGTGGGACTTGGTACGTTGTTGATGAAAATGGTACCGTTCTCGTTTTGTTAAATGGAGCTCATGAAAAGCATATTGCAGGTTTGAGCTACAGGAAAAGCCGCGGATTGATTGTTTTAGATATTATTGCTAATAGATCCCCACGAAATTACTGGGATGCAATTAATCTGGATAATATTGAACCTTTTACCATAGTATTATTTCAAGAGGAAGAGCTTTTTCAACTCCGCTGGAACGGTGCTAAAAAAGAAGCGGTACAATTAGATTTAAACGAAAAGCATATATGGTCTTCTTCGACTTTGTACCCAAAGGAAGTCAGAGAAAAACGCCGTAGTTTATTTCAGGCATTTTTAGGAGTCAGCAAGTCGCTGTCTGAGGTAGAAATGTACAACTTTCATCGCTATACAGAAGAAGGAAATCAAGAAAATGGCTTGATAATCAATAGAAACGAAGAATTAAAAACTTTGAGTATTACCCAATCTATTATCGAAAAAAATAAAGTGACCATATTGCATCATGACCTGATTGCTCAAGAAGATTTCAGTACCTCATTTATCACTATTTAATCTACGACATTGAAATTATTACTACATAAAGTGACGCATTGGGAATATTGGCCTTTTCAGGTTGTGTATATTCCTATTTATTTTCTTTGGGCTTTTTATGCTGTCAAAGCAAAATCCATTTTTTTCTTTAATGCCTCTAATCCGACAATCAAAAACGGAGGATTTATTATGGAGTCAAAAAAAGCAATTTATGATTTGATTCCGCAACAGTATTATCCAAAAACGGAACTTATAAAAGAAGGAACGGCCGTAGATGAAATTAATGCAATAATCGAACAATCGAATATACGTTATCCTTTTATTGCAAAGCCGGACATCGGTTTGCGAGGCTCGGGCGTAAAGAAAATTAGTACGCTGGAAGATTTAGAACAATATGCTTTGAAGGCAAATTTTGATTTTGT
This sequence comes from Flavobacterium sp. Arc2, assembly GCF_041431385.1. Lineage (NCBI taxonomy): Bacteria > Pseudomonadati > Bacteroidota > Flavobacteriia > Flavobacteriales > Flavobacteriaceae > Flavobacterium > Flavobacterium sp. Arc2. The sequence goes on along the minus strand of NZ_JASMRH010000039.1, from coordinate 15,830 downwards.
GGTGCAAGATTTGATTCCGTTTGAAAATGAAGTGGGTATATTTTATGTTCGTTATCCAAATGAAAAAAAAGGTAAAATAACAGGTGTCGTTTCTAAGGAATTTCTAATTATTACTGGAGATGGCGTTGCTACAGTAGAGGCGTTGATAAAAGTAAATCCGCGATACGAATTACAGTTAAAAGTATTGAAGAAAGAATATGGTAATAAACTTTTGGAGGTTTTGCCAAACGGGGAAAAACTAAATCTTGTGCCCTATGGTAATCATGCCCGAGGGGCCAAGTTTTTAGATGGAAGCCATTGGATTACTGAAAAGCTGGAAGACACCATCAACGAAATGTGTTTGCAAATTCCTGGATTCTTTTTTGGAAGATTGGATGTAATGTACAATACTTTTGTGGAATTAGAAAACGGAAAAAACTTTGCTGTAGTGGAGTTGAATGGCGCTGCAAGCGAACCGACACATATCTATGACCCAAGGCATTCTTTGTTTTTTGCATGGAAAGAACTCGCGCGGCACATTACTTATATGTATGAAATCAGTGTCGAGAACAATAAGAATGGCGCTCCTTATTTAGCGCATAAAGTAGGTATGAAGGAATATCGTATGCATCTAGAGCAAAGCAATAAAATTGTAAATTTCTAATAAGATGAAAGTAATAAAGAATATTCTAGTCGGTTTTCTAGTGAGCTTTCTAGGCTCGATTCCGTTAGGATATTTAAATATTATTGGATTTCAAATTTACACTGAATTCGGAATTGAAAACTTGGTTCTGTATTTATTAGGGGTGGTTTTTGTTGAAGCATTTGTGATTTATTTTACGCTTATTTTTGCAAATCGACTGGTCAATAATATCAAGTTAATGAAGGTAATTGATGTTTTTGGTATTTTCTTTTTATTGTTTTTGGCGTATTCCTTTTACTCCTATTCGAATCAAACGGCAGCTAGTCCTAATTATCTAAAAAAGTATGTGATTTATTCGCCTTTTTTAATTGGACTACTGTTGAGTAGTATTAATTTTCTCCAACTTCCATTTTGGACAGGATGGAATTTGTATTTGATCAATGGAAACTACATTAAAACTACAAAAGCACTTAAATTTTATTACGTTGGCGGAACATTAGTGGGTACTTTTGCGGGAATGATGGGATTTGTCTTTTTTTTACATACTATCGCTCAAAGTGGAGCGCATATCTCAAAATACTTGTTTGCTATAATAATTCCCTTGTTTTTCATAGTTTTGGCTTGTCTACAAGGATATAAAGTCTTTAAGAAATACAATATAAAACCATAAATTTAAAATATGAAAAAAGTAATGATGCTGCTTCCTTTTATTCTTTTAGGATGTAAACCCAATGCTAGTGTGGTTTCAAGCCCAGTTGCTGAGTCAGTAAATAAGCCAACTGAAATCTTATACCAAGTCAAAGAAAGTGAAGTTGCTGCAACTTTAAAATACCTTTCTTCAGATGAATTAGAAGGAAGAGATACTGGAACAAAAGGAATGGAAAAAGCCGCTGCTTACTTAGAGCAATTTTTTAAGACCAATAATGTCAAGCCCTATTTTTCTTCTTATCGAGATACGATATCTAATTTTAAAGGAACGGCTTACAATATCGTAGGTTTTTTAGAAGGAAATGACCCTGTTCTTAAAAAAGAGTTTTTACTGATTAGCGCGCATTATGATCATATCGGCTTGGCGAGAGAAGGAGTTAATGGAGATTTTATAAATAATGGAGCTAATGATGATGCTTCAGGAACAACGGCCGTTGCCGAAATGGCAAAATACTTCAGTGGTTCTAAATTAAATAAACGAAGTATTCTTTTTGTGTTCTTTGTAGGGGAAGAAAAAGGATTGTTGGGATCTAAGCACTTAGCCAAAAAGCTAAAACAGCAGGGTTTTAATCTCTATTCACAATTTAATATTGAGATGATAGGTGTACCAATGAAAAGAGATTATCTGGCATATCTCACCGGTTTTGAAAAATCCAATATGGGAGCAAAAATTAATGAATATACCGGTAAAAACAGTGTTGGTTTTTTACCTAAAGCTGCCGAATATAAGTTGTTTTACAGGTCAGATAATTATTCGTTTTACGATGTTTTTAAGGTTCCTTGCCAGTCTGTGAGTACTTTTGACTTTGAAAATTTCGAATATTATCATCATGTGTCTGATGAGTTTAAAGTAATGGATATACGGCACATGACCCATTTTATTCAGGAAATGTTGCCTGCTGTAACTCAAATGGCAAGTTCTCCCAGTCAAGAAATTCACATGAATTAAATTGTTTTAGGCGATAGAAACGGATGTTTTAAAGCTTTTGTTTATTTTTGCGATATGAAAAAGATTATTATTACGGGAACAAGTAGAGGAATAGGATATGAATTAGCATTGAAATTTGCTAATGCAGGATATCAAGTGTTGGCTATTTCTAGAAAAACACCAAGAATACTTATAGAACATGAGAATATCAGCTGTATTTCTGTTGATTTGTCAAGTGAATCCGATTTAGCGAAAGTCGAAAATGTACTGTCTAAATCATGGAAAACTGTAGATGCCATTGTGCATAATGCAGGAAGCTTTTTGTCGAAACCTTTTGAAGAGATCACTCAAGAAGATTTTGAAAATGTCTATAAAGTGAATGTTTTTGCAGTAGCTAATCTTACCCGCATCTGTTTGCCATACTTGCAAAAAGGGAGTCATGTAGTTACCATAAGTTCTATGGGCGGTGTTCAAGGTAGTTTGAAGTTTCCTGGACTTGCAGCTTATAGTTCAAGTAAAGGAGCTGTAATAACCTTGTCAGAGTTGTTAGCCGAAGAATATAAAGAAAGAGGTATTTCATTTAATGTATTGGCTTTGGGAGCAGTTCAAACAGAAATGTTAGAAGAAGCTTTCCCAGGATACCAAGCGCCAATAAAAGCAAACGAAATGGCTGACTACATCTATGATTTTACATTAACGGGGAATAAATATTTCAACGGAAAAGTATTACAGGTGTCTTCTACGAATCCTTAAAATAGTTATAAGTCAGGAATTATGAGTAAAAGTATCGTTAAGACAAAGAGCTTTGAGTTAGCTGTTAGAGGAGTTAATTTCTATAAATATATTGTTGCTGAAAAGAAAGAATATATTATGAGTAAGCAGTTTTTACGGTCTATAACCTCAGGTGGAGCAAATGTGCGGGAAGCTGTAAATGCCCAAAGCAAAACGGATTTCATTCATAAACTAGCTATTGCACAAAAAGAATGTGATGAATCGCTGTATTAGTTAGAACTACTAAAAGTAACAGGCTATATTTCTGAAAATGAATTTAAATCAATGCATGAACAGAGTAATGAAGTTTTAAAAATTATTCGAAGTATAATCATCACCTCGAAGAAAAACTCACAACTCATAATTTATAATTCCTAACTCATTTTGAGCGAAACCTTAGCAAGATTTATACCGGAACATGCGGTGAAACCCGTTTTTGAACTCATCGTTGTCAATCAAGTCCATCTTAAGATTGTCAATGAGAGGCAAACTCGTCATGGAGATTATCGAAAAGGACTCAACGGAAAGCATGAGATAACAGTCAATTCAAGTCTCAATAAATATAAGTTTTTAATTACCTTGATTCATGAGATAGCTCACTTGGTTGCTTTCGAAAAATTTGGACGAAAAATTAAGCCCCATGGCAACGAATGGAAATATTCTTTTCAACAATTGATGATTCCTTATATACGCCCAGAAATTTTTCCAAGTCAATTGTTGCCTTTATTAGCACGACATTTTAAGAACCCAACGGCCAGCAGTGATACTGACTCGACTTTATCGTTAGCACTAAAACAGTTTGACGCGCAAAATGATAAAAACTATATATTTGAGATTCCCTACGGCAGTGTTTTTAGAATCGAAAACGGAAAGATCTTTAAAAAAATAGCCATAAGAACCAAACGTTTTGAATGTCTCGAAGTAAGCTCTGGGAAAATATATCTTTTTAATCCAAATGCTGAGGTAGAACTATTGCCTAATTAGTTATAAATCAAAAAGCACAGTCATCGAGTGATTGTGCTTTTACTGTGTTATTATGGAAATGAAAATTTATTTCTAGCCCCGATAGTAGTGAAAATCCTTTTATTCTGGATTTAGTTCCGGATTGAAAAAATCAATAAGAATAAAAGATTGCAACGGATAGCGGGAGGTAAGTTATTGTGAATTATGAACGTTCTGCTCCTAATTTTACTCCTTTAAATAGGCTTCTCTTACTTTTTTAAATAAATTAGAAGAATACACAAAGTCTACAACCGCTTGATTGTCTGTCCTGAAAATTTCTTCTTTTGTTCCTTCCCAAGCTTTTAATCCGTCTTTAAGGAATAAGATGCGCTCCCCAATTTCCATTACGGAGTTCATATCGTGCGTATTAATTACGGTAGTGATATCGTATTCTTCGGTGATTTCTTTGATCAAATTATCAATTAATGTAGCGGTATTTGGGTCTAATCCTGAGTTGGGTTCGTCACAAAATAAATATTTAGGCTTGTTTACAATGGCGCGGGCAATTGCGACACGTTTTTGCATTCCTCCAGATATTTGAGAAGGCAGTTTGTTATGAGCATCCTTTAATGCTACTCTTTCTAGTACAAAGTCAACACGCTCTTTGATGGCAGCTTTGTTATCTTTAGTAAACATCTTTAATGGAAAAGCTACATTTTCTTCGACTGTCATAGAATCGAATAAGGCACTTCCTTGAAAAACCATTCCTATTTCAGTTCTTAGTTCTCTTTTTTCATCTGGTTCTAATTCAGAATAAATTCTCCCATCAAAGCATATTTGTCCCGATTCAGGAGTATGGATTCCTAATAGACTTTTTAGTAAAACCGTTTTACCGGAACCACTTTGCCCAATGATTAGATTCGTTTTTCCAGTTTCAAAAACAGTCGAAATGCCTTTGAGAATCATAACGCCTCCAAATGATTTTTTTATATCTTTTATCTCTATCATGATCCCAGTAACAATTGCGTTAATATATAATTGAATAATATTATAGAAACCGATGTCCAAACAAAGGAAACTGTACTGGCTTTACCTACTTCTAGAGCGCCACCTTTCATGTAATATCCATGAAAAGAGGGTATGGTTGCCAGTAACATTGCGAAAATTAAGGTTTTTAAGAAAGCGTAAACAATATGAAATGGAATGAAGTCCATTTGGGCTCCATTGATAAATTCTGCACTGGAAGTAAATCCTCCATAGACGCCGGCCATCCAACCTCCTAAAATTCCTAGAAACATACTGATACCAATTACAAATGGATACAGCAACAAGGCGATTATTTTTGGGAAAACCAAGTAATTTAATGAGTTAACACCCATAACTTCCAGTGCGTCGATTTGCTCCGTCACACGCATTGTACCAATACTCGATGTGATAAAGGAACCCATTTTTCCTGCCATAATAACCGAGATAAAAGTAGGGGCAAACTCCAATATCACGGATTGTCTTGTGGCAAAACCAATAAGGTACTTAGGTATCAGCGGATTGGTAAGATTTAGTGCGGTTTGAATCGCTACAACTCCTCCTACAAAGAAAGAAATGAAGGCTACGATCCCAAGGGAATCGATGATTAAATCGTCAATTTCTTTAAAGATTAATTTTTTCATAACAGACCATTTGGTTTGTTTGTTAAAAATTTCTCTAAGCATCAGGCAGTATCGGCCTATTTGCGTTATGTATCTAATGAGCATCATATGTTTAAAAATATGGGCTAAATTAAGAATTAGTAGCCGGTTTTCAATTTAGAGTTTGGAGTTTTTTAATAAAAACAAAAACAAAAATTACTTAAAAAGCTTTTCTTTCATTTTCTCAATGCGATAATCTCTTATGAATTTAGCTTGCGCTTGGGTAACTAATAAGGGGGTTTTAGCTGATTTAGCTTTCAGGAAACCTTTTATGTAATCTAAAAAGAGTAGTGGTTTCTTTTTCATGAAAGCTAATTTAGCCGAAGCTATTGCTGTAATTAAAAAACCGTAACCTAGGGTGTAAAAGGCTTCTCCTTGTTTGTAACGTGCTGTTTTATTGTAATTTGCTCCAGTAGGTTTTAGATGTTTTACAATAAGTGTGGCGTCAGTAACTACTTTCCATCCATAGAATTTAGTTAGTAATTCATCTACTGTGTCCCATCCCATTGCTGGTTTTAATCCGCCTATTTGTTTAAAACAGGCTTTGCGATAGGCTTTAAAAGCACCGCGAATATGGTCTTTATCGGTTAAATTTTCTAAAATCCAATCTCCATTTTTCTCGATGTAAGCAAATCCGCCCGCCATTCCTGTTGTTGGGTTTTCTTCGAAATGTTTAACAATAGTCTCAAAATAATTGTTTGGCAAAATTAGATCTGCATCTAGCTTTACAATAATATCGTAATTATCGTCTAATGTTTCAAAACCTTTTTGAAAAGCTTGAATGACTTTACTTCCTGGTAAATGGATAGCACTTGATGTTTTTTCTACTAATGAAATAAACGGATTGTCTTTGGCGAAAGCCAAAACAATTTCGGCAGTTTTATCAGTAGAATTATCATTGACTACAACTACTTTGGAAGGTAAATGAGTCTGCGAAATTAATGATTGCAACGTTAAAGAAATGAATGCCTCTTCATTGTGTGCGGGTATAACTATGTAGTAGTTCATGTTTTTGTTTAATAAAATTCCAATTTTTTAAATTCCAAATTGAAGTACTTCTCACGTTGGAATTTGGAATTTATTTTGATGTTCATTTATTTAGGAATTTGCATTTATGCTCTTTCCGCATAAACGATATAATACCTATTGGTAAAGTAACGCAATAAAGGACGAATACCAATTTTCTTAACGGGATTAGTCCATTTTTGGCGATCAATAATTTTCCATCCTGTTTTTTCCAACAGCCAATCTAATTGCCAATCTTCAAATTCATGGTAGTGTCTGTCCCACATGTCCGTTTTACTTCTATATGCTGGGGAAAACCACAAACGCATCGGTATAGAGATGAAAAGTTTATCTGATTTTATTTCGCTTAAAATAGTATATGGATTTAGTAAATGTTCGAAAATTTCGAAAGCAGTTACTACATCTTGTTTTTCTTTTGAAAAGACTGATTGGTCTAGATCTAAATCTTCACCAGTGGTGTTTTTAACTGTGTATCCATCTTCTTTCATGATCTTTGAAAATGGATTTTCGACACCTAAGTCTAAAATGCTCTCTGAAGTTGATATGTGTTTATTTAAAAATTCTAAGGTGTGTTTGAATCTTTTGTTGGGAAACGTTTTTTCGTACATAGTCATTGCGAGGAACGAAGTAACCCCTCGTTCATTATGGTTTATAAAGGTACAAAGATACAAACATATGGTTCTTATTTCATAGATTTATATGTAGATAGAAACGAAAAAACCACAGTTTAAAAAGGTGATTTTTAAACTGTGGTTTTATGCTGTATAGCTTGATTCGCTTGTATAGAAACTTAGTATCTATAAACAAATGCATTGACATTCATCCCGCCTCCAACAGAAGCAAATAGTAGAACATCGCCTTTGCTGATTTTTTGATCTTTTATTTCGCCTCTAATTAATAGGTCAAAGAGAGTAGGTACTGTCGCCACGCTACTGTTTCCTAACTCATGAATACTCATGGGCATAATGTCTTGAGGAACGGGTCTGTCATACAGTTTATAAAAACGTTGTATGATTGCTTCGTCCATTTTCTCATTCGCTTGATGAATAAGAATTTTTTTGACATCGTCAATGGCAATACCACTTTTGTCCAAACAGCTTTTCATTGCTGCAGGAACTGTAGTTAATGCAAACTCATAAATTTTACGACCGTGCATTTTTATATATCGCGTATCGGGGTCTATTTCTGGGTTGTATGATTTTCCAAAAAATAAATAGTTTGCTTCATCCATAGCATAAGTACCACTTTCATAGGAAAGCAATCCTGTTTCATCATCAGAAGCTTCTATAATGGAAGCACCAGCGCCATCTGAGTAGATCATGGAATCTCTATCATGGTCATCCACCACTCTTGATAAGGTTTCAGAGCCAATCACTAAACAACGTTTTGCCATTCCTGATTTGATGTAGGCATTTGCTTGAAGCACACCTTCAATCCAACCGGGACATCCAAAAAGGATGTCATAGGCAACACACTTTGGGTTTTTTATTTGTAATTTATTTTTGACACGAGTAGCCAAACTTGGAAGCGTGTCAGATTGGGAAGTACCATGCTTTACGTCTCCAAAATTATGTGCGAAAATAATGTAATCGATAGTTTCAGGGTCGATAGCTGCGTTTTCGATCGCTTTTTTGGATGCCAAAAATGCTAAGTCGGACGAGTTTAAATTGTCGTCGGCATACCGCCTATGCTCAATTCCAGTTATGCTTTTAAATTTTTTGATGACCACATCATTCGGATAACCAAAAGATGTACCATCTTCATTTAAAAAAACGTGATTACTAAAGTCTATATTACTTACTCTTTTCTCAGGAATGTAACTTCCTATTCCAGTTATTTTTATTTTCATCGGTTTGTTTTCCAAAAAATTTATGCTAATTTAATGATAAAAAAATGATTATAGCCATGTTATTTACTATGCATGCATATAATTATAGAATAATAATTATTTAGCTAATTTACTGATGATTTTTTAATAAATATTAGAAAACACCACAGTTTTTTTTAGTACTGATTCCTGTCTGTTGATTCCTGCCTTTTTTGTCAAAATAAATATTTTAATATTCTTGGGCTGAAGACCTAAGCCAAAAAAAAATGCCTCGATAGTTTCGAGGCATTTTCTAATAACTTGCAGCGCTAATACTACATATAATCTTCAATAGGAGCACAGCTACAAATTAAATTTCTGTCACCGTAAGTTTCATCAACGCGACGAACACTTGGCCAGAATTTATTATCTGCAACATAGTCTAAAGGATAAGCTGCTTTTTCTCTTGAATAAGGTAATGTCCACGAATCAGCAGTTAACATCGCTAAGGTATGAGGTGCGTTTTTTAATACGTTATTTGGTTCTTCAGTTGATGTTTCTTCAATTTCTTTACGAATTGAAATCATCGCATCGCAAAAACGATCTAATTCAGCTACATCTTCAGATTCTGTAGGTTCAATCATTAAAGTTCCTGCAACTGGAAAAGAAACTGTTGGCGCATGGAAACCATAATCCATTAAGCGTTTCGCTATATCCGACACTTCAATTCCGTTTTCTTTGAAACCTCTACAGTCTAATATCATTTCGTGAGCTGCTCTTCCTTTTTCTCCAGAATACAAAATGGGGTAATGCTCCTCTAAACGGGCTTTCATATAATTTGCATTTAGAATAGCATATTTAGTAGCATTTGTAATTCCTTCAGAACCCAACATGCAAATGTATCCGTATGAAATTAAACATACTAAAGCAGAACCATAAGGAGCGCCAGAAACTGCGGTAATCGCTTTTTCGCCACCTACGTGAACTAATGGATTGCTTGGTAAAAACGGAACTAATTTTTCGTTTACACAAATTGGTCCTACACCTGGTCCACCGCCACCATGAGGAATGGCAAACGTTTTGTGTAAGTTCAAGTGACAAACATCAGCACCAATTGTAGCTGGATTTGTTAACCCCACTTGTGCATTCATGTTTGCACCATCCATATATACTAAACCACCATTGTCATGAATGATTTGTGTGATTTCTCTAATAGCACTTTCAAAAACACCATGTGTTGATGGGTAAGTTACCATTAAGCAAGATAATTGGTCTTTGTATTGAAGGGCTTTCTCTCTTACATCTTCTACATCGATATTACCGTTTTCCATTGTTTTGGTAACGATAATTTTCATTCCGGCCATCGCAGCCGAAGCAGGATTTGTTCCGTGAGCTGAAGCGGGAATTAAACAGATTTTTCGTTGGTCATCCCCTCTTGATAGGTGATATGCCCTAATAGTCATTAATCCAGTATATTCTCCTTGAGCACCAGAGTTTGGTTGTAATGTAGTTCCGGCAAAACCTGTAATTACATTCAATTGATGCTCTAGTTTTTTAAGCATTTTAGTGTATCCTTCGACTTGGTCTAATGGAGCAAATGGATGAATAGTGTTCCAGTAAGGCATACTTAAAGGCAACATTTCTGCAGCTGCATTCAACTTCATAGTACAAGAACCCAAAGCAATCATTGAGTGTGTCAATGATAAATCTTTACGTTCTAATTTTTTGATATAACGCATCAAACTAGTTTCAGAATGATGGTTATTGAAAACATCGTGTTTTAAAAACTCAGTTGTTCTGTTTAAGTTCGATGGGTAACTATTGTCTAATGTATAGTCACTAACTTCAAAAGCGTCTTTTCCTAAAACTTCAGCAAAAACAGCGATTACTTCGTTAATGTCTTTAAACAAAATTGTTTCGTTTAACGAAATAGAAATTGTTTCATCATCTATATAAAAGAAATTGATTTCGTTTTTTTCTGCAATAGCTTTCACTTTTTTAGCGTCTGCTTTTACCACAATCGTATCAAAGAAAGCGGTATTCGTTTGTTGAACGCCTAATTTATTTAAAGCATCAGCCAAAGTCACTGCCATTGAGTTAACTTTATTTGCAATGTATCGCAATCCTTTTGGTCCGTGATAAACGGCAAACATTCCTGCCATAACAGAAAGTAAAACCTGAGCAGTACAAATGTTAGACGTTGCTTTTTCACGTTTGATGTGTTGTTCACGTGTTTGTAATGCCATACGCAAAGCACGGTTTCCATTAGCGTCTTGTGATACACCAATGATTCTTCCTGGCATAGAACGTTTGTACTCATCTTTTGTAGCAAAATATGCAGCATGTGGTCCACCGTAGCCCATTGGGACACCAAAACGTTGTGTCGTACCAACTACTACTGCAGCTCCCATTTCTCCTGGTGGTGTTAATTTTACTAATGATAAAATATCAGCAGCAACAGCCACTTTTATTTCTTTTTCAGCCGCTTTTTTGATAAAATCAGCATAATCGTAAACTTGACCGTATTTTCCAGGATATTGAAGTATTGCTCCAAAAAATTCAGTTGAAAAATCAAAATCTTGGTGATTCCCTACAACTAACTCTACTCCGATAGGTGCAGAGCGAGTTTGTAAAACCGATAACGTTTGTGGTAATATTTCTTCAGAAACGAAGAATTTACAAACATTTGCTTTCTTTTGATCTCTGGAACGAACATCAAATAATAAGGCCATTGCTTCAGCAGCAGCAGTACTTTCGTCTAATAATGATGCATTGGCAATTTCCATTCCGGTTAACTCAATAACCATCGTTTGGAAATTTAAGATAGCTTCTAAACGACCTTGTGCAATTTCTGCTTGGTATGGTGTATATGCAGTGTACCATCCTGGGTTTTCAAAAATGTTTCTTTGAATTGCCGGTGGAACAATTGTTGGGTGGTACCCTAAACCGATATATGATTTGTAAACTTTATTCGTTCGACCTAATAATCGAATGTGATTTGCATATTCGTATTCGGTCATAATATGCTCCAATTCTAAAGGTTTTTTCAAACGAATATCACTTGGAATAGTTTCGGAAATTAGTTGATCTAAAGTTTCAACACCTATGGTTTCTAACATTTTAGGCAAATCGTGATCTCTTGGTCCTAAATGTCTTAAAGCAAATGAGTCTGTTTTCATGGAAGTGTAGTAATGTTGTGTTTTTTTAGTGCTGCAAAAATAAGTATTATAAACAATCTAATTCGTGTTTTGGTCTTGATTTTTTATCAATTTATCAACTAAATGATGTATTTGCTCACAATTGATTAAGTTTGTTTAATGATTAGTTTTAAAAGAATATTTGATTTTTACATAAGAAGTAGCATTCATGTGGCTTTGTCCGTATATGCACTTGTGCGAATGACGCATTTTATGTTCCACATTTCTGCTGATGAAGCCATGGCTAATTTTGCTTTTTTCGGAACAATTGTAGGTTATAATTTTGTGAAATACGATGCTTTGGCAAGAGCCCAAAAAAAACAAATGCGAAATGAGTTAAAAATTATTGCCGTATTGAGTCTCTTTTCGTTAGCGGGAGTAGGGTATTATTTTTTTCAATTGCAGTTAATAACACAATTAGTTTCTATGGGTGTTTTAGCTTTGACACTGCTCTATACGCTTCCTTTTTTTCCCAATAGAAAGAATGCGAGAAATTGGGCAGGCGTAAAGATCTATATCGTGGCTTTGTGCTGGGTTGGGGTAACACTAGTGCTGCCTCTGGTAAATGCGCATATTGATTTGGGGCTCGATTTTTATCTCAAATGCATACAGCGTTTTATACTGGTTTTCGTGCTAATCTTGATTTTTGAAATTCTTGATTTGGCTAATGATGATCCACATTTACAAACGGTACCGCAGCAAATAGGAATTAGAAAGACAAAAATAGTTGGCCTGTTATTACTGGTTCCGTTCTATTTTTTAGAATTTTTGAAAACTAATTTTATTGAAGAGCAGTTGATCGTTAATGGAATTCTTGTCCTAGCTCTTTCTTTATTTTTGGCTTTTGCCAATGAAAAACGCTCTAGGTATTACACTTCTTTTTGGGTCGAAAGTATTCCGATTTTTTGGTGGCTGATGGTGGTTTTCTTTTAAAAAGATGAATTTTGTTGAATAGCGTATAATTGTACAATCTATCCTTAAAATAAAAAAACCGAAGCATTGCTACTTCGGTCCAAATCTGAGATTAAAAATAGTTAATCAACAATCTACAACAATCCTGCTCTTTTTAATAAAGCATCTGGACTTGGTTCATGCCCTCTGAATCGTTTGTATAAAATCATAGGATGTTCTGTTCCTCCTTTAGAAAGAATATTGTCTTTGAACTTATTTGCAACTTCTTTATTGAAAATTCCTTTTTCTTGAAAAAACTCAAAAGCATCGGCATCGAGAACTTCAGCCCATTTGTAGCTATAATATCCAGCAGAATATCCTCCTTGAAAAATATGAGAAAAAGAGGTGCTCATCGCATTTTCTTTTACGTCAGGGTATAATTTAGTATCTGCAAATTGTTCTGTTTCAAAAGCTTTAATATCTGTGATAGACGAAGGGTCTTGTCCGTGCCATCCCATATCTAATAAGCCAAAACTCAACTGACGCATCGTTGCCATCCCTTCCTGAAAGTTAGAACTTTCCTTTATTTTTTGAACTAATTCAATAGGTATGATTTCGCCTGTCTGGTAATGTGTTGCAAACAAAGCCAAAGCTTCTGGTTCGTAGCACCAGTTTTCCATTACTTGGCTCGGTAATTCTACAAAATCCCAGTATACCGAAGTTCCAGATAAACTTGGGTAAGTGGTGTTGGCTAACATACCGTGCAATCCGTGTCCAAATTCATGGAACAAAGTCAGGACCTCATTAAAAGTTAATAGCGAAGGCTTTGTTTCTGTAGGTTTAGTGAAATTACATACGATTGAGATGTGTGGTCTTTCGTTGATTCCGTTTTTTACAAATTGTGACTTGTAAGAAGTCATCCAAGCGCCATTACGTTTCCCTTTTCGAGGGAAAAAATCAGCATAGAAAATAGCAACTAATTCCTTTTTTTCATCTGTTACTTCATAAGTAGTTACTTCTTCATGGTACTTGTCGATGTCAAAAACTTCTGTAAAAGTTAAACCATATAATTTACCAGCGATGGCAAAAGCACCATCTAGTACTTTTTCTAATTGAAAATAAGGTTTTAGTTTCTCGTCATCTAAACTGAATAATTCTTGTTTCAATTTTTCTGAGTAATATGCGCCGTCCCATTTTTCGAGTTCTTCTAAGCCATCTAGTTTTTTGGCAAAAGCCGTTAGATCTGCAAATTCTTTTACCGCAGCGGGCTTTGCTTTTTCCAGTAAATCCAAAGAGAATTTTTTTACTTTCTCCGGGCTCTCAGCCATTCTTTCTTCAAGCACAAAATGGGCATGGGTAGCATATCCTAAAAGTTGTGCTCTGTCAAAACGCAATTTTGCAATTTTAAAAACATTTTGCTGATTGTCTAATTCATTGTTTTGAAAACCTTTGGCTCCAAAAGCAATTGCCATCTTTTTACGCAATTCACGGTTGTCAGCATAAGTCACAAATGGAACATAACTAGGGTAATCTAAGGTGAAAATCCAGCCTTCTTTTTCTTGGCTTTTCGCCAAAGAACGAGCAGCTTCTATCGTACCTTCCGGTAATCCAGATAGGTCTTTTTCATCTGTAAGATGCAATTGAAAAGCTTGGGTTTCTGCTAATACATTTTCGCCAAACTGTAAGCTTGTCTTTGATAATTCCTTGTCAATTTCACGGAGTTTTATTTTTTTGTCTTCCGTTAGGTTAGCTCCATTTCGAGAAAAACTTTTATATTTTTCATCTAATAAAGTAGTTTGCTCTGGGTTGAGGTTCAAAGAGGCTTTTTGCTCGTGTACTGCTTTAACTTTAGCAAATAATTCGGCATTCAGTCTGATATCGTTACCAAAATCTGATAACAATGGAGAAACTTCCTGAGCGATTTTTTGGATTTCGTCATTGGTTTCTGCTGAATTCAAATTGAAGAAAATGCTCGAAAGACGATCTAATGTGTAACCACTAAAGTCTAAAGCTTCAATGGTGTTTACAAAAGTAGGCGTCTCCTCGTTTTGTACAATTGCATCAATTTCGGCCTTTGCCAATGCTATTCCTTCGATAAAAGCAGGAAGAAAGTCCTCGTTTTTTATTTTAGAGAAAGGTGCTGTATCGTATTTTGTATTAAATTTCGTCGTTAATATTTTCATTACGTAGTCATTAATTATGATTAGTTGAAACTAAATGTTTCTAATTACAAAGGTAGCGATTTATTAAAAAAATGAGATTACAAGCAGCAGTGATTTCACGCTTTAAGCAATAAGGGTTATGTTATATATATGTTATTTATTTTTATGGCTTCTTTTAAATGCCTAAATTGTACAATTAGATTAGATTATGAATGAGCTAATTACTAACAATAATATAAATAGTATATAAGAAATGAATTACCAAATTATAATAAAGCGTATCGATACTGTAAACGAAGTGGAAGGGTATTGGTCAGATGAAGATTATATTCAGTTACTGGAGAAATTTAATTTTCCAGATGCAGCTACAGCAGAAAAAAAGAATTTACCGGAATTGCTAGAAATGGCCATATCTGATTATGAACCAAATGAAGCTGCAGAAATTGTGCTTACTTACAAGCTGGGTGAAGAATTAAATGAAGGGCAAATTGAGCAAATTTCGCACAATATGTTAATTGATAAAGTATGTGAAGAATATCCTGAAATTCATATGCAAGCAAGATTGTACCATGTCAATCAATTGCTTTATAAAGCTTATAACGGAAAATTCCCTAATACCAAAGCATCTGTTGTTCATTTCTCAATGACGCCAACTGATGGTGACGTGAAAGAATTAACGGCTGAAAGTGTGCTGAAATTATTGAATAATGGATTGTCTGATAGAAATTTAATCAAAAGGTTATTTGAAGACCAGATGACTAAAAACATTCCTTTTCCTACAGCCGAAGGGATTGTTTGGGAATTAAATACAGAAGATAATGTAAATTTCAGTTTGGTTACCTCAGAGAATTGGATTAATAATGAAGATGTAATTGCATCTGAATTTGAGAGCGTTCTTGAAGAAATTGAAGAAGAAGAAGACTAATTTTGGATAAAATATAAAAGCTTTAAAAACAACAAAGGCTTCCATAATTAGACTGAACCCAAAAGTTTGGACAAATTTATAATTAATTTTGATAATAATGAGCTCGATATTGTATCGGGCTCATTTTGTTTAAATTCGACTTGATTCTATCATTATTGTAATAGTT
>NZ_JASMRH010000038.1:0-28774 GCF_041431385.1 Flavobacterium sp. Arc2 | reverse complement strand
GTAGAACGACTATATTGCCGTTTATGAGTATGTATTATTTGTGAAATTAAGGGAAAAGGAGGTTTTTTCACAGCCTGACGTTTTGCAGATTGGCGATGGGCGGGCTTTTTAGCACAAAAGTTGGTTCGGAGAACTGAACTTTCTTTAACCACAAAACTATCTGCGGAGAACGAAACCCCGCCTATTGCAAATGTGCTGTTATGCGTTCGTGCTACTGCTCCTTCAAGGCACAACTGTTTGAAGTTCACACCAAAGTTTGTTTCTTGTAATGTCGCTGTATCCATGAAACTTACTAGTCAATTAGTTCTTCAAAACAAAATTTACAATGTCTTTTACAAACTCGTCAGCCAATGGTAAGGAAGAGTTGTTGTATGTTGCAATGTTCGCTTGCTTGTCGCCATCAACCGTTCTGAAAATATGATTCATTTTGTCAACCAATATTAACTGAGACTTCGGATACGCTTTTGAAAGCCGCTTTGCGTCTTCAACAGTAACTTGGATATCATTTGTACCTTGTAAAATAAGAATTGGAATGCTTAATTTCTGTATTTCAATTTGTGGGTCATATTTGAACCATGAAATCATGTAAGGTTGAACACTTGTTCTGAAAAGAGAATTAAGCATTGGGTTAACATTGTCAACCGTTTTTCCTTTTACTAAACTGTCAATAATGGGATATGATAAATCTTGAAGTTCTTTTGGTTGAGTGCTTAACTGTTCTTTAATTGTTTTGTCTGCCGACTGTCCAGCACCTGCGATAGAAATAAATTTATCAGCAGTAGTTGATGCAATCATTCCAATCAATGAACCTTCACTGTGCCCTACTACAATAACTTTTGAAAAACGCTTGTCCTGTTTTAGTAATTGTATCCATTCCTTCGCATCATTTACATAGTCATCAAAGCGAAGGTCTGTCTCACTTTTTCCTGCTGCTTTACTTTCAGCAATTCCTCTTTTGTCGTAGCGTAGTGAAGCTATATTATTTTCAGCAAGTCCATAGGCAAGTTTTTTATAAGCATCACATTTCATCATAGGATTGTTGCAATCTCTATCAGTTGGTCCAGAACCTGCAATTATTAAAGCAACAGAAATATTGGAGAATTTTTTAGGAGTAGTTAATGTCCCAAAAATATCTCCACTTTTTGTCTTTAAGATTATTTGTGTTTCAATAAAGTTTTTGTCTTTGTTTTCAGATGCTGTTACCGTTTTTTCTTTTTCGATTTTTGCTCTTGATAAATCCATTGGAAAAGATTGCCCCGCCTGCTTAAAGTTGCCAATAATATTATTGTCCTTATTTAAAGTTCCTTCGTATTCAATTTTTGCATTAGTTATCACAAGTTTTAAAATTGAGTGGTCAAAACTTGTAGTGGTTACAGGAATTCCTTTTGCTCCCTGGTCTGGGCTATCCATTGTAGAACTATATCCATTGTCGGTTTTACTAATATTGAAAACAACTCTTAATTGCGTTCCTTGAACTTTTAATATTCCACTCCATTGCCCAGTGATGTCTTGTCCAAACACAGTTAACGATGTCAAGAATGTAAGTATAATTAATGTTGCTTTTTTCATAGTGTTTAATTTTTATTTTTGTTAATTTTTATTTCTTGCACTGTCGGTTGATGTTTGCAGGTCGCCCAAGCATGACGCATAACTTGTATATAACATCAAATATATACATCTTTTTGGAGTTTTTATGCTAGTCACTCAGTTTTTTCTTATTATTTTCATCAACTAGTCGATCTAGCGGACTAAGTATTTTATCACTAGCCATTTTTGAAACATGTGTGTAGATCGTAGTCGTTTTAATACTGGCGTGACCCAAGAACTTTTGAATATACCTAATATCGGTGCCACTTTCTAGCAAATGAGTGGCAAAACTATGACGTAAGGTATGTACAGTTGCTCTTTTTTCCAAGCCTGACTTTTTCAAGGCTTGTCTCATCACTGATCGCGCGCTACCTGTACTATAAGGCTCTCCGGCAAATTGACCTTCAAATACATACTTATTGGGCTCGTACAATTTCTTATAAAGCTCCAAGGAACTCACAATAGAGTAGGGAAGCATCACCATGCGGTCTTTCTTGCCCTTAGCATTTTTAATATGAATTTTATGCTCCGTAAATAGGATGTCGCGCCATTCCAAAGTTACGATCTCACTAACCCGTAAACCCGCGCCATAACCTATTAACAGTAATAATTTATGCTTTGGGTTGTCTACCGCCCTAAATAGCTGTAAACATTCTTCCATCGTTAAAACAGCGGGTAATTTTTTTTCGGTTTTAGGTCGTGGTAGTTTAAGTTCAAAGCCTTTTTGATGTTCTATCTGTTGGTAATAAAACAATAGAGCGTTCACCATACTATGACCTGACGAGGCCGAAAGACCACGTTCCATAAGGCTCGCAAGGTATTTTACAAGCTCTTTTTGTGTAATAGTGTGAGGGTCTCTAAACTGGTGATCACGCAAGAATTTTAGAAACGAACTCGTATAGGTACGCATCGTGGAACTACTATAATTCAGCGCTAGGATCGTGTCAACCATCAAAGAAATATATTCATGTGCGCCATCAGGAACTTGATTGAATAGTTGCTCCTTGGTTTTTCGTAAATCGAGTTGCTTTCTGTTGGGTAAGTTTTGTTTCAACAAATACCCTTTCGGAAGCCTGTTGTTGATCAATATTTTATGAGGCTCAAATTGCATTGCCATGGCATCATAAACCGTAGGTGTGGCAGGAAGCAAGTAACAATCTTTAATGGTACTGTATCGAGCCATCGAGAACCGTTTTATTTTTTCGCGTAACACAAGATAAGGAGGCATATATACTTCCATCCATTTTAAATCCTCTAGATGCGGTTTAAGTACAATAGATTCGCCCTGAAATATAGTTTCGTTTTTATAATAATCATTTTCAGGAAAAAAGGCAGGGGTATCAAGTATTTTTTCTACTAATTTCTGTACGTTTTCATGTCTTAAAACCATGTACACTTTGTAATTCGCGTTCCAATAAACTCCTTTTGTTGCTAATAATTGCTTGCTGATATGCTGATAATACTGCATCTTGAAAACCCAATATTTCCCTAAATTAGGTAATAATTCTAAACGCATGTTGGCTGCTAACAAATTGGTATTCGTTATATGTTCAGGGTTATGCAGCACGGGTGCCGAATCTAACTGAAGGTCGCTTTTGGCTATGGCTGGAAGGTCACGGCTTATAGTAAGGCCGGCCAGCGGTTGCGTTTTAGTTTTTTTTGGGTTGTCAATAACCAAATCGTTAAAGGTTTGGTTAATGAGCTTGTAATTTTCTAAATTGTAATCAAAATACCAACAACGAAGCGACTGGCTATACATGCCCTTCAATTGTTTTAATTGAGAAATGGTTGCGCTATCGTACTTAAAGAAAAGTCCGATTCGGTCTGCATCGCGATGCCAAATCTTTTTTACAATTATTTGCATAAGACGTTTATCAAACAACTAAAATACTACTTTATTTGTAATAATGACATATAATTTACTGGTTTGTAGATGGGTAGCTGTAAGGAAGTATGTAGACCGTTGTGATTGAAATTGATTTGTACTATCATTATGTAGCATTGCGTAAGGGATAGCAGTGAAAATCCTCTCTGGTCTCGTTTTTAAACGAGACTAGAGAGATTGTAGCGAATAGCCCGACCGGAGTGAAATTGCGAAGAGGAACGAGGAAGCAATCACGTAGGGTACGCCCAAATGAGGGTTGAACTACAATTTGTTAGTATGCTTTTAATACTGATACGCCATTGTAAACAACAAAAAGTATTGCATTCAAAGCTCCTTTTGCATGAGAATTCTAAAAGTTAACTAATTTTTGTAATTATCTAATTTTGCAATTGTCGAATTAACCTATCTTTGCGCTCCCGAATGGTCGGGTAAAAGGCAATGATGAAATGGGTTATGCTTGTCTTAATTTAAAAAGAGAGAGTACTAACGCATTATATCTTACCAACAAAAAACAATAAAAGAAACAGATGAAGTTTGATTTATTACAAAAAGATCCGCAGACGAAAGCCAGAGCGGGAAGCATTACTACTGATCACGGTGTTATAGAAACTCCTATTTTTATGCCTGTTGGTACCGTAGCCTCTGTAAAAGGGGTGCACCAAAGGGAATTAAAAGAAGATATAAACCCAGATATTATTCTAGGAAACACTTATCATTTATATTTACGACCACAAATGGAGATCCTGGAGAAAGCCGGTGGTTTGCATAAATTTATGAATTGGGATCGTAATATCTTGACGGATTCTGGCGGATACCAAGTGTATTCCCTTTCGGCAAATAGGAAAATTAAGGAAGAAGGTGTGAAGTTCAAATCGCATATTGACGGTTCGTACCACTTTTTTACACCGGAGAATGTAATGGAAATTCAACGTACCATAGGTGCCGATATTATCATGGCATTTGATGAATGTACACCTTATCCTTGTGATTACCGTTATGCACAGCGCTCGATGAAAATGACACACCGCTGGTTAGACCGTTGTGTGGACCATTTAGAAAAAGTGCCTGTTAAATATGGTTATGACCAAGCCTTTTTTCCTATCGTACAAGGGAGTTGTTACAAAGACCTACGTCAGCAATCAGCTGAATATATTGCTAATTCAAACCAAGTAGGTAATGCCATTGGCGGACTTTCAGTAGGGGAGCCTGCAGAAGAAATGTATGCAATGACCGAAATAGTTTGTGAAATTTTACCCGAAGACAAACCCCGCTATTTAATGGGTGTAGGAACTCCTATAAATATTTTAGAAAATATAGCACTAGGAGTAGATATGTTTGACTGTGTGATGCCTACGCGTAATGCCAGAAACGGAATGTTGTTTACGGCTAACGGTACGATTAACATCAAAAATAAAAAATGGGCCGATGATTTCTCTGCTATTGACGAAATGGCTATTACTTATGTAGATACAGAGTACACAAAAGCATATTTGCGTCACTTGTTTGCTGCTAATGAATACTTAGGGAAACAAATTGCTACCATTCATAATCTTGGGTTTTATATGTGGTTGGTTCGTGAGGCCAGAAAACATATCTTAGCAGGGGATTTTAGAACTTGGAAAGAAATGATGGTGAAGAATATGAACCAGAGATTATAAAAAAAATGTTGATTTGTTTATTTGTTTAATCGAATAAGCAATCGGATGTTATGTTTCTAAACAAATAAACGATTAACCGATTACACTTTTATGTTAACAATAATAGATAAATATATTCTGAAAAGATACTTGGTCACTTTTGCGACCATGTTATTTATGTTTATTCCTATTGGGATTGTTATTGATGTATCAGAGAAGGTCAATAAGATGATTGAAAACAAAGTTCCAATATTGGAAATTGCAATCTATTATTATCATTTTACCATTTATTTTGCTAATTCTCTGTTCCCAATATTTCTGTTTCTATCGATTATTTGGTTCACCTCAAAACTGGCTAACAATACAGAGATTATTGCGATTTTAAGTTCGGGGATTTCTTTTACCCGTTTTTTAAGGCCTTATATTATTGGCGCTTCTCTTATTTCTGTTTTTGTTTTAATCATGGGATTCTATGTGGTTCCAGCATCAAGTGAGGGGTTCAATAATTTTAGGTATACGTATCTAAAAGGCGGTGGCCCAGAAGCAATGCGAGGAGATAATACAGATGTTTACCGCCAGATAAACGACAACGAGTTTCTGTATGTAAACAGTTTTAATACCGTTTCTAAAGTGGCGTTTAATTTTGCCTTAGAGAAATTTGATAAGGAAAAACTGGTTTCTAAGGTTACAGCAAGTAGGATTAAATGGAATCCACAGGACAGTACGTATACAATGTATGATTATACAAAAAGAACCGTAGGTCTATTAGGGGATAAGATTGAAAAAATGCCAGAGAAAAAGACCAAATTTAGTTTTGATCTCGAAGACTTGACTCCCGTAATCTATATTGCTGAAACCTTGAGTTTAGATAAACTGTATCAGTTTATTGATAAAGAAAGAAAGCGTGGTTCTTCTAATATAAATATCTACTTGGTCGTTTTGTATAAAAAGTACAGTGTGCCAGTTTCGGCATTTATATTAACAATAATCGCCGTTTCTGTTTCTTATAAGAAAAGAAGGGGAGGCATGGGGATGAATCTAACCATTGGGATTGCAATTGCTTTTGGCTATGTATTTTTTGATAAAATATTTGGTACGTTGGCCGAAAAATCAACGTTTTCACCACTATTAGCAGTATGGTTCCCCAACATTATTTTTGGAATATTAGCGATTTTTTTACTACGCAATGCAAAACGATAAATTAAAAAGTTACATCAGCCTTCATCTAATTGTCTTTATTTGGGGTTTTACGGCCATTTTAGGCGCTTTAATCACAATTACTGCCGATGCTATTGTTTGGTATCGCATGCTCTTAGCTGCGGCGTTTTTATTCTTGTTTATTCTTTTTAAGAAAAAATCTTTTCGAATACCATTAAACTCGTTTTTGAAATTAATTTTCGTTGGATTCCTGATTGCAATGCACTGGATTACTTTTTTTCATGCCATTCATGTCTCTAATGTCTCCATCACACTTTCTGTTTTTTCACTAGGTGCTTTTTTTGCTTCTTTGTTAGAGCCGCTTTTTTATGGTCGAAAAGTATTGTGGTACGAAGTATTCTTTGGACTCATAATAATAGCTGGGTTAGGGATGATCATGAAAGTAGAGGTGAATTATCTAAACGGAATGTTGTATGCTTTAGTTTCGATTATTTTAGGGGTTTTGTTTACTCTAATGAACGGAAAATTAATTAAAAATCATGACGCTACCGTGATCTCCTTTTATGAGTTTATTGCGGGTGTTTTTTTTATATCTATTTATTTTTTGTACCAAAACAAATTTACCGCAGACTTCTTTGTGCTGAGTTTTAACAACTGGGTATTGATGTTGATTTTAGCATCAATTTGTACTGCTTATGCTTTTACAGCTTCGGTAAAAGTGATGAAAAAGTTGAGTCCGTATACGGTGATGTTGACTACTAATCTAGAACCAGTGTATGGAATTATATTAGCCTACTTTATCATTGGCGGAAAAGAAAAAATGAGCGCCTCCTTTTATATCGGTGCTGTAATTATAATCATTACGGTAATCTTAAACGGGATAATCAAGCACAAGACGGGTAAAAAAGCGGTAGGAACTACTAAGGAAGCGGGATCTGCGGATTTAGTATAAGAGCAGTACTTTAAAGCAACGTTGACGTTTTTAAGCAGTATAAAGCTTTCTCAATAAAAGAAATCGCTAAAGCAGTGTGAAATAGATCTAGTGGTCTAAGTAAGGGGGGAATAGCTATAATTTTGTTGTCTTATTTTCTAGCTCTTTCAGTGCCAAGGATTAAAATAAGTAATAGGATTTAGTCAGTATAATCTTTGCTAAGTTTTTATCTGTGCACGCTTTTTGTCACTCAAGGATAAACGGACCTGCTTTTACCGCAACATGATTTAGTAGCCTTTTATTCATTGTATTAACTCAAACAGCGCTCTAGGTTTTACAAAGAATTTCGGGATTGATTTAAGGTTTGAAGAAGCCTTTTAGGAGTTAAATAAAAAATAAACAACAGCAAACGATTTAAAATTTTATATTTGCAGTTCGAAATAAAAAATAAAAACGCACAAATCCTATGGAATATTTAGATTTTGAGCTTCCAATAAAAGAACTAGAAGATCAGTTAGAAAAATGTATGGTTATTGGTAAAGAATCAGATGTTGATGTTACAAATACCTGTAAGCAAATCAATAAGAAGCTAATAGATACCAAAAAGACTATTCATAAAAATTTGACAGCATGGCAACGTGTTCAATTGTCAAGACATCCAAGCAGGCCGTATACATTAGATCATGTAAGAGCACTTTGCGGAGATACTTTTCTGGAACTTCACGGAGACAGAGGGTTTAAAGACGATAAAGCGATGATTGGTGGTTTAGGAAAAATTGGTGGTCAATCTTTTATGATTGTTGGTCAACAAAAAGGATACAATACAAAAACCCGTCAATATCGAAACTTTGGGATGGCAAATCCTGAAGGATATCGAAAAGCACTGCGTTTGATGAAAATGGCAGAGAAGTTTGGTATTCCAGTTCTTACGCTGATAGATACTCCAGGTGCTTATCCAGGACTTGAAGCAGAAGAACGTGGGCAAGGGGAAGCTATCGCCAGAAACATATTTGAAATGGTTCGTCTTAAGGTGCCTATCATCACTATAATTGTAGGTGAAGGAGCCTCAGGTGGAGCATTAGGAATAGGAGTGGGAGATCGCGTTTATATGCTGGAAAACACTTGGTATTCTGTAATTTCTCCAGAGTCTTGTTCTTCTATTTTATGGAAAAGCTGGGAATATAAAGAAATTGCTGCCGAAGCATTAAAATTGACTTCTTCAGATATGAAAAAGCAAAAATTAATCGACGATATTATACCAGAACCATTAGGAGGAGCTCACTTTGATAGAGAGACAACTTTTATAACCGTAGAGCAATATATCATGAAAGGATTTAATGAACTTAAAGACTTATCAACAAAAGATTTAATCGCTCAGAGAATGGACAAATACAGTAAAATGGGTGAATATAAAGAGTAAAATCTTACAAATTTAATAAAAATCCGAAGCCCTACAGTTTCGGATTTTTTTTTGGTTATAAACAAAATGCAGTTACTTGTAAACAATTATTTGTAATAAGTCAACAGCAATTTTTTTTAATTTTATGTTACTTTTGCTACATGGAAAACTTCAGGAATATAAACCCCGTCAAGGTCGACAAAACAACAATTATAAACCTGGAAAAAGGGAAGCTTCCTCCACAGGTATTAGAGTTGGAAGAAGCCGTTCTTGGGGCTATGATGATTGATAAAAAAGGAGTAGATGATGTAATTGATATTCTATCTCCTGATGCTTTTTATAAAGATGCTCACAAACATATTTTTGAGGCAATCGTTCAGTTGTTTACTGAAACGCAGCCTATAGATTTACTTACCGTATCAGCACAGTTAAAGAAAAATGCCAAATTAGATTTAGCCGGTGGTGATTTTTATTTAATTCAGCTTACGCAAAAGATATCCTCATCAGCGCATATCGAGTTTCACTCCCGTATTATTCTTCAAAAATTTATACAACGTAGTTTGATTCGAATTTCTTCGGAAATAATCGAAGAATCTTACGATGAGAGTACTGATGTTTTTGATTTATTGGACAGAGCAGAATCAAAGCTCTATGAAGTTACGCAAGGAAATATAAAACGAAGTTCTGAAACAGCTCAAAGTTTAGTACTACAGGCTAAAAAGAGAATTGAAGAAATTGCAGGGCAAGAAGGCTTAAGTGGTGTAGCGACAGGTTTTGAAAAGTTAGATAAAATTACTTCAGGTTGGCAACCAAGTGATTTAATTATTATCGCGGCAAGACCAGCGATGGGTAAGACGGCTTTTGTATTGTCAATGGCAAGGAATATGGCGATTGACTATGGTATGCCAGTAGCCTTATTTTCGCTGGAGATGGCATCTGTGCAATTGATTACCCGTTTGATTTCTTCTGAAACGGGTTTGTCTTCAGAGAAATTGCGTACTGGTAAATTAGAAAAACACGAATGGGAACAACTGAGTACTAAGGTTAAGAACTTAGAGAAAGCACCTTTGTTTATTGATGATACGCCTTCACTTTCTATTTTTGATTTAAGAGCAAAAGCAAGACGTTTGGTGTCACAACATGGTATCCGAATTATTATTGTCGATTATTTGCAATTAATGACTGCCGGAGGAAATGGTAAAGGTGGTGGAAACCGTGAGCAAGAGATCTCAACAATTTCCCGAAATTTAAAAGCATTAGCAAAAGAACTTAATGTTCCCGTAATAGCACTTTCTCAGCTATCGCGTGCAGTTGAAACGCGTGGATCTAGTAAAAGACCTTTACTTTCTGACCTTCGTGAATCGGGTGCGATTGAGCAAGATGCTGATATTGTATCTTTTTTATACCGTCCTGAATACTATAAAATTGATGAATGGGATGATGATGAAGCTTCACCTACAGCAGGTCAAGCAGAGATTATGATCGCGAAGCACCGTAATGGTAGTATTGAAAACGTTCGTTTGAAATTTATTGGACATCTCGGTAAGTTTGACAACTTAGAAGATCATAGCGGTAATTATGATGATTTACCTTCTTCTATGAATCAAGATGAAAGTTCATTTATAACTAAAAATTTGCCTTCGCCACATGAAGCATTCGGGAGTAATCTCAATGACGATGATGACGACAGTGACATGCCTTTTTAGAAAATTTAATAAGCCTATTTTTATAGGCTTTTTTTATGATTTGTAAAATTTCATTTTCTTTTTTCGATACTAATTTTTTGATTTTATTGTAGGTAAGTTTTTATCCTTTTATCAATGGAAAGTACGTTTTTATAAAAAAAGTAATTTTATAAGGTCAAGAAAGACGCTTCCAAATTCTGGAAAGATAATTAGATACGTAATCAGTTCAGTTATTTATTTGTGTAGATGGAGTGGTTTCTGTTAATTTAATTTAAAATTGTTTTTTATGTTTTAATACTAGTAATTTTAAGGTGGTTTTAAAAGTATAAAAAGTAGTGTTTAGGATGTTAAAAATTTAAAATATACTAATTTAGCCGAAGCTTTTAAATTAACACAAATATTTTAAGAACTTAAAAAACTAACTATGTCAAAAGAAACCGAACCAAATAAAGCAACTATTACAGTTGCAGGATTAATCAATGCTATTCCTTTAAAAAGGGCTCAAAAATGGGCCAAACGTTGGACGAATAAAGAAGGAAAATACAATAAACATCACGAATTAAACGCTTTTTTGATTCCTGCGGTTGATTTAAAAGAACTATTGGCCGAAAATGTAACTCATGTTAGAGCCTACATAGGAGTGCGCAAAATTAAGGCGGAAAAAAAAGGCGACAAACCAACTTATGAAGAAAAACTGATGTTTGTGGGGACAAAATTGGATCCAGAAACCGGAGTGTACGTTGATCAAATAAGTTATGGCAATGAAATGGGAAGTAGTCAAGCTGCTGAAGAAGGAATATATGATTTTTCAACGCCTTGTCCACCAGATGGTGATCCAAGTAGCCCTTTAAATGTTTAGAAGCTAGATGTATTATCCACTTGTACATATTGGGGAGTTATTATTATTTATTAACTTACTCCTTTACCTTAGAGGTTTTTCCACACGAGGTAAAGCTTTTAAGATTTTTACTTGTAATTTAATTTTGGTTTTTATTGTTCAAGTTATATCAGGAATATTAAAAGAACTGCACATTCATAATCTAGTCCTGTCTCATTTTTATTTTACCGGTCAGTTTATCATATTGAGTTTTTTTTATCACACTATTTTGAATGAAACATATCAAAAAAAGGTTGTCAAGATTGGTTTTTTTATAGGTTTATTGGCTTTAACTGTGCAATATGTTTATGACCCAAGTCTTTTTTTTAAATTTAATCTGTTTGAAATATTCATTACATCTTTTTTGTTAATCGTCTATGCGACCTTTAATTTTTATAATATGTTGAATGAAAAAAAAGAATTCTATTATATTAATATGGGACTTCTATTGTATTTGTTCGGCAGTACTGTTTTGTTTTTCGTAGGGAATTTGACAGCGAAACTAAGCGTAGAATTGAGTTATTTTACATGGACTTTGAATGCTTTTCTTGTAATTGTATATCAACTTTTTATTCTAATGGAATGGTATAAAAGTTTTTCAAAAAAAGAAATACAATTAGAAATATGAAAATGAATCCAGTTTATGAAAGAGAAATAGTTTCGATTATTTTATACACCTCAATTTTCTTTATCATATTAGCAGTTGTCCTAATTATGTTTTTTTATTATTCTCGAAAGAAGATTATTCAAAAAGAATTTGAGAAAAAAGATTTAGAAATTCTACATCAAAAAGAACAACTGCGTGCAGTAATTATTACTCAAGAAGAAGAGAGAAAAAGAATTGCACAGGATTTACACGATGACATCAGTTCGAAACTTAATATTGTCTCACTAAACAGTCACTTGTTAAAGACACCTAATTTAACGGACAAAGAGACGCTTGAAATTACGGGTAATATTATTGAACTTACGGCCAAAGCTTTAGAAAACACAAGAAGAATTGCTCATGATTTATTACCTCCTGTATTAGACAAGTTTGGCCTTCATGCGGGAGTTGAAGAACTGTGTTCTGAGTTCAACAGTAGTCAAGCAGTAGAAGTTAATTATCAAAATAATCTGGTATTTGATGAAGTCGATAAAGAGCGTCATCTTCATGTGTTTCGAATATTGCAGGAATTAATGAATAATTCGTTACGCCATGGAAAAGCGTCTAAGATAAGCATTTCTTTTGAGGAGAATGAAAAAGGGCAATGCTGCAGGTATACTGATAATGGAGTGGGTTTTGACTTGAGTGACAAGAAAAATCAGAATGGTCTCGGAATGAAAAATATTGAAAGTAGGGTTGATTTCTTAAATGCCACTCTTATGGTTGACTCTTCAATTGGTAAAGGATTTACAGCATTATTAAATTTTTAGAGTATGAATGAAACCATAAAAATTGTCTTAGTTGATGACGAAGTTCTTTTTAGAAAAGGCATTTCGTTTTTATTGGGAAGAGAAGAAAATATAGAAATTATTCATGAAGCCTCAAATGGGTTAGAGCTCGTTTCCTTTTTAAGGGAAAGTATAGAGCTGCCTGATATAATTATAACTGATTTAAAAATGCCATTGCTCAATGGAGTAGAGGCAACAAAAATTATTCATAAAGATTTCCCCCAAATTAAAATTATTGCCTTGACTAGTTATGATTCTAAATCCTTTATTGCTAATATGATAGATATTGGTGCGGTTTCATATATTGTAAAAAATGCAACACCCCAAGAACTTTTAGGCACGATTCAAGAAGTGGCAAAAAAAGGGTTTTATTACAATGAAAGGGTGAGAAAAATTATTCAGGATACCGCCTTAAACTCTAAGAATAGCAAAAGTAAATTAGATAGCGGTTTTCTTACTGCGAGAGAATTAGAGGTGTTGCAATTGATATGTGATCAAAAAACAACAGTAGAAATTGGAGAAATATTGTTTATAAGCCCAAGAACTGTTGAAGGACATAGGAATAATTTACTACTAAAAACAGAATCCCGAAATATTGCAGGATTAGTAGTTTTTGCTATTCAAAATGAAATAGCGACTATTAATTTTTAAATCATTGGAATAGAATTTATTACAAACTGAGAAATTGGAAAGAAAGAACATAGAAAGTTAATATAAGGACTACTAAAATTAGGATCCCTAGTTTTCTGATAATGTTGAATCGGTCAGATGGTTTGCTGTTTTCAGAGAGGTTCATAATCATTTTTATAGTTGTTTGTTTTTAATTAAAAGCATTTTTCAAATTTAAGTATAGCAGTTGGTTTGGCTATAGGTGTTTATACGTGTTTTTTATTTTCTGTACTTGGCAGTTTGGTTTAAACAGTTTCTTTTAGCGTGCTATCTTAAGAAGTATTGATTTAAAAAATTAAATTCGAGCGATATAAATCTTTTCCTTTTCTATCTTTGATTCAAATTCTTATACAATGATTCCTAAAAGAGTACTCTTTATTCTAGTCTTTCTGCTATCAATTGCTGCAAAAGCTTCTTTTATTTTGCTGCCAATGGACGAAAATACACAGCAGAATCACCTGAAAGCCTACGGGATTACATTTTGGTGTTTAGAAAAAAAGTTCAAAGCGAGCTGGTTACTCAATTATCGTGGTGGTTCTTTCTTGTTACCGGATGCTCCGGAGATTCGTAAGGAATGCCAAATTAGAGGGGTGAGTTTTGAAGTCCTTTCAGATAATGAAGAAGCTAGAATTTTAGATGAAATAGCAAGTCCATCTCAAAACATGGACGTCGTTATTCTTGAAAAAGCCCCTAGAATTGCTGTTTATACCCCAAAAGGCAAACAACTTTGGGATGATGCAGTTACCCTTGTTTTAACTTATGCCGAAATTCCATTTACTCCTATATATGATGAAGAGGTCTTAAGTGACCAATTAATACTTTATGACTGGCTTCATTTGCATCATGAAGATTTTACGGGACAATATGGGAAGTTTTTTGGTGCCTATAGAAATGCACCTTGGTATATTGAGGATAAGAAAGAAGCAGAGGAATTAGCATCCAAGTTAGGTTTTACTAAAGTTTCTGAGGAAAAAGGAGCTGTCGCAAAAAAAATAAGAGATTTTGTTGTTGGCGGAGGATTTATGTTTGCCATGTGCTCCGCTACTGATAGTTTTGATATTGCTCTGGCAGCTGTTGGAGTTGATATTTGTGAGCCAATGTTTGATGGTGATCCTAGTGATGCTAATTATCAGTCTAATATGAATTACGTTAATACTTTTGCTTTCAAAGACTTTGTTTTAGAAAGGAAACCTGATAAATATGAATTTTCAGATATTGATATGACAGAGAAACGTCGTATTCCTATGGATAAAGATTATTTTACACTTATGGAATTTTCCGCTAAGTGGGACCCTATACCCAGTATGCTATGTCAAAATCATACGCAACTCGTAAAAGGGTTTATGGGACAAACTACTTCCTTTGATGCTGCACTGGTTAAGTCAAACGTTTTAATAATGGGTAGTTGTGAGCTCAATGGGGAAGCACGGTACATTCATGGCGAAAAAGGAAAGGGAATGTTTACTTTTTATGGAGGACATGATCCAGAAGATTTTCAGCATCAGGTGGGGGAAGCACCTACGGTTTTGGATTTGCACCCTAATTCTCCGGGCTACCGATTAATTTTAAATAATGTATTGTTTCCTGCAGCCAAAAAGAAGAAACAAAAGACCTAAATTTGATTGCTTTCTAAAATCACTATTACATTATGGATTACGCATCAATTTTACAAGAAATACAACTGGAGTCAAATCAATTTCCCACTAAAGGAAATGTGACAGAAACCATACCTGAATTAGCGAAAGTGAATCCCAATAAATTTGGAATTCATTTGACGACTATCGAAGGGGAAGACTTTGGTATTGGGGACAGTAATGAAAAATTTTCTATTCAAAGTATTTCAAAAGCATTAACCGTGGCTTTGGCCTTTTCTTTTCTAGATGAAAAAATATGGGAAAGAGTGGGTGTTGAACCTTCAGGAACTGCTTTTAATTCTTTGGTTCAATTGGAACATGAAAAGGGTATCCCGAGAAATCCATTTATTAATGCGGGAGCAATTGTCATAGCTGATATGTTAGTTTCCTGTTTAGAAAATCCAAAAGAAGATTTTCTTGCTTTTATAAGGTTGATTTCTGGAAGTTCAACAATTGAATATAATTTGGACGTAGCGCAATCTGAGAAAGATACTCGCTTTAGAAATGCAGCTTTAGCTAATTTCTTAAAGTCGTTTGGAAATATTGAAAATGATGTAGATACTGTTTTGGATTTTTATTTTCATCAATGTTCCCTAGAAATGACGTGTAAGGAACTGGCACATTCTTTTTACTTTTTTGCCAATGAAGGAAAAACTAAAGAAGGAAAACAAATTTTAACAAGGAGTCAAGTAAAAAGATTAAATGCTTTAATGCAAACCTGCGGTTTTTATGATGAGTCCGGCGAGTTTACCTATAAAGTAGGATTACCAGGCAAAAGTGGAATTGGTGGTGGTATCGTGGCATTATTCCCTGAAATTTTTGTGGTAGCTACGTGGTCTCCAAAATTAAATAAGAAAGGCAATTCAGAATTAGGAATGCATGCCTTGGAATTATTGACTAATAAAACTGGGATGTCTATATTTTAGCAAAAAAAAGCTACTGTTTCCAGTAGCTTTTATATTTATATAAAAAATTAAACGGTACCATATTCATTTTCTTTGTCCAGATATTCCTGTACAATTTCGATAGCATTAGTAACCACATCGCTTAAGGCAGTAATAAAACTTCCCTCTTCAGCACAATTGATGGCATGCCTGATGGCTTCCGTTTCTTTTGGGATGATTTCATAAGTGACATTTTTACCTGAAGCCGCAATTCCCTCTAATATGAGATCTATAATTTCATCTTCGGTTCTTCCTCTCAAATATTTTTCTTGTCGAATGATGATGTGATCAAACATTCTGGCGGCAATAGAGGCGCACTCACGAATGTCTTCATCACGACGGTCTCCTACACCAGCAATAATTCCAATCTTTTTAGAAGCTTCAACACTTTGTAAGTACTCTTCCACACCTTTGTAACCGGAAGCATTGTGTGCAAAATCAATCAATACTTTGAATTTTTTGAACTCAAAAATATTCATACGTCCTGGAGTTTGAGCAGCACTAGGAATAAAAGTCTGTAAGGACAAACTGATATCTTCTGTTTTGAATCCCCATAAATAACTGGCTAATGTTGCTGCAAGAACATTTGCTATCATAAATTTGGCTTTTCCGCCAAGTGTTAAAGGAACATGAGTGGCACGTTCAATTCTAATTTTCCACTCTCCTTTTTTGACAGTAATAAAACCATTTTCATAAACAGCAACTGTTTTTCCTTCAGCGCTTAATTTTTTGATGAACGGATTTTCTTCATCTAAACTGAAGTAAGCCACATTACAACTTAAATCAGCACCTAATTTTATACAATGCTCATCATCTCCATTCAAAATAGCCCAGCCGTCTTTCTTAATGCTTTTTACGACAGTAGCTTTTACTCTTGCTAAATCATCCAAAGTATGAATGTCACTTATTCCTAAATGGTCTTCTTGTATATTGGTGATAATTCCGATGTCACAAATGCTGAAACCCAGGCCGGAACGTAATATTCCTCCTCTTGCAGTTTCTAAAACGGCAAACTCAACAGTAGGATCTCTTAATATATATTGCGCACTTTGAGGTCCCGTAGTATCCCCTTTTTCCATCATGTGATTTTGAATATAAATCCCATCAGAGGTAGTGAAACCTACTTTGTAACCATTGTTTTTTACGATATGAGCAAGTAATCGTGTTGTGGTTGTTTTACCATTAGTTCCAGTGACAGCGATAATCGGAATTCGGCATGATTTCCCTGGAGGATAGAGCATATCAATAACAGGAGCTGCTACGTTTCTAGGCAAACCTTCAGAAGGTGCTAGGTGCATTCTAAAACCAGGTGCTGCATTTACTTCAAGAATAACACCGCCATTATCTTTTAATGGCTGCGTTAAATTCTCAGCCATAATATCCACACCACAAATGTCTAATCCGATTACTCTTGAAATTCTTTCGGCTAGAAATATGTTTTCCGGGTGCATCATATCTGTAACATCTACAGAAGTTCCGCCTGTACTTAGGTTAGCAGTAGATTTTAAAAATACAATCTCACCTGATCTTGGTACAGTTTCTAAGGTATAATTTAATTTTTCAAGCAGGTCTTCGGTATCTCTATCCACATCGATTTGTGTTAAGACATTTTCATGTCCGTAACCTCTTCTTGGATCTAGGTTTTCTACGTCAATCAATTCTTGGATTGAGTTTTTACCATTTCCTATTACATGAGCAGGCACTCGTTTTGCGGCAGCTACTAATTTATTGTCAATCACTAAGATTCTAAAATCAAAACCAGTAATGAATTTTTCAACGATTATACGTCTGCTGAATTCTTTGGCGAAAGCCAAACCAGAAACAGCATCTTCCCAATTAGTAACATTAATAGAAGCGCCTTTACCATGATTTCCATCAAGAGGTTTCAGAACAATAGGATAACCAATTTTATTTATGGTCTCTGCCAAATCTTCTTCGTCTACACAAATACTTCCACTGGCGACAGGAATCGACGCCATATCAAGCATTTTTTTCGTCAGTTCTTTGTTGCAAGCCATATCTACGGCTATACTGCTGGTCTTACAAGTAATTGTAGCTTGAAAACGCATTTGGTTTATTCCGTGACCCAATTGAACTAATGAGTTGGTTCCCAGTCTTATCCAAGGAATGTTTCTAGAAACGGCTTCTTCTACGATACTTCCGGTACTTGGCCCTAAACGGACACGTTCTCTGATTTCTCGCATTTTTTGCAAATCACTTTCTAAGTCATATTCAGTTCCCGCAATTAAGGCTTCGGCAATTGCAACAGAAGATTCTGCAGCAAATAAGCCTACATTTTCTTCTGTGTAGCTGAAAACAACGTTATAAGTTCCCAGCGTTTTTGTTTCACGAGTTCTTCCGAACCCGGTTTCCATACCCGCTAATGTTTGTATTTCAAGTGCGATATGTTCAATTACATGCCCCATCCATGTACCACGTTCCACTCTGGAAAAAAATCCGCCTCGACAACCTTCTGAGCAACGATGTTCAATCATTGTAGGAAATATTGCCTCTATTCTTTCTTTAAATCCGTCAATCTTATTGGTTGGGAATTGTTCCATTTCCTCCAAATCCAACCGCATTTGGATTAGTTTTTTTCTTTGGATACTCCAAATATTTGGTCCACGAAGAGCTTGTATTTTTATTATTTTCATAAAAACGGAGGGGTTATTTTAGTTGAAACAAATTATTGTTAGTAAATTCTATTCTCTATTGTTTCTGTTAGGGAATAGACTGCTACCAATATAAAGGTTTTTGAATATGAAACAAAATTTATGTAGTTTAATTAACAGTAATGACGCGTTTATAATTATTAAAAATAAACAGAGTCGTTCAATAGCTCTTTTTTTTATTTTGTTTATTTTTGCCGGATGAATATAGTAGGAAAATTGATAATAATAGGAGGTGCAGTAGACAAAGGAAGTTTTACTGAAACCGATATAGATAAAAATAGCGCCAGTAATTTAAATTTTTTTGAAACTGGAATTCTTAAAAGAATAATCAGCGAATCAAAACATAAAGAAAACTCACGTATTGAGGTAGTTACTACAGCGTCAAAAATCCCCAAAGAAATTGGTCCTGAATATGTCAAAGCTTTTGCCTATTTAGACGCCACAAATATTGATGTTCTTTATATAGAAAAACGGGAGGAAGCCGCAGATGAAGCACTCTTGACACGCTTAAAAGCAGCCGATGTTGTAATATTTACAGGTGGGGATCAATTGCGTTTGACTTCAATTCTTGGTGGAACTCCATTTCATGATATCTTATTGGATAAATACCATAACGAGGAGTTTGTTTATGCTGGTACATCTGCCGGTGCAGCAGCAGCTTCTAACAGTATGATTTATCAGGGAAGCAGTTCAGAAGCGTTATTGAAAGGAGAAGTGAAAATTACCAGCGGACTCGGTTTAATAGACGGTGTTGTTATTGATACCCATTTTGTTAGAAGAGGTAGAATAGGGAGGTTGTTTCAAACAGTTGTAAGCAATCCAAAAGTACTAGGAATAGGATTAGGAGAAGATACGGGTTTATTAATTACTAATAATAACGAAATGGAAGCGATTGGTTCTGGATTAGTTATTTTAGTGGACGGACGTGATATTAAAGATACTAATTTGACTCAGGTAGAATTAGGACAACCCATTTCAATAAATAACTTGGTGGTTCATGTAATGAGTATGAATGATACTTATAACATTGGAACACATAAAATGCAAATTCATACTTCAAAATAGAACTAATGTAAGTTTAGGGTGGGCGATTACCAGCAGAATGTTGATGTTTTACAAACAAAAAAGGTGTTGCCTCACGAATGAATTTGCAATCTCAAATCAAAAATTAATGAAACTAATTATACATGGTGGTTTTTTCTCTGAATCTTCAACTAATAATGAGACTAAAATAGCCAAACAAGCAGCGCTAGAGCAAATAGTTAAAGATTCGTATGACTATCTAAAAACGCATTCAGCTCTTGAAACAGTAGTTTTTGCCGTTTCATTGCTGGAAGACAATGAACTATTTAATGCTGGCATTGGATCTCAAATACAAAGTGACGGAAAAATCAGGATGAGTGCTGCGATAATGGATGGGGAAACCCAAAAAATGAGCGGTGTCATTAATATCGAAGAAGTAAAGAATCCAGTTCAAGTAGCCCAAATATTAATGCAATACGACGACCGCGTCTTAGGCGGAAGTGGAGCAACAAACTTTGCAAGAAAAAATGGCTTTGAATCATTTTTGACCGAAATTCCACAACGTCGTGCTGAATATGAAGAAAAAGTAAAATCGTTGGGTACTGGAACCGTCGGTTGTGTTGCTTTTGATCAAAACGGAAAAATAGCAGTTGCCACATCCACAGGAGGAAAAGGATTTGAAGTTCCGGGTAGAATATCTGATTCAGCAACTGTTGCGGGTAATTATGCTAATTCATTTTGTGGTGTGAGTTTAACAGGAGTAGGTGAGGACATTATGAGTAATGCCACTGCAACTAAAATTGTAACCCGCGTTACAGATGGTTTTTCTTTAGAAGAAGCTTTCGCCAAAACGTTCAAAGAGCTAAAACCGTATGATGGATTTGCAGGTGCAATTGCCATTGACGGCAAAGGAAATATATACCACCAAGATTCTCATCCCTCGATGGTTTTTGCAAGTTTCGATGGCGATACATTTGAAGTGTTTGAATAGTTAGTTCAATGAAAATTCAAACCAGATAGGGATATGGTCTGATATTTTTCTCGCTTCTTTCAGCGAGTTGAAATTTTTGTAAAAAGGGATAAACCCTGAGTTTATAGTTTTAATCTTAGAGGTTTTATAATACATATTATCAAATTCAGAAGCAAGACATCGGTCATTTTTACATTTTTGTTTTAACGATGTCTTTTGGCCAACCAAAATAGGTTGGTATCCCATTTTTCTCAAAGGATTAAAAACGTTATGTGATTGCGGACAATTGAAATCACCCGCAAAAATTAAATTTAGTGTAGGGTATTCGCCAGGGAAGAATTTGAAATATTTTATTTCGGTTTCTGGCTGCATTTTTTGGGTTATCGCATGAAAATTCACAACGGTAAATTGTTTGCCTTGATATTGGAATGTGGCTAAATATGGTTCTCTGTCAATTTCTAAATTGTATTTTTTTTCTAACCATGCCTTACCAATTATTTTAAGTTTTGCAGTTTTCCATATAAAGGCATAGCGCTCCGTTTTATAGGCACTACTGCTTGTAGGATCACTAATTACATAATCCCATTTGCTTCCTTTACGATTTAGTTCGTCTGCTAGTTTTGCAACGGCTTGTGCACCGCCATAACCTGCCACTACTTCTTGAACGGCGACGATATCATATTCCCTCACGGTCTGTGCTATATGAGTAATTTCTTCTTGAGATTTTGATTGACCGAAGTTTTCAATATTCCAGGATAGCAGTTTTGTTTGGGAGTAAAAGGCAGTATAAAAAAACAGGAGGAGTACTAAAAGAATACGTTTCATTTATTAGGGGAAAATACGATTGAAAAGGTTGCAACCTAGTCAAATTTTTTAAAAGAATCGTGATTAAACTTTCATTTGTTGTAGAAAAATGAAAAAATGGCAGGAGTAAAGTGGAAGAGTTAAATAGCGATTAGCTCACTATTTATTTTGGTAGTCAGTCTGTAAAATTACTTGACTTTTAGATTGTATTTATAACCTTGTGAATCAGTAGCTAATAGTTTGTTTTTTCCATTCCATTCTACAACAATTTCTATGGCTATAGCATCTTTATTGATCAGAGTACCAAGGCCAATTTCCCCTTCAATATTTATATTGCCATGGACATTATCTCCGTTTTCATCAGTGCCTATAACCTTCTGTAAGTATTGACTAAGTTCTAAAGAATCCTTATTTTTCTCAACTTCATAAGTTGATTTAGGCGAAAGCTGAGTTGATTCACTCGAATTTTTACATGAGCAAAAGATTAGGGATATACAAAAAAGGGATATTGGGATGTTATGAGTAATGATCATGTAGGTTTTTTTCAAAAGTACAATGGTATATATTGATTTCTTTACGGGAAACCTCATTGTGGTAAGGAATATTAATGTTTTTTTAAATGTCACTATTATTACGATGATACAATTCCTATAGTTGATTTATCGGGATAGAATTCATCAGGTTATAATTATCCGTTTTGCGAGTACTTTAGTGTAATAATTTATTTGTTGTATGCGAGTT
The DNA here is from genome assembly GCF_041431385.1 of Flavobacterium sp. Arc2. Lineage (NCBI taxonomy): Bacteria > Pseudomonadati > Bacteroidota > Flavobacteriia > Flavobacteriales > Flavobacteriaceae > Flavobacterium > Flavobacterium sp. Arc2. Next base: position 6,724 of record NZ_JASMRH010000038.1, on the reverse strand, counting down.
TATTAGTGCTTTCTATTTTACTATTATAAACCTTTTTTCGAATATCATTTACAAAATTGATAGTATCATTTTTTGATTTTAACGGAACTCGTTTTATGATGGTTATTCCATTTTTTAGATTTATCTTCATACCATATTGCTTGTAATTATTCATTTTAGCTGTAATTACTACAATCAATAAAGACGAAATAATTAAAATTAGGTTCGCTTGTAAGTAGAAAAAAGCAAAAAGAGTACCAACTACAGAAAAGATAATTATTAGAAATTCATAAATGGGTTTGATCTTATTTACGGTAATGTAAATATCTTTTAAATCCGAAATTAGTATTTCTTTTTTGGTTCCTGATTTATATAAGATAATTAGGCGGTCATTATCAAGAACAATTTGATCTATTTTTATATTAAAATTCATGGAGTCTTTTTTTTTGTAATGCTATTGATACGTTTGGATTGTTGTCTATTTCTAAGAGGAAGTGGGTATTCCATTAGTCCAATGTTCTGCTTATTTTTTTTAGATTTTTATTTGGTCATAAAAAGTTTTACTAAAATGTGAACTATGCATGTTATTTCTGGTAATTACAATAGGGTCGGATGTAGGCAAGATTTGCGATTCCATATTCTTTATTTTAGATACGGCAAACTTACTTCCAATAATCCACATTAGGTTACGGGAAACCGCATTGGACGTAAATTAAATCAGAATGCCTTTATAATTAGTCTTATAAAAAAATATAGTATTTCTTGCGGTAGAAATGGAGAAGGGGATGTAGGTGTAAAAGGAGAATTAGATATGTTAAGGATAAATCATAGTTTAAAAATATATTTATTGATAGCAAGCACTACTTAATTTGACATTTATTTTTGAAAACCTTTTGATTTGTTTTTTGGTTAAAATGGATTTTTCTTGTGCTTTGTTAATGCGTTCAGCTAATAGCTCAGATTTGATTTTCATGTAAGGGTATTTCGTCAATGAAATAGGATTGCCGTTTAGCGACTTTTCGTAATGTTTAATGTATTCCTTTACGTAATTTTTATAATCAATAAGAAGTTTACTCCATTTATTATCAATGATGTTTTCATTGTTTTCTTCGGTAGTACCCAGTTCTTCTTTTTTATTGTGAATTCGCATGCTTTGATTATTAAAGTGAAACATTTTGTAAATTTTAATCAAAGCAAATTTAAGTGCAAAAGAAGAGATTACTTTACGGAAAACCGTAATGGACTCTTTTTTATTTTTGGTGTCATTGTTAGTTAATTATTGACTTGTAAATAAAGATTTGAGATTAGTATAAGGTATAATTATTTTTTAAATTAATCTCGTTTTTTAATTTTACGTAGTCATTAAATGTCCAGACTAAGCGAGGAAAGAATTTGCTTTTTAAATCAGTCCTAAATCTTTGGCAATCGCTATTAGATGTACATTATTGTTGGCTTTAAAGTAAATTTTCAATTTGTTAATTCGCTTTTCTATACTACTACTGCCATTAGGTATTATTCCTGAATTTTTAAATGATATCGAAATTTCGTCTAGGGTACAGCCATTAGATAATAATTTCAGTAGTGAAATATCGTAGGCTTCAATTTCAAGTAGTGATTTGTCATTTAAAGCATAGACTAATTCAGATGAAACATTCTTTTCTTCGGTTTTGAAAATATTTTCTACCGCAATTTTAAGTTCGGGGATACTTGTTCTGCTTTTCGAAACATAGGCATTGATACCTAAATTATTAAAGAGGGATTTTATACGGTAGGACTTGTCTTCTATGGAGAAGACAATTGTTTTAATATTGGGTTGGATTTGCTTGACGGCTTCGATTAATTCGTCACCGCACGTTAGCTTATTTTCGCGATGATCACTTTTAAAAGATAAATCAGTAATCAATAGATCATAGGGGGCATTGTCATGAAGTGCTTTTTTTATTTTCAAAAAGGCATCATCACAATATTTAGAATGTTCTATTTCCGGAATGGAGAGTGTCTCTAAAGCTTGTACAACTGTAATGCTGATGCTATCTAGATCTTCGGCAACTAATACTTTTTTGAACATCATGATGTCGATTATATAATGAATAGAATACTTGATTTAAATCCTTTAATGGATTTAGTGTCAAATGTAATTATTCCTTTATTAGCTATAATACGGTTTTCCACATTTGTAAGTCTATTTTTAAGTTTATTTTGAAAAACGTTGTTTCGTTATAGATAGCAGTAGGAGCGATACCTAAATTTTTTTCAAAGGATAGCACTTTTAACATAGTTTGGCTAGGGGCTCCGTGTTGATTAATAGCTTATGAGGTTTTCTGTAAGTGTTGCTTTTCTATCGCATGGCAGTTGATTAGTGCTATTCAATAAATTTGACGTTGCTGCTGAGTAGTATGTTTTGAGCTTGAGCAATAACTTAAGTTCTTGTTTTTGCAATTAGATATTATTCTAGGGCAGATTAATAAAAAGATAGTTTTAAACTTTAGCTATTTTTAGCGGTATTCACGAAGTTGTAATTTTTAATTATTATAGAAAATATAATTAATTGTGATAACCCTAAATGTGAATTGGCCTAATTTGATGCTTTCTTAAAACAAAAAACCCCATCACGCCAGGGCGGATGAGGTTTCTTTATAAGTAAGTAATCTAAATTGAGTTTATAAAACGTTTATTTTACTTTATTAAGTACAGCTTTGAAAGCTTCAGGGTGGTTCATCGCTAAATCTGCAAGAACTTTTCTGTTCAATTCGATTCCGTTAGCTTTTACTTTCCCCATGAATTGTGAATAAGACATTCCTTCTAATCTAGCTCCAGCGTTGATACGTTGAATCCATAAAGCACGGAAATTTCTTTTGTTCACTTTTCTATCACGGTAAGCGTAGCACATTGCTTTCTCTACCGCATTTTTAGCTACTGTCCAAACGTTTTTACGTCTACCAAAGTAACCTTTGGCTAGCTTCATTATTTTTTTTCTTCTTGCTCTTTTTGCAACTGAATTTACCGATCTTGGCATAATTTTATTGTTTTTTTTGTAGCAGGCGTCCCGAATTGAATCAAGAGAACTTAAAGGCCATACTCCAAGGTTATTTTAAATTGTTTTAACCTAAAGAAATCTAGGCAATAGTTAGTAGGCATTAGGCAAAAGTTTTACAACTATTGGCTAGTGACTTTTTACTACTGGCTTATTAGATAATTCTTAATTGTTGTTTGATGCTTTTCATATCTGTTTTGTGAACTAGCGCTGAATGTGTCAAAGCTAATTTACGTTTTTTAGATTTTTTAGTCAAGATGTGACTTTTAAAAGCATGCTTTCTTTTAATCTTTCCAGAACCAGTAACTTTAAAACGTTTCTTGGCGCTAGATTTGGTTTTCATTTTAGGCATTTTTTCCTAGTGTTTTAATTTATTCTTACTTACTTATTTTTACTTACCCCAAACCTCTCCTTCCGATAGCTATCGGAAGGAGAGGTAATCGAGGTGTATCAGTAATCCTATTACATCTAGTTAAGCCTCCTTCGGAGGGACTAGGGGAGGATTCTTATTTTTTCTTCTTAGGTGCAATGAACATAATCATTCTCTTTCCTTCAAGAACTGGCATCGCTTCTACTTTTCCAAATTCTTCTAAGTCTGTAGCTAATCTCAATAATAAGATTTGACCTTGATCCTTATAGATAATCGAACGACCTTTAAAGAAAACAAACGCTTTCAATTTAGCACCCTCTTTCAAGAATTTTTCGGCATTCTTTCTCTTGAACTCATAATCATGCTCATCTGTTTGAGGACCAAAACGAATTTCCTTTACGACTACTTGAGTAGATTTCGCTTTTAGAACCTTATCACGTTTCTTTTGCTCGTAAACAAATTTCTTGTAATCCATGATTTTACAAACCGGTGGCTCCGCATTAGGCGAAATCTCGACTAGATCTAATTCAAATTGATCTGCTAATCTTAGGGCTTCAGAAAGTTTAAAAACTCCTGGCTCAATGTTTTCACCTACAAGACGTACTTCTTGTACACCACGAATAAGATTGTTTATTCTGTGGGCATCCTTTTTTTCTACGCGAGGTTGATAACCTCTGTTGCTTCTTATTGCTATGACTTTATAATTTAAGTTAAACTGTAAATACTTTTAATGTCTTTTTGATCTCTTCATCTACTATTGCAGCAAATTCTTCGATCGTAACGCTGATGTTCCCTTTTCCTTCCTGTCCATGACGACGGATAGAAATGGTACCGTTTTTCTCTTCTTCCTCGCCTACAATCAGCATAAACGGGATTTTTTGCATTTCAGCGTCTCTAATTTTCTTACCTATTGTCTCATTTCTGTTGTCAACGAGGGCGCGAATTTCGTGATTTTCTAGCAAATCTAAAACTTTTTTCGCATATATTTCATATTTCTCACTCAAAGACAATATAATAGCCTGTTCTGGCATCAACCAGAGTGGGAAATTTCCTGCAGTGTGTTCTAGTAAGATAGCTATGAATCTTTCCATCGAACCAAAAGGAGCTCTATGAATCATCACAGGTCTATGTAATTCGTTATCAGATCCTTTGTAAGTTAAATCAAAACGTTCCGGTAGGTTGTAATCTACCTGAATTGTTCCTAATTGCCATTGTCTTCCTAAAGCATCTTTTACCATGAAATCTAACTTCGGACCATAGAATGCGGCTTCGCCATATTCAATAACAGTGCTTAATCCTTTGTCTGCAGCAGCATTGATAATTGCATTCTCTGCTTTTTCCCAGTTTTCATCAGTTCCTATATACTTTTCTCTGTCCTCTTTATCTCTAAGTGAAATCTGAGCTGTAAAGTTTTCGAATCCTAATGAACCAAATACATAGAGTACCAAGTCAATTACTTTTTTAAACTCTTCATCAAGTTGCTCTGGAGTACAAAAAATATGTGCGTCATCTTGAGTAAACCCACGTACACGTGTTAATCCGTGTAGTTCACCACTTTGCTCGTATCTGTAAACTGTTCCAAATTCAGCATAACGTTTTGGTAGATCTTTGTAGGACCAAGGTCTTACATTGTATATCTCACAGTGATGAGGACAGTTCATCGGTTTTAATAAAAACTCTTCTCCTTCATTAGGAGTAGATATTGGCTGGAAGCTATCAGCTCCATATTTTGCATAATGACCAGAAGTGACATAAAGCTCTTTGTGACCTATATGAGGTGTAACCACTTGCTCGTATCCTGCTTTTTTCTGTGCTTTTTTCAAGAATTGCTCTAATCTTTCTCTCAATGCAGCTCCTTTAGGAAGCCATAGTGGTAGACCTGCTCCCACTTTTTGTGAAAAAGCAAACAACTCCAGTTCTTTCCCTAGTTTTCTGTGATCGCGACGTTTTGCCTCTTCAAGTAAAAGAAGATACTCCGTTAAATCTTTTTGTTTAGGGAATGAAGTCCCGTAAACACGTGTTAATTGTTTATTTTTCTCATCACCGCGCCAATAAGCACCAGCGACACTCATTATTTTCACTGCTTTGATGATTCCAGTATTTGGAATATGTCCTCCACGACATAAATCGGTAAAAGTATCATGATCGCAAAACGTAATCGTTCCGTCTTCAAGATTAGTGATCATCTCGGTTTTGTAAACATTATCTTTGTATAGCTCTAATGCGTCTGCTTTAGAAACAGGACGAAGTTTGAACTCGTGCTTTCCTCTCGAAATCTCAAGCATACGATCTTCAATTTTCTTAAAGTCTGCCTCTGTGATTTTTTGATCTTCAAAATCTACGTCATAATAAAAGCCGTTGGCAATTGCAGGTCCAAGAGTCAATTGAATACCAGGATACATCTCTTCCAGAACTTGTGCCATAACGTGTGAAGTAGAATGCCAAAAAGCTTTCTTCCCGCCTTCATCATTCCATGTATATAATATAAGACTGCCATCCGTTGTCAAAGGCGTGGTTGTTTCTAGTGTTGTACCATTAAAAGAAGCCGAAATTACATTTCTAGCAAATCCTTCACTAATGCTTTTAGCAACATCCATCGGAGTTACGCCTGACGCGAACTCTTTAACTGACCCATCGGGCAAAGTAATCTTAATCATTGTTTGTTAATTTAAGAATGCAAATATACGCCATTACAAAAACACAAACAATAGATAGCTAAGGTTTGTTGTATATATAGGAGTAAAACAAAGCAGTTTTGTGTTTATCGCTGTAAAAAGGGAGATGTTCTTTGTTTTTAGGAGCTATTTCCTGCTATTCGCTACAATCTATTGAACCATCCCGATAACTATCGGGATGGTTCAATAGGATTTTCGCTGCTATCAGGGCTATGGCACTAGTGCTTTGTTGGGTGTTTTGTGTTTTTTATAAACTGTAGATAGATTAATAAGATGTGTTTCAAAAGGATTTGCTTTGATAAGTAATTCTTCGCGCTAGTTTGACAAATGCTTCTTCTTGTTCTAGGAAGAAGGCTGAAGCTTCGATTTGGTTATAGAACTTGTTAATTTTAATAGAGGTCTATTCGGGCTTAATCAGCAAACTCTCGCTTTTCTTCAGGAAGTGGTTGAGAGGTCCATGTTCAATAAGTCAAGAGATCTCGCATTTTGAGGGGTTAATTTTGCGAATTCTTGCAAGGCAGTTCGTTTAAATACTGATAATTCCTACTTTTTAATAACTAGGTTAAAGAGCATGATTCTTAAATAATAGATTTTCAGCGAGTTAAACTCAAGGTTAAGAGAACATCAAAAAAAAGCTAAATTAAAGTATTGTTTAACGGTATAAAG
>NZ_JASMRH010000037.1:0-32239 GCF_041431385.1 Flavobacterium sp. Arc2 | reverse complement strand
GACTTAAATGTCCTTTCTTTTGAAAAAATTATCCTATCTTTTTTCCTGAGAGTTGCATTAATTAATTGAATCTAGTAGTTAAAAAAGAGAATCAATTAGAATTTGATTTAAATGAAGGTACCATTTTTCATGAAGATGATGATCATGACAAAGAAGTAATTCTAAATCAATTAAAGGAGATCATTAATAAATTAAGTCCCCGTGAACGAGAAATAGTTTATTTAAAGTATTTTCAAAACTTTAATAACACAGAGATTTCAGAATTACTTGACATTAATTATCAGACAGTTAGGAATATTCTAGGTAATGCAATAAAAAAGCTTCGCAAATTAGGAGAAAATTATATAGAGTTCCTTTTTCTTTTGTTCAGTAAATAAAATTAAATTTTAACAGTTTTCTTATAGTACATATAGGTGTTTTATACTCTTTAGTTTGTATAACGCAAAATTCATCAATCTATATGAAAAAGATTAACCAGCTAACAATCATAGTATTTGTTTTATTTCAATCTGTGGTTTTTTCGCAAAATTATTTCACTGAAGACTATAAGCCTTTTAATAGTAATGTTCCGAGTCCAGAAGAATTCTTGGGCTATCCTATTGGAGATTCCTATACTAGACATGATTTGGTTGTTGCTTATATGGAAAAGCTTGCGGAAATTTCTAATAGAGCAACTATAGAGTATTATGGAGACACAAACGAAGGTAGAAAACTAGTAATACTAACAATTACATCTTCTGAAAATCACAAAAACCTATTGTCATTAAAAGAAAAACACTTGCAAGTTGTTGATGAAAAAACGAATATAACAGATTATTCAAATTTACCTGTTTTTATTAATTTAGGGTACAATGTTCATGGCAATGAGCCCTCTAGTACAGAAGCGGCTTTATTAGCAGCTTATACTTTAGTCGCTTCAGAAAACCCAAAAGTACTAGAGTATCTAGATAAAACCATTATATTTTTAGATCCAACCATTAATCCAGATGGTAGAGATCGCTATGCCAATTGGGCTAATTCCTATAAAGGAAATCCGTTAATTTCAGATAAGTACGATATAGAGCATAATGAACAGTGGCCATATGGGAGAACGAACCATTATTGGTTTGATTTAAATAGAGATTTGCTTTTAGCAGTTCAAAAAGAAAGTAATGCAAGATTAAAATGGTTTCATGAGTGGTATCCAAATGTGGTTACAGATTTTCATGAAATGGGAACAAATAGCACTTATTTTTTTGAGCCCAAACAAGCTTCGGCATCTTTAAACCCTGTAACTCCTATAGAGAATAGTACCACTTTAAGTTCTGCCTTTGCTAAAGAATATGTGGCAGATTTAGACGAAATAGGATCTTTATATTTTACAAAGGAAAAATATGATGCTACGTACCCAGGATATGGTTCAACTTATGGTGATTTACAAGGCTCGTTAGCATTATTATTTGAGCAAGCAGGTTCTAGAGGGCATATACAAGAAACAGCTACAGGAAATTTGTCTTTTGCTTTTACCATTAGAAATCAATATGTAAGTTCTTTTGCAACCATAAAAGCAGCCATTAAAAATAAAGAGTTATTATATACTTATCAGAATGAATTTTTTAGAAATGCTATAAATCAGGCTTCTAAAAGTAATATTAAAGGATATGTTTTTGGAGATAATTATGATAAAAACAGGAACAAAGAATTTATAGGTTTATTATTAAAACATAAAATAAAAGTATATCCTTTAGATAAAGATTTAGTCCTAAAAAGTAAGACTTTTAAAAAAGATTATTCTTTTGTTGTACCAACAGAACAAAAAGAATATTTGATGGTGCGCACTATGTTTGAAACCAACCGAAAGTATCGTGATAGTGTGTTTTATGATGCCTCCTCTTGGTCTACGGCTAATTTTTATAACATGAAATATAGCACGCTTTCAAAAGCAACTTCGCTAAAAAATGAAATCACTCCAGAAAATAATATAGTATATACGGCAGATTTTAAAGCAAGCGATTATGCTTATTTAATACCATGGGACGATTATTATGCACCGGCGCTTTTATATAAATTACAGCAAAAAGGTATTATTGTAAAAACAGCACAAGAGCCTTTTTTTATATCTACAAATAACGATGTTGTTTCATTCGATAGAGGAACTTTATTAATACCTGTTAGTTTACAAAACAGTAATAAAGAAGAGCTGTTTGAAATAATTAACAACGCAAGCAAAGCATATAATATCCAGATTTATTCGGTTAACACTGGTTTTAGTACAACAGGAGTAGATTTAGGTTCTTCTAACTTTGCAGTGTTAAAAGAACCTAAGGTAATGATGTTTGTAGGAGAAGGAGTTTCGGCCTATGAAGCTGGGGAAGTTTGGCACTTATTTGAACAACGTATGCAAATGCCTATTACTAAAGTTTCTGGTAATATGTTTGGTAGGATAGATTTGGAAAGATATAACGTCATGGTTATGGTATCTGGAAGTTATAACATGCTTTCGAAAATAAGTTATGATAGAATAAATAACTGGGTGGCACAAGGAAATACGTTAATCACAATACGAACAGCTAGTTCTTGGGCTATTAATAATAAAATAGTTAATGAAAGTTTAATTAAGAAAGTTTCAGATTCTGTAGCTACAAGAATTAATTATACAGACTCAAGAGGTACTCTCGGAAAACAAGAAATAGGAGGTGCTATTGTTGCCGTCGACCTCGATACAACACACCCCGTCGCTTATGGTTATCACGATCAAAATATTCCAGTGTATAAAAACAACAAAGTCTTTATGGTGCCAAGCAAAAATCGTTTTTCAACCGTTGCTAAGTATACACAAACACCACATATTGATGGTTATTTGTCTCAGGAGAATATAGATAATTATATTAAAAAGTCGGCCTCTATAATTGTGAGCAGAATAGGAAAAGGACGCGTGGTGTTGTTTGCTGATAATCCTAATTTTAGAGGAGCTTGGTATGGTACAAACAAATTGTTTATGAATGCTATCTTTTTTGGCGATATAATAAATTAAGAAAAACAGGCATTTATTTAGTGTATGTGCATTGCTTTAGATTTTGCGTTAATTATATTTTGTTAAAATTAACAAATTAACAAAAAAGGTATAGTACAAAATTAATAAATCAACTCTTAAGAGTAATAAAACCTTTAAGTAACTATGTTAAGTTCTAAAAAAAATAGCGTAAAAAAATTATTAAACAATGATGGGTTCATTGCGTGGGTAACTTCAAATTATATAACTAACAATGCATACTGGTCTAATATTGAGGCCGGTTTAAATAAATCAGATAAAGAAGAATTTGCCAAAGCTATCGATATATTGAAGAAATTAAAAACCCTTCATATTGATAATGAGAAATCTGAAAAATCACAAGACTTTATTAAACAACAGTATGATAATTTAATGAAGGATTATGCTGTTAAAGAGGTTAAGAAACCTAGAGTGTTTAGTTTAAGTAATTTATTAAAATATGCAGCTATTTTAGTTACTTTAATTTCGGTAACGAGTCTTTTATTCCTTTTAAATGAACCAAAGAACACGTTTGCTGACAATCTAGTTGAAACCAATTTTAATACTTCAGATTTACTATTGCAAACACCAGACAATAAGTACTATGTGATTTCCGACATAGAAAACAAGAGCTGGTTAAATGAAAATGGTGTATTAGTAAACGTTAATTCTGATGCTATGAGTTTTGCTGCAAGTAAAAATTTAAAAACATCTGAAAATGCGGAATATAAAATAATTGTTCCCAAAGGAAAAAAATATCTATTAATCTTGGTAGATAGTACTAATGTTGAGCTAAACTCAAATACAAGTATAAGTTTTACAAACTCGACGACTTCTAAATTACGTAAAATCACTTTAAAAGGGGAAGCGTTTTTTGATGTAACTCATGATAAAGATCGTCCTTTTATTGTTCAGTCTTCGGATTTGAAAATTCAAGTTTTAGGAACAGAGTTTAATGTGTCTAATTACGAATCTAATGGCTATACAAGCACAACTTTAATCGATGGATCCATAAATGTTTCAAACCAACAAGGTGAAAGTCAAGTGATTAAACCAGGTAGCCAAGCAACTTTATATAACAATCAAAGTACTATAATAGTGGAAAAAGTAAATGTTCAAAAAGCGGTGTCTTGGACTACGAATAGAATGATTTTTGAAGACGAAACGCTAGAGAATATGATACGAAAATTAAGTGTTTGGTATCCAGTTAAGTTTATTCTTAATGATGAAAATATTAAGCAATATAGGTTTACGGGGACATTAAAAAAAGAATATAGTTTAACGCATTTTTTACAAATGCTTAAGTATACAGAAGGGATTAGTTATAAAATAAAAAATGATGAAGTAACCCTATTTTTCGAATAAAATTTTAACTTATATAATATTATTTATGAAGAACTATTTTAATATAATACATCTGAAAAAATCAAAAAAGAGACTGTTAACTTTTGCTTTTAGTGTCATTAGTGTGTGTTCATTTTCAACAAATATTGCGGCTAATATACTGAAAGAAAGTGAAGATATATCATTAACAATAAACCAGCAGCTAACAGTTCAGGAGCTATTTAATTTAATTTCTAGCAAAACTAATTACGACTTTTTTTTTAGTAGTAATTTACCTGATCTAGACAAAAAAGTATCTGTAAATGTCAAAAATGCTTCAGTATCAAAAGTCCTGAATATGGCTTTCATAAATTTAGATATAGAATATTCCATTAAAGAAAATGTTATTCTTATCAGAAAAAAAGATACCTATCTAGACCAGCAAGAAAAGAGGAATGTATCGGGCGTTGTTTATGATGATACGAGCACACCATTACCAGGGGTACAAATAATTATTCAAGGAACAAGTAATGGTGTGACAACAGATTTTGATGGCAAATTTAATATTGACGTTTATCCAACAGATGTATTGGTGTTTTCCTATCTAGGTTTTCTAAATGAAATAGTTAAAATTAATAACAAAACAAGTGTTATTGTTGTTCATTTAAAACCAGATATGAACATTCTTAACGAAGTCATTATTTCTGGAGTTGCTTCTGGGACTTCACGTAAAAAAATGTCGGTTTCAGTTGCCAAAATAAATTCAGAAGATTTAGGAAAAGCACCACAAACGTCAGTGTCTTCAGCTTTACAAGGTAAAATGGCGGGTGTTACAGTTAGCTCTTTTAGTGGTTCTCCTGGAGGAAGTGCTAATATTGTTTTAAGAGGATCAACATCTGTTAGAGGCGGTAATAGTCCTATGCTTTTAATTGATGGGGTAATTATGGGAGGATCTTTAGCAGACATAAATGTAGATGATGTAGAATCTATAGAAGTTGTAAAGGGAGCAGCAGCAGCAGCGCTTTATGGTTCTCAAGCAGCAAATGGTGTAATTGTGGTAACTTCAAAAAGAGGTAAAAACATAGCTAATGGAAAAACGACAGTAACTATTAGAAATGAATTAGGATTTCAAAAAGTAGCCAATCTTTTAGATTTATCTACATCTCATCATTATCGTCTTGATCCTACTTGGTTAGATACTGATACATATACAAAATATCAATTTGTTAATTATCCAAGTGATTATGTCTCTGGATGGGATCCAAGAATTAGTGGAAATCGTGTCGAAAAAGACGATCACTATCAAGATTTACCATATAGGGTTAATAATGATTTGCAAAAAGAAATGTTTGCTAATGGTACATATATTACTAATTATGTTGGTGTAGGTCATAAATCGGGTAAAACCAATTTATATACCTCATTTGAAAATAACAAAAGTGAAGGTGTAGTTATAGAAACAGGTGGGTACAACCGCCAAAGTTTTAGGCTAAATATAGATCATTCTATTTCGGATAATGTAAAGATTTCTGCCAGCAATAATTATATACGTACTAACAATGATTATTTAGGAGGAGGAACAAGTGCTTTTTTTGAAGTCGCATCGACAGATCCAGATGTTGATTTGTTTAAAAAGAATATTGATGGTCAAGAAAATAATTATTATCCAAACCAATGGAACACGCAGTTTGCCAACCCGTTGTATGATTTGGGAAAAAAGGAAAGTACAGCTGAAAAAAGTAGATTATTAAGTGCTTATGATATTAGCTGGAAATTGAATAAAGTCGTTAGTTTTGACGCTTCTTATGCTTTTGAGTTAGAAGATTATAATAATAAAATATTATCTCCAAAAACTACTATTGATGATTTATTACCTAACTATATAGATGCTAATGCAGATCCTTTACAGCTTAATCTGCTTAACCCAATGGTACTTTCTTATACAGGTGGATCATTAAGTAGAAAAAACTACAAAGCTTTAAATCAAACATTAAGAGCGACTGTTAACTTTAAAAAAACTTGGAAAGATCTAGATTTTAATGGAAAATTAAGTTTTTTGAATGAAGATAATCACTTTGAAAGTACGACAACTAATGGAACGTCTTTTGTTTTAAATGATTTTCCAATATTTGATAATTTTGACCCAGCTAATATTGATGCTGTAAGTTTTATTTCAGATATAAGAGCGACTAATTATTTTGCAATTGCCTCATTCGTTTTTAAAGACAGGTATATTTTAGATGGTTTGTATAGAATGGATGGTTCTTCACTTTTTGGTGAAAATGAAAGATGGCAAAATTACTTTCGTGTTTCTGGAGCTTATCGTATTACAAAAGACATCGAATTACCCGGAATTCAAGAGTTGAAAATTAGGGCCGCTTATGGAACATCTGGATTAAGACCAGGTTTTGGGGATAAAGATGAAACCTTTAATTTAAGTGATGGTATAGCATCTAAAAACACCTTGGGGAATAGAGATTTAAAACCATCTCGTTCAGCAGAAATGGAGATTGGAATCGAAGCCTCTTTTCTAAATAGATTTAGGTTTGAAACGACCTACTCAAATACTAAAGTTACTGATCAATACTTGTTAGCACCATTAGCCTCACATGCTGGAGGATTTCCTTATCAAAATGTGAATGCAGGTGAGCTTGAAAGTAAAACACTTGAAGCCATGTTAAATGCGCAAATTATTTCAACCGATGATTTTAGTTGGGATGCAACCATAACATTTGATCGCACAAGACAAAAAATAACTAAGCTAACTATTCCTGAATATAGAACAGGTCCAAGAAATACGTTTAGAATAAAAGAAGGAGAGACATTTGGAACTATGTATGGGGTCGATTTTGTTAGGACTTTAGATGGAATGAAACAACAGCTCGCTGATGGTGATGATATCAACAATTACTCAGTTAATCGAGATGGTGTTGTAGTTTTAACAAGCGATATAGGTACTGTAAACGAAAAACCTTTTGTTATTACCGATGAAACTGGTGCTGAAAAAGTACAGAAAATAGGAGATATTAACCCGGACTTTAATTTGGGACTAAATACTTCTTTTAGCTATAAAAATCTCTCAGTATACATGTTATGGCAATGGAAACAAGGTGGCGATTTATATAACCACACAGCGCAATACTTAGTAAGAGATAATCGTCTTGGTATTATAGATCAAATTCATACCAAGCCAGAGAACAAAAAAACAGTTGACTACTATCAATCATTATATGATGCTGATGCTATAAATGGTTTTTGGGTTGAAAATGCAACTTATGTAAAGCTTAATGAAGCCTCAATATACTACACACTTAATAAGAACACTAAGGGTTTTGCAAAAATACATATCGAAGAAATAAAAATGGGGGTTATAGGTCGTAACCTCTGGACTATAACTGACTATACTGGTTATGATCCTCAAGTTGGGGAGGATGGATTTCTTTTTGACAATTTCGGATATCCTAATTTTAGAAACTACTCATTATCTATACAAGTTAAATTTTAATAAATATGAAAAAGAAAACACATAAATATTTTTTATTAGTAGTAACTACAAGTCTTCTTTTTATTGGCTGTAGTAATTTAGAAGTGGAAAACTATAATGATCCTGATAGGAGCGTAGTACTATCAACGTCTGATGGAATAAGAAGCTTGGCTTCTGGCTTGTTTAACACTTGGTTTAGCCAGGAACAGCATAATTTTGGATCACCAGGACCTGCTATGTGGGTTATGGCAGATTGGGGAACTGTTAATTTTGCAAATTATGGCACCCTTGATATGAGTGAAGAACCAAGAATTTTTATGGATAATTCACCTTCTTATGCGCAGCATTCTATTATTAAAAATTATTGGCAATATATGTATGGCGTTATTACAACAGCTAACGACGTATTGACTGGTCTTAATAATGGAGTACAAATAGGTAACAATGGAGACGAAACCAAAATGGTTAAAGGCTATGCATATTTTATGCAAGGTCTAGGTAATGGTTATATAGGTTTGGTTTATGATAAAGGGTATCCATCTGATGAAAATACAGATTATACTAGTCTCGAAGTTACAGACTATACAGCTTCAATAAACTTGGCAATTAGTCAATTAGAAAAAGCCATTCTAGTATTTGATAGCAATGATTTTGTGCTTCCATCAGAATGGATTAACGGCAATGCCTTTACAAATCAAGACATGTCAAAATTATCACACTCATTCATAGCGCGTCTTTTGGTGTATGCTCCAAGGAATAAAGAACAAACAAATGCTATTGATTGGGAAAAGGTTCTATATCACGCAGAGCGAGGAATAACAGAAGATTTTAATGTAGAAGGTGATGGTAACGCTGCCGATAGAAAATGGATGTCTTGGTATAAATATTATATGGCTAGAACGAGTTGGGGGAAAGTGGACATGAGAGTTGTTCATTTATTAGATGAAACAATTCCTGCAAATTGGCCAGAAGGAGGATTAAATACTTTACCGCATGAAGGGCGTATCATTTCAAATGATTTGCGAGTGCAAACAGATTTTCAATATGATGCATCTAATAATAGGCCAGAAAGAGGTGAGTTCAGATGGTCTACTTACCGATATTCACGTTTAGACAGTTGGATAAATGCCAATTTTTTTGGGCCAGTTATCATGATGCGTAAAGCTGAAATAGATTTATTTAAGGCCGAAGCGTTATTAAGACTGGATAGATTAGCTGAAGCAGCGAATAGTATTAATGCAGGAACAAGAACAACAAGAGGAGGCCTGCCGCCTGTAGCTATAGATGATAAAGTAGAAATACAAAACGCCATAACTTACGAAAGAACCATTGAACTTCCTTTAACAGGTATGGGAATTGAATATTTTGATATGCGTAGAACAGGCCAATTACAAGATGGTTCTTTACTTCATTTTCCAATTCCTGCCCAACAGCTGGAAGTATTTGTAGAGCCATTTTACACTTTTGGAGGCGTAAATCCTCAGTACGGAGTTCCAAATGAAGATGTGTCAATAAATGGATGGTTCACACCTTAAAAAATAATAATAATAAAACGAAAAACTTAAAAATATGAAACTATTTAAATTTATATGCTTTTTAATTATTCTTGGAAGTTTAACAATTACATCTTGTGAAAGAGAGGCACTTCCTGTATATCCAGGTACTATTGTCCAAATTGATACAGTCTTTGTCAAAGGAGCTAACTTAACTTATCCAACTTTTACAGGGTCAGACACTAATGATGACAGGTTTTATGCCTTTAGTGGTTCTAGTTCTACAGATTTAAGTACTATGTCTGGTGAAGATTGGACTTATGAACTTTGGATTAAAGTGGATCCAGACGCATTATTAGGTGACGCAAATGAACCTTCAGGGAAGACTGCTAAAGGGGCAACTATTAGTGAACGTGGTAAAAACTTTGAACTTTATTTAATTGGAGATGCTAGTGCCGATTATGCTGTAAAGTATAATAGATTGGATGATGATAATTTACCGTTAGGAACAATGGAAACTAGTAATTCAAACCTTAATCTTAAATTTAATGAATGGGTTCATGTAGCCATATCGCGTTCTTCTTCAGATGGTATAGCTAAATTTTACATAAACGGAAAATTAATTGATTCAAGTGCTGATCCGCTTTGGATACAACCTGTAAACGATACCTGGCTTGATTTCAATTATATGTATAGAGGTGGAAATATAAATTTCTTTAAAGGCTCTTTAGATGATATAAGAGTATCATATATTGACAGATACCCGTCAGATTTTGAACCTAATCATTTTGAACGATTTGTATTTGATAGCAAAACGCTGTTACAATTAGATTTAGATAATAATCTATCAGCTTTTGATCCTGTAACCGATTTTGATAAAATAGAAGTAAAAGGGGAGTATAGTTATTTCATAAAGCTAATAAATACCGTTTTTTGGACAAGTGAAGATTATGTTCTTCCAACGAATTAACAAATATTTATTTTAAATAAAAAACTAATAATCAGTAGATTAACTTTTATTGAAGGAGTTCTATGTGCGGTTTTTAAAATATATGACATGAAAAAAGATATTTTATACTTGAAATTATTTAAAATTAGAGCTCTAATTATACTATCATTAATTAGTACCATTTCTTTTGCGCAAACAGTAGAACCTTTTTTAACCGATGTTTGGGGAGGTGTAAATTGTGTAGATAATAATGGTAATGTTGTATATGCAGGTAATTATTATACGCCTAGTCATTCGTCTGCTGGATGTGTAGCAATTTCTATGTCGCAAGTTTTAAATTATTATAAGTGGCCCGTAAAAGGGATAGGCAGTAATGTGTTTTCAGATAATTATAATGGAACATTGGTACGACATGCTTCTTTTTTTGATAATATAGATTATGACTGGTCTAATATGCTTGATGAATATAATGGTAAAGCATCAACAGATATTCAACGAAAAGCTATAGGGGAATTGTTTTATAGTGTAGATTGTGCTTTAGAGATGAATTTTGAGCCTAGTGGATCGACTTCTAATATTAGTAAAACACCGTTTGCTTACGAAAGCTTCTTTCGCTATACCAGTCATTATGAAGATGTAACTTGGTCTCCATTTTGGACAAGATTGAAAGAAAATATTTTAGCTGGTTATCCTGTTCCAGTTGCTGTTGATGCAAGTAGAACAGGAGACGGGCATGTTTTTGTTGTAAATGGTTATAAAGAAATTAATAACGTTCCTTACTATTATATAAATTGGGGTTGGTATAATGATAATAACATAAATGGATGGTATGATATCCAAGGGTGGACTAACGCTTCAGCTGGATACAATACAATAACCGGAGCTACTTTTGATATTATGCCAAATCCACAAATAACATCAATTAGGAGTGCAGGGTCTGGTAACGATTTTACTGTTAGTTGGGAAACAAGTGAGAGAATTAATTGGAATGAATTTACGCTAGAGCAAAAAGTAGATCAAGGTGATTGGACAGAGGTAGCTAGTGGGATTACTTCAAAAAGTTATACAATAAATAATCCTAGCGGTAAAGTCTATCAGTTTAGAGTTAAATCTATGATTGATAATAAGTATTATGCTGATTCTTGGTCTGAAACTGAAGTTTTTACTACACAAGGAGGATTTGATGGTTATGGGGAATTTGGAGGAAGCCAATATATGTATGCACGACAAACACCAAATAATACTTTAGACTTTACAGGAGATTATACATTTGAAACTTGGATGCGTTTAAAAGAGGGTAATAGTAACAGTAATGTTATTCTAGATCAACAACCAGTCTTTGGTATAGAAATTACAGATGTGGGTACTTCAGATTATTCGGTTAAGTTTATTTCTCATTCAACTAGTGCAGCTTTAAATTCAAATGCAACAGGAGGGAAACTAAAAAATAATGAATGGGTGCATATTGCTGTTACACATTCAGGAAACACAACAAAACTTTTTGTTAATGGTGTAGTACGACAAGAAAATACAAGTACTAATTTTAATTTAATAAGTTCTAATTTGTCACTTAACATAGCAGAACGCTATAGTGGAGGATATTCTGGAATGATTAAAGCAGATTTAGATCAAGTTAGAATTTCTAATATAGCCAGATATACATCAAATTTCACACCTAAAAAAACCCAAGTTTATGAAGTTGATGCTAATACAATAGTATATCTGCCCTTTCAAAATGTACATAATGTTAGATTAAAAGACGAAGCTAGTAAATTAAGTTTCATTGTAAAAAATGATCAGGATTTTGTTGAATGGAATTTTGAAGAAACAAATGAAACATTATCAAATGAAGAGTTTGTCTTAATAAAATCGTCACTAACGGTTTTCCCCAATCCTATTACAAATAATAGGTTTGAAATTGCCTTTAGCAAAGATTTAGATTTAGGAAAAATTGAAATTAAAATATTTGATTTAGAAGGAAGAAAAATAAATGTAAATACTTCAGAAAATGGGTTTAATAAGTGGGATTTAACATTTAATAATAGTAGTTCTGGAATTTATGTTTTGCAGGTTATTAGTGATGGTTTTTCGGCGAGTAAAAAAATAGTAGTTAAATGAAATAATTAGTAATGTTATAGCAATTTAAGAAACTATCCTAAAAAGTATGTAAGTTAAAAAATATAAGGGTTTAACTTTTTAATTAAAGTTGGACCTTTTTTTAAAACTATCTAAACGGGTACGCTTTAAAAGCAATTATCGATGAAAATAAAAGCCGTGTAAAGAAAACAATTCCCATGATATCAACTTCTTTAAAAGGTTTAGAATAAACGACTATCGCGAAGTATATACTAATTGCTTGGGTTTATCGTTGGGTTAAGTTGAAATTCTAGTTTTACTTTACTTTGGCATTTATTATTGTTGCTGCTGTTCAGCATAATCCAGTTCTTTCTGCAACTCAGCAGATACATCTTGGAGTTGTACATTATTTACTTCCTCAAAATGCCTACCGTCTTCATATCCTATAGAAACTGATACAGATAGTGTTTGCTTCGCCAATCCTTTAAACGTTCCTTTAATAGGCGTGCATTCGATAAAGTTAAGGCCCACGGAGAGCTTTACATGATTGTCCATGGTCCAGATATTATTTGTAGGATCAATACCTAGCCAACCTTGTATAGGTGAGTAAATTTCTACCCACGCATGTGTTGCGCCTTCACCTCTAAGGCCACTTTCATTAGGACAGATATAGCCACTTACATACCTTGATGGAATACCGGCAGTTCTAAGAAGCTGTAATAAGACAAGGGCAAAGTCTTGACAAACCCCTTTTCGATGTTCTAAAATCTCATCTATTGTGGTTTCGATATTTGTAATTCCTTTAGTATACGTAAAATTAGTAAAGATATATTCGTTGCATTGTTGTGCAATGGCAATAATCGATTTGTCACTGTAATCAATTTCTTTTAAGATCTTGATGATTTCTTCTTGCTTCTTAATTGTTTCTGGATACGAGAGTCTTAATAAATAAACATCTTTCTCTAGTTTAGTTGTTAAGTCTGCTACTTTCACATGGTCTATTTCGGGTATTTTTTGTGAATGTGTTGTACGCACTAACATCTTAGACTCAACAATCATTTCTGAGTGCGGCTCCATAATATTGAAATTCCCCACACGATTCCCGTGGTAATCTGTACTGATACTTAGCTGTGGGTTTTTAGTAATAGAAAGCTGAAATTGCAATACCTCTTGATTTTCAAAATTATGAGGAAACAATCTGATTTCATTAATACTTTCTTTAATTGGCCAGTTATATTGGTATGTCGTGATATGAACAATATTAAAAACAGCCATTTTTTTTAGGAATAAGAGAAGAATAATTTAGAGAAATCTATCGAAAATTGAGTTATTTGTGTTCTTGTGTTTTTCAGTAAATCTTCTAGTTGTTGATTCGTAAGTTGGTGATAATCGGTAAACTCTAAGGAGCTTTTTAGTCGGCCAAATTGATTGCGCATCGTTACCGCTTCGCTTTGATTGTTGTCTTTTAATATGGTGTTTAAATACGATTCCAGTAATGTTAAAGTATAGATTACGGAGTGAGCAAAATCCTTATTAAAGATTAAGTGCTGCACTACCTTGCGATTGTGAGCAATGTTACTATAACTTTTTTGATAAAATTCATAGCCAGAAAGGGACAGTAATAGTTTTCTCCAATACAGCAAATCCTCTTTGCCTTCTAGATTATATTGTATAGGCTCATAATAAGACTGTGTCATAGATATGGTTTGCAAACATCTTTCAATATGTTTTCCAATTCTAGAAAATGACCAGCCCAAACCTCTTGGCATCGTAACTTGATAAATACCATTATAAAGTAAAAAATCTTTATTGATTCTACTTAAAACTGTAATTGCTTCAGGTGTTTCTAGTTTTTTGGGTAACTCTGGATCGTTAATAAAATGATACATAGAGTTAATATGTTGCCACAATTCTTTGGTAATTTTATCTTGAGAACCTCTTGCATTTTCTCTGGCTTTAGAGATAAGACACTTAACAGAGCTCGTGTTTGTAGCTTCACAAATAATGTGCTTTAATACAAAGTTAGTATTGTGTTGTACAGCTAATATTTCCTAAGGCGATAAATTAGTATAGTTTTCTAATAATGGTTTATACCCGTGATAGTCATTTGTTTCTTGATCAAAAGACATGATATAAAGCGTGTTGAGCGTAAGCAACATGCCATCTGCTCTTTCCATGTATCTGTTGAGCCAAAACATCCCATCAGCAACTCGGCTTAGCATATTTACTTCCATAGTGTTTGTTTTATTGGTTCTATTTTATTGACTATTTCATTATCCAGGTATCCTTACTTCCGCCACCTTGAGAAGAGTTAACAACAAGTGAACCTTCGGTAAGGGCTACTCTTGTTAAACCTCCAGGTACAATTTGCACTCCGTTAGGACCACATAAAGCGTAAGGTCGTAAATCAACATGTCTAAGTTTGAGTTCTCCATCGATAAAACAAGGAACCGTACTGAGTTGGATAATAGGCTGTGCAATAAAATTTCGTGGATTCTTTACAATAGCAATTTTCGCGTCTTCTAATTCTTTTTCGGTGGCTTTATTTCCCATAACCATTCCGTAACCACCACTTCCATTGGTTTCTTTGATTACCATATTTCCCATGTCGGCAAATACAAACTCACGTTCTTCTAAATTTTCCATTTGGTAGGTAGGAACGTTTTTAAGAATAGGTTCTTCATTTAGATAATAACGAATCATTTCTGGTACATACGCATAAACGGCTTTATCATCAGCAACGCCATTTCCTACGGCATTAACTAAGGCTACTGTACCTAATTTGTATGCACTGATTAAACCAGGAACTCCCAAGGCGCTATCGGGTCTAAATACCAATGGATCTAAATATTCATCGTCTAAGCGTCTATAAATAACATCAACTTGTTGAAGACCTGAAGTTGTTTTCATATAAACCTTACCATTATTTACTACTAAATCTCTTCCTTCAACTAATGGAATTCCCATTTGTCTGGCTAAAAAAGTATGTTCGTAATAAGCAGAATTATATACCCCCGGAGTCATTAAAACCACATTAGGTGTCGAAATGTTTCTAGGAGAAAGTGACACTAAGATATTATGAAGAATCATAGGATAGTTAGCGACCATACTTACATTGTTAGCGCTAAACATCTCTGGAAAAATTCGCTTAGTGATCTCTCTATTCTCTAACATGTAACTTACGCCACTAGGACATCTTAGATTGTCTTCTAAGACATAAAATTCGCCTTTCTCTCCTCTTATTAAATCAATACCTGCAATATGAACATGAATGTCATGAGGTACTTTAATACCATGAACTTCGGGCATATAATGCGGGCAGGTTGTTATTAGTGCAGCTGGAATGATCCCTTCTTTTACAATGAGTTGGTCATTGTATATGTCTTCTAAAAATAAATTAAGGGCTTTTAAACGCTGTGCAATTCCTGTTTCTACTTCGTCCCATTCCATTTTTGTAAGAATCCTGGGAATTATATCAAACGGGAAAATCCTTTCTATTCCTTGATCTTCATCACTGTAAACCGTAAATGTAATTCCTTGATTCATGAAAATATCCGAAGCCAGATTGTGTTTCTTATTTAACGTTTCAAGATTTAAACTTTCTAATGTTTGTAATACTTGACGGTATGAATCTCTTACGCCATTTTTAGAAAACATTTCATCCCATCCCCTTGGGTTTAAATTAGGTGTTAATTTTACCATGTCCTCTGTTGTTGAATAATTAATAAAAAACCAGCTTGTTGTAAACAAACTGCAGTTTTTTAGTTAAAAATACGATTTTAATACTTTCAAATGAATTTTTTCTTGCAAAATTAAAGACAAATATATAATTCTCTTTATGTTGGCTTTGTATTTAAGAATAGTTGTTTTTTTATCTTTTTTTTTAAGATTTAACAGCATTTTATTTGCTGCTAAAAAGCAAGAAGCCTTTAAAACAGAGGTGTGCGGTTCATTTGTAATTTAGAAACCAACTTAAAAAACGAATTTAAGAAGAAGTGCTTGGGGATTTTATTGTAGTACTATGAATTATTAGGAAAAAAGCAGTGTTATTTTTAATTGTTAAACACAATCAAATTATTTATTGAAGGTCGACGCTGTAGCTTTCATCATGCCTTCTGTATTCCATGTACCAGAAACAATCATACGCCTGATGGTGTATAGTGGGTCTATTGAATCTCTTTTAGTCGAAAGGATAAATGCCATTTCATAGTCACTCTTTTTTATTTCAACAATCGCGGCCTTATTCCACAAACCAAAAGGATATGCAAAATAGGTAACGGGTGTTCCTGTAATTTCTTCTAGTTTCGCCTTTGGTTTTACTAATTGCGTATTCCAGTCGTCGCCTGAGTATTTCGTAACCATGTGATGATCCCAAGTATGCGCTCCTATGACATTACCGGTATCTGATAATTTTTTTATTTCTTCTTTTGTCAAATAGTTGGGACGGTTAATGGAAACAGTCATGACAAAGAAAACGCCTTTAAAACCATATTTTTCCATTTCGGCTGCGCCAATGGTATATTGTTCTCCGCGGGTATCATCAAAGGTAATCATGATTGGTTTTGAAGGTAGTGGTCCGTCATGTACTAAATACTCATACAATTGCGCAGGCAAGATAGTATGATAACCTGCTTCTGATAATGCTTTCATTTGCGCTGCAAAGTCTAGCGGTTTTACTGTGTAGACTTTGGTCATAGGACCAGCACTAGCATCAAAATTCTTAATGTTGTGGTAGCACAAAATAGGCACTTCTTTTTTTGAAAGAATAGTGGCCGCATCATTAGTCACTTTTTGTACTTCGGCTTTTTGTTCAACCTCATTTACCACAGTTATTTGCTGTGGAGCTTCTTTGTTTGTTTCCTCTGCTTTTGACTGGCAACCTTCTAAAATAACAAGTCCTAAAATCAAACAGGCAAAATAATTTTTCATTGTACTGTATTTATTGAAATTGAATGTAGCTTGGTTTTGGTGTGAATTTCAGCAATTCTTCTGGAGTGTACATTTTAGAATTGTTCCAATTGTCATTTTTGTAAAACAATTTAAACCCGGTAAACATCACCGGCTCTCTATAAATATAAGTCAGGTAGGTAGATCTTTTCAAGACCCTGCTCCCAAAGCCGTCCATATCCATCACCACTTGCACTTCAGGAAGTTTTTTTATTCTTTTATAGTCCGTTACCATTCCTTGGGTGAAACGGTGAACGACAAGTACTTTTGGTGTTAGTTTGTTTTCTCTAACGACCTTAGCCAGAATATCAATGGCGTCATTGATATCATCAGCAGTAAAACTACCAATTTTAGTACCGGGAACATGTCCGTTTTTTAGTGAAAATTCAGGATCAATTCCTAAATGAACATTGGGTAAGGAAAGGTATTTTACCAGTTCGGTTACTTCTGCTTTAACGGTACTGTGCCCCACTTGGATATCTAAAAATACCAAAGCATCAATAGGTTTTGCCCATTTAAGAACCGTGTCGATTTGTTTGAATGGCATGCGCATGCGGTGCATGCTGTCTCTTCCGGGTGATCCTTGTGCTGTTACGGCAATATAGTGTAACGCTGGTATTGCTGTCGTGGTAGAGTCTGCAGCCTGCCATTTAGCGACTTCGCCTTGTAGTTGTTTGATCATTTGGGCTCTTGGGATTTCTCCTAAAATTCCCATTCTTGTAGAATATAAATTTCCGTAAAAGGCGATAATTCTATTGTACGGCAATAATGCGCCCGGCAATGGATAAGGCGTTTTTACCGGCCATCTTCCCGTGGTGTCGTTATTGCTTAAAGCTAGCATTCTCTTATTATAGTCAACAGTATCTATTGTACTAACTGCCTTTTTCTTCACAGAATCAACGGCTACTACAACTGTTTTTTCCACCTCATTTTTTTCTTCGGCAGCTTTGCTTTTATTGCAACTGATGGCTATTGTTAAAACAGATAGAGAAAGGCATGCTATGGCGTATTTTTTCATAAAATTATTCTAGTTTGATTACAAAGGTAAACCTATTTTAAGGCTATTTATTATGTTCTATGGTATTGCTTTTACAATATAATCATAAATAATTTCAATCCACCCCCGTTTTTGATTTCAAAGTAGAATAGCCTAACTTTATGACCCTTTTCTACTCTTAATTAAAAAGTATGTTGGTGAACAAAAAACCTTATTTTTTTATTGGTATTCTATTTATGGTATTCCATCATGGAGTTATTCTTAGTCAAATCACTAAGGACACTACAGCACTTGCTGCAGTAACTATAGTGGCTTCTCCTACAGCAGCAACGCTTCAAAATACGGCCGCGTCCATAGTGGTGATTAATAGAAAAGAGCTCGATAAAAGTGACGGTACTATCCTGACCTCGGTACTCAATAAAGTCCCGGGACTGTATATGCAACAAGGTGCTTTGAACACCGTTAAAATTAGTATTCGCGGTATTGGCTCGCGTTCTCAGTACGGAACCCAAAAAATCAAGGCTTATTTTGAAGGTATCCCGTTAACTACTGCCGAAGGGGAATCTACTATTGAAGATGTTGATTTGGAAACTATTGGTAGTATCGAAATCATAAAAGGACCTAATAGTAGCAGTTTTGGTTCCGGTTTGGGCGGTGTTATCCATTTGTTTGCTCGCGAAATACCTGCTGAAGAATTGCAAGGTAAATCAAGCAGAACGTATGGAAGTTTTGGACTCGTGAAACAAAACTTTTCTGTAGATTATGGCAAATCCTCCACGATGGGTTCCGTTAATTACAGTCATCTAGAAAGTGATGGCTTTCGCCAAAATTCCTCTTATGACCGAAAATCACTTACGCTACAAGCTAAACAAAAGATAAATACGAAAGGCGAATTGTCCTTTATCGGAATGTATACCCAACTCAAAGCCTATATTCCCAGTTCTATTAACGAAGACGATTTTAATAATAATCCCGAAAAAGCAGCAAGTAATTGGGCGCAGTCACAAGGCTATGAGTCTTATAATAAATGGATAATGGGTGTGGGCTACCGTCAGCAATTGTCTTCAAAATGGACATTGAAAACCAGTGTTTTTTCGAATATTAAAAAAGCCTACGAGCCACGACCGTTCAATATATTGGATGATGAAAGTAACAGTATTGGTTTCCGTTCTAGTTTGAATTATAAAAACACAATTGGGTCGGTACCATTTGAAACGAGTTTGGGAACCGAGATGGCTTTTGACGATTATAGTTTTTCTCTTTTCGAAAATTTATATGCTTCGCAGCCCAATCAAGGAAGTATTGCTGGAGCCAAATTCAGTAAGAAACAACAGAAAAGCAGTTACCAAAATTATTTTTTACAAATGGATTTTTCGCTGTCCGAAAAACTTCATCTAGAAACCGGCCTGGCTTTTAATACCACCCGCTATTCCTTGCGCGATCTTTTTGCGGAAGCGGTACCCATTCCAGACCTCGCCTATACCTTTGGGAAAATATGGTCACCAAGAGCGGGACTTTCTTATAGTTTTACCAAAACCAAAACGATATATGCATCAATAAGTAAAGGGTTTTCGACTCCGTCTGTAGCAGAGACACTTACTCCAGAAGGACAAATTAATACTAACCTAAAACCCGAAATAGGATGGAACTATGAACTGGGGTTGAAGGCGCATGGCCTGAACAATAAATTATACACGGAGTTGACTTTCTTTAGTACTCAAATTACTAATTTACTGGTGGCAAGACGCACCGCCGAAGATCAATACATAGGAATCAATGCCGGAGCGAGTTCGCATACGGGGATGGAATTTCTTGTCAATTACCAAATCTTGCAAACGAGTCAGTACCAACTTTCAACTTATTTTTCGGCGGTAGTGAATCATTTTACCTTCAATGATTTTGTGGATGGTGTTAATGATTATTCTGGAAACCAACTCACGGCGGTACCAGATGCACAATGGAATGTAGGTGCGGATTTGAGTACTACAAACGGATTCAAACTGCACACTGCTTTTAGTAAAGTGGGCGCAATGCCGCTAAACGATCTAAACTCAAAATACACGCAAGCCTATTCTCTTTTAGATCTTAAAACTAGTTATACTTTCACGCTTTTAAAAAGCCTGAAAACGGAGTTCAGTACGGGAGTCAATAATGCGTTAAATTCGCATTATGCAGCTAGTATTTTGCCTAACGCAGTGGGTTTTGGTCAGGCCAAGCCAAGGTATTATTACCCAGGAAATCCCCGTAATTATTATGGCGGAATTAGCTTGAGTTACCTTTTTAAGTAATAACTTGAGTTTAGTTCTAAGTAGAGCTGCATCCGTTATTTTTCCAATAGATATGATGGAACGCGGATGAAACGGATTTTAGCGGATTATCGTAGATTGCAATAGAAGAAGTTAATAAGGTCCGTTTTTAATAGTCAAATCCGTGTCATCTGTTGGTTGTTTTTCGTTTTAGGTCACATTGAAGACCGTCATTTTACAAAAAACACTTCCCGAAATAAGTTCGAGATAAACTGAACTGACGTTTTTGGTAATTTCAACCTACTTACTGTTTTACCAATGCTACTTCTTCAAGGCTAACACTCTTTTTTTGTTTATTGCTCCAGGAATTCATGATGTAATTCATCACATCCGTTACTTCTTTATTGCTGAGTCCCATGGGCGGCATGGCGCTTTTAAATTTCTTGCCATTGACCACAATAGGACCATTCAATCCAAATTTTATCGCGTGGATACTCTGAGTTCTTTTTTCGGTAAGCCAATTGGATCCGTCCAAAGTGGGGAAACTAGCGCCATCGCCTTTTCCGTTTGCCTGATGGCATTGCATGCAAAAATCAGCATAGACTTCTTTTCCGTCTGCGATGCTTTTTTGTAAAGGCGTTTGTTGTTGGATTTGGGAAATAGGATGATAGTTCGTTTTTGAAAGAACACTTGGATTTGAATAATATAAATAAGCGGAGGCAAACAAGGCGATTCCGAGATGTAGTTTAGCGATCATCAATTTAATTTCTTTAGGTTTAATTGCGTAAAGTGCTGCTTCGATTTTTTTACCACAGATTCACTGCTTAAAAAATGATTTTTACAATCAGTTAATCTGTAGCTATTATTTCACTAATACCATTTGGACTTTTTCTCGAGGTAATTTAATTTGGAATAATTTTTAAAATTCCTTTTCCTTCCACGCCTATGTAAATATAACCGTCTGGACCTTGAGCTACATTTCGTAAACGCCCAATGTCAGTAGCAATTTTTTGTCGTCCAATGATTTCATTTCCTTTTAATTTCACCAATTCTAAGTATTGAAATTTTAGAGAACCTACAAGCAAATGTCCTTTCCAGTCAGGGTAGCGATCACTAGTTACAAATGCCATTCCGCTTGGTGCAATAGAAGGAAGCCAATAGTAAATAGGGTCTTCAATTCCCGGTTTCTGCTGTATTTTGCTTATGGTCGTGTTGTCATAATCGATTCCGTAAGTAACAACAGGCCAGCCGTAATTAGCTGCTTTTTTTATGATGTTGATTTCGTCACCTCCTTTTGGACCGTGTTCATGTTCCCAAAGATCTCCAGTAAACGGGTTTATAGCTAATCCTTGTGGGTTTCTGTTGCCATAGCAATAAATGGCTTCTTTTGCATTTTCTTGACCTACAAAAGGATTGTCCTTAGGAATGCTTCCATCATCATTTAAACGGTATATTTTTCCGTTATCGCGCGTGATATCTTGTGGATTTACAAAATGCTCACCTCGTTCTCCAGCTGAGAAATATAGAAATCCGGCTTTGTCAAATACGATTCGGGAACCAAAATGCTGTCCCTTGGTCGTATTAGGCTCGCATTTGTATAAGGATTCGATTTGTGTCAAAGCTCCGTTTTGTAATTTAGTACGAATGAGTTTAGTGTTTCCGCCCTCGCCTTCGCCCTCAGTAGAGGCATAAGTGATATAGATCCAACCATTTTTAGCATAGTCAGGATGCACGGCAATATCGAGTAATCCTCCTTGTCCGCGATTGTAAACAGCAGGGACATTTTTTATTTCCGTTTTTACTCCATTTTTGATTTGGTATAGAGTCCCGCTTTTTTCGGTGACTAACAAAGTTCCGTCTGGCAACCATGCCATTCCCCAAGGGTTTTGAATGTCTGAAGCGACTGTTTCAAAAGTATAATTTATCACTTCGTCCTGTATGGGAATATCGTTTGGTTTTTCCTGTGCTTTGCAGCTAATGAAAAACAATAAAAGTAGTATGGGTGTGATTCTTTTCATGATTTTCTTTTTTAAATCGAGTTTGAATAAATCCTAATACTCGAAGATAGTAAAAGAAGAGAAGCGAAACAATCTAATTTAGTAAATCGAGGAGAACTAGTAGTTAATTATTTAGATACTTTGAATCAAAAGAAAATTAGATGAAAAGTAAAATACCCGATAATGTTGTCTACTCCGTTGAGGAAAGATTTAATGGCAATATTTTGCCCTACGGAACAAATGTGGGGTCTCTAGTAATTAGATTTGATAATGCTGTTTCTTGGAAAAGCAGAGGTATTGATAATGTAAACAAAGAGCTAGGAAATAAATTCAACGAACTGAAAATTCAATATCAAAAGTTGGAATTGATGGAAGAATAGGAATGGAATAAGGGACACATTGGTACATTTAAACTAAATAGTGACAAAAAATGGATACTATTAAAAGCAGAGAAGTCTCCTATAAACTAAAGTTAGTTTGCTCTTTTCATAAAGAGTAGATAGTATTATGAATTAGTGCTCCGTTATAAGAAACGTACTCTAATGTATTTTCTACGATTGTATCGCAGGTCAAAATATAAACCGTAAACCGTCAATGAATTGCACAAGTATCGAAATTTATCCCACATAATATTGTTTTAATTTAAAGATACGGAATTTTAAAGGAAATAATGGGACATTCACAACAATAAAAGAAGTGTGGTCTAAGACTTTAACTTTTTGCGAGCGGAAGTTGCTTTAAAATATTTGAATGAATATTTTGAGATTGAATCATTAATTTAACTATTAGTGGTAATAATTGAAACAAACTCTCCAACAACTCTCATAGAATCACCGTTCTCTTGATTAATAATTATGTTTTTATAAGAATCGTCAAAGGAATTTGGTCTCAAAACAATCGAAGTATGTTCCCAACCTTCTTCAGATATTATTTTTTCGCTTGAGTATGTCTTAATCGTAAAAGCAGAATTGAAATCTTGATCTTGAATATCAATATTCTCAACTAAAACTATTTTACCGTTTCTACTACCACCAGTATAAGGTTTAAATAAACAAACCGAACCATTTGGAATGACTCTACTCATTGATTCTCCAATTATTTTACATGCAAAATAGTCGCTTTTAGAGTTTACTGGTCCTTCAATTAGTGTAAATTCTTTTTCAGATTGAATCTCACTAAATGTTCCAGCTGCTGCATAGAAATCATATAAAGGGATTGGATTCTGTAAAATTGGTTCAAAATCTATAGTTGATTGAAGCTCTTTCTTTTCAATTTTCTTTTCTGGTTTCTTTTGAGATTTTAGAGTTTTAACCTTTACTTTTTCTTCTAAATAATTATACATCGAAGTCGAAACCGGATTAGCTAAATTAAAGCGGATTTTTACAACTGAAACTTGTTTCCCTTTATCATTACCCATCGTGGTTTGCTCAATCTGATTCATTTCAGGACTCACTTCTCCCATATAATAAAAGTCCATTCCTTCATCATTGTTTTTTTTGATAAAAAGAGGAATTCTAATCGCTCCGTTTTTTCCTAAAATAGATTGAACATCTTTACTATTTATCTTTCTATTTGATTTTGACATCCAATCAAATTCTTTATTATTTACAAATTTATCCTCGTATTTTGTTGATTCAGATATATCTTCTTCTTTATGATAGTTAACAAAAATGGGACAGTGTGTATTGTCGGGACTTACTAAATAACCTCCTACATTTTGAGCGACAGGATTTTCTGAAGCATTTAATATTCTAAAAACATCTTTACGAGAGTATTTTCGATAAAGTACAAATCCTTTCTGCCAATTGTTAGGAACAAATAGTTTGTCAAATTCGTAAATAGAATAATTTGTACAATCAGCAATGTGTTTCTTAAAAGTTTTGTTTTTTAAGTATGAAAGAAATGTACTTGAAAAGTATAGATTTCCATTTTTAATATTTAGAATGTCAAAATTATAGATCTCTTTTACTGAAATTAATTTACCTTCTTTTTTTTCTCTAATGAATTCAAAATTTAGATTTGAAATGCAAGATTGAATGGTTTCATCAGAAACAGTGTAATGATATTTTTTTAATATAGTT
Source organism: Flavobacterium sp. Arc2 (assembly GCF_041431385.1). Lineage (NCBI taxonomy): Bacteria > Pseudomonadati > Bacteroidota > Flavobacteriia > Flavobacteriales > Flavobacteriaceae > Flavobacterium > Flavobacterium sp. Arc2. The sequence continues at coordinate 7,636 of NZ_JASMRH010000037.1, read as the reverse complement.
TCTTTTAAAATATTTCCTGAAAGAGAGCCGTTACAAATCAATAGTTTGATGATTAAGCTTTCTTCAACTCTTTTGGAGTTGTTTATTTCTTTAGAAAAAAGCTCTAAAAGTTTAACCTCTTCTGTAGATAATTCTGAGTCAAAGTCCTTCTCAACTTTAATAATGAAGTTATAATAAGAATTGGCATAATTTACATACAAATATGGATCTCTAGAACCATGTTCTATAAAATCCATCATCATTGGTATTCTACCAAGCTTGAATTTCAACAAGTAGTAATCTTTTTTCAAATCAGAAAACAATTGCATGTTTGCAGAGTCAATAGATTGAAATATTTTTTCTTTAGTGATTTCGTCAAAATTAATTGTCGACGAACCGGGAATCATTCTGCTGCCTTCGGTAATTAATTTTCGAAGAGAATCTTTATTATATGAAGTATCACCATAAAGTGCAATTGGAATCAGATAATTGTTTTCGTAGTTTCCAATGAAATCAATAACAGTTACATAGCTTTTTCCATCAACTTTCCTTAACCCTCTGCCTAGTTGCTGAATAAAAATTATTGCTGAGTCTGTAGGGCGAAGCATTATAATTTGATTAATTTTTGGGATATCAATTCCTTCATTAAAAATATCAACCGTAAAAATGTAATCGAGCTTCTCCTGTAAATTATCTGATTCTAATTTTTCAATTGCTTTTGCTCTTTCTTCTTCTGTACTATCACCAGTTAAGGCAACTGTTTTTATTCCATTTAAATTAAATAAATTAGAGAGTTCAATTGCTTCTTTTTTTCTTGAACAAAAGATTAAACCTCTAGTTATACCGTTGTCACTTCCGTAGAATTGCGCTTGCTCAATTACCCTGTTAACTCTTTCACTGGAAACTAATAGATTAAAATCTGATTTATTGTCTATCTCATTATGATCAATTAGTAAATCAGTTACTCCGTAATAGTGAAATGGACTAAGCATTTCTTCTTCCATTGCTCTATTTAATCTAATTTCGTAAGCAATATTATGATCAAATAATTGAAAAATGTCATTCCCATCAGTTCTTTCAGGAGTTGCAGTCATTCCCAAGAGAAACTTTGGTTCAAAATAATCTATTAAACGCAAATAAGAATCTGCACCAGATCTATGAGTTTCATCAATGATTATGTAATCGAAATGATCTTTTGCAAAGTTTTCAAGATGTGCTGATTTTGAAATTGTTTGAATTGTTGAGAACACGAAATCACATTCTAAGTCTCGTTTTTCACCAGAATACAAACCCATTGTTTTGTTTTTTTCAAAAACTTTTTGAAAGGTCTTTAATGAGTCTTTTGCAATGGTCAATCGATGTACTACAAAAAGCAACTTTTTAGGATTAAATGCTTTTGCATCGAATGCTGACAAATAAGTTTTTCCTGTTCCTGTTGCAGATATTATTAAAGCTTTATTTTTTTTATCTTTTCGTAAATTTTCTAAATTTCCCAATGCCTCAATCTGCATATCATTAGGAGTTATTTTTGTTAGAATTTCATTTAATCCTTCAATTTTACTTGTTAGAAATTGCTTTTTATAAATTTCTTCGTAACGTAAAATATAATCAGTTGTAACTGGTATTGCTTTTTCAAAATCAGTTTGAAATTCACCGAGTACATTTTCAACTAAACCACTTTCATCTAAGGCCGAGACTTTAATATTCCATTCCTTGTTAGTTGATAAGGCTTGGGCTGTTAAATTACTACTACCAACAATTAGATTGTAATGATCATTATTTTTAAAAATGTAGCCTTTTGCATGCGCGTTTCCAGTTGTAGCAATTCTTAAGTCAATATTTTTAAAACGTAATAACCTCTTTAATGCTTCTGGTTGGGTAAAATTCAGATATTGTGAAACTAAAATTTGGCCTTTTATTTCACGATTTTCTAATTCTTTTAATTTGTTAATTATTGTTGCAACTCCACTTGCTGTAACAAATGCAACGGAGATATAAAACTGGTTACAATTTTCAAGTTCTTGAATAATTGTTGAAAGAACTTTTTTGGGTGGATTTTTTTGATTTACGAGTAATTCCGGTTGATAAGCTGCATCAGATAAAACATTTTTATCTATATAACCAGTTTGTAGACTGGAATTGAAAATTTGAATTAACTTATCCATTCATTATCAATTTATTTACTATCGGAATATCAGCTGCCGCCCAATCAAGTTTACTAAGTTCACTTACACTTAACCATTCTTGTGCAATGTGTTCGTTTAGGATAAGTTCTTTAGATTTAGCTTCACAAATAAAACTGTGCATCGTTAATTCAAAATCTGGGTATTGATGAACAACTGTAAGAAATAAAGATTTAATATCTGTTACAATATCAAGTTCTTCTAGTAATTCACGCTTTAAGGCTTCTTTTTGTGTTTCACCTTGTTCAATTTTACCACCAGGAAACTCAAACTTCTCTGATATGTAACTGAGTTTGTTTTTAGGTCTTTGAACACAGAGAATATTATTTTCAAAATATATGATCGCTGCGACTACTTCAACTTTTTTCATTCTTAACCTTCGTTTCTCGTATATACTCTTTCTATATAGAATGAGCATTCTACCATGTTTTTATTTTTAAGCTTTACAAATATATAGGTTTATTCTGAACAAGTGCCACGTTTTGAGGTCTTATCACTTTTTACGTTTTGTAATTTTAAAGTAGTAAAAAAACAATGTTTTTTAAATTGAATAGACTTTAATTAGAATATCAAATTCTCTTTTAATCAACTCCCCTTAGCCCTGACTGCAATGGAATTCCTTATGCAAGAGGCTGCTGATTTTCTAGGTATAAAAGAGCGACTGTAAGAAGCTACTTTTATGCTGTAGAAAAGCAAAGGCTGTAAATAAGAATGAAATGTAAGGCAGGAATAGCTCCTAGAATAAGATGTTTTTTCAGGAGTTAAGCGCCTCAATTTATTTAGATAGCTAGTGGTTATTAAAAGTTGGTGAATTTAGGACTTAGTATTTAACGAACCATTTATAATTGATCATTGCCCAGCCCTCAAAATTTTCATTCATATTGACCACTGGATATTCATGTTTCCAACCGTCAACGAGTAAATTTCCGTCCTTTTCGATTACATAGGTTAGTACTCCTTTTTCTTCTGTATTATTTTGAATTGATAGGACGTTTTCTTGTGTCAATTCACATCTTGGACAATCTATAACGCTTCCATCATTATAATAGGCACGCAAGCCCTGTTTAGAATAATACAAAAATCTTAGTTTCCTGTTTTTAGATTGTTCTGTGTTTTTTGTAACGATTGGCGGGATTTGTGTGTCTGGATTTTCTGCGGGAATTTCTTTTTCTTTCAGCTGTAATTCCTTAGCCTTAATCTCACGCTCTTGTTGTTTTTCTTTTTGATTATTGCAACTGAAGAGGGTTATTGAAAGCGCGATAATAAATATTAATCTTGTCATTTTGTTTTGTCTAATAGTTCTTAAAGGTACTGTAACTCGTTTATAATTATACTAAAGCGGTTCTACTCTATGAAAGATTAGGTGTCTTCTGGTTGAAACAAGCTCAGCTTAATATCAAGCAAGTTATTGATTATTTAATGAACAACACTATTAGTCTGTTTTTGTAGTCTTTTAGTTTTCATCTATTCCTGTTTTTATTTTGCTTAGGATTGCTATTTCTTTTAGTTAGAGGTGAAGTTTGTGATTGCTTATCGATGGGGAATACCCGCTTGGTTTTAAATTAAATCAGCGTGATTATTGTAAAGAGTCATACAGATTTTGATTAATACATTATTTCTTTTTTAAATTATTAAATTTCTCAAATGGAGATTAATTACTTTTGTTTAACTTTGTTGTAAAATTATTAAACAAAAAATAATTTAGCGATTGATAAATAATTCGTTGGATTCAATTAAATATAAAGAACATGAAAAGTAAAAGACCCGATAACGTTGTGTATTCAGATGAAGCTGGATTTAATGCAAATATATTGCCTTATGCTACAAATGTAGGTGCACCAGCAATTAGAGTGGACGATGTGGTGTCGTGGAAAAGCAGAGGGATTAGTAATGTAAACAAAGAGTTTGAAAATAAGTTTAATGAACTCAAAATGCAATATGAAAACCTAATGGAGGAATATGAGTGGAACGAATTAGTTTATAACGCTAAATTTTCATTTGAGCCCGTGGTGGGCGAAATCTATCATTTGTATCGCGATGCAGCAGGGGCGAACTTTCTTTCGTTGATAGGGCCGCAAGAATGGAATAAGGAGCACATTGGTACTTTTAAACTGAACAGTGATAAGAAATGGATATTCCTGCAGTAAGACTAGAATGGTAATTTTTTCTTGGTGCATGTTTCCAATTGGTTTTTGAGTTAAACAATTGGCATAAGAATTTGCAATTTTAAAATGGGAACCTCGAGATTTTAGATGGGTACCGCAATGGGTACCTTTTTTTATCATAAAACCTGTCAAACTTTTCAAATGACAAATCTTCCCCTTTTTCAATAAAACAGCATGAAATACTGATTTCACTATGGCTAAAAAACAAAAAAGACCTTACATTGCTGTAAAGTCTTTTTTATAAAAGCTCCTCCCAATAACTATCGGCGCTATGATTAACAGTCGTTATATTTTTTGAGTAGTCTGATTGTCATTTCAGGATATAAAGCCAGTTTTTGAACGGCATTTGATCTTAAGAAAGGGAATCCAACCGCTGTCATTAAGTCTAAACTTTCCTGTTTCAGTTGAATTTAAATACTGAAATAAAACAATAGTCAAAAAAGTTCAATGTGTATTCTGTAATTATTCCTTAGAGACATTTTAATGCTATTTCAGTTTAGTTGCAATTTGTGAAAAAGCATCCAGCTGATTGGCCTTTTGTAAAGGTGTAGTATCAGAACGCAAATTCAATCGTGTAAAAACGTGAATGTCAGAATCCATCAATTGTACATCGATATTGGCTCCGGAACTCGTTTTTAAACCTTTGTAAATTAATACGGAACTTGTCGAACTTGCTACCGGATCGTGCAAGGAATGAAATGCTTTTAAGTACGTGCCGGTTGGAAGTTTTACGCCATCTTCTAAATCTTTACGCACCACTTTCATTACGTCATTTAGTTCAGTAATTGTCTCCTGTGGTCTAAATCGATACCAATATTTATTCTCTTCAGAAGTCTGGTCTACCTCCGTAAAGACCAACATGGGACCAATTAAACCAACAACTGACTGCAGTTTAACGGAAGGAACCACGATTGCATCCACTAAAAATAAATTTTGTGGATGCAGATGCGAATTAAAATAACCGGAATTTATTAATTCTAAAAGTAGGGTCCCTCCTGTTGAAGAGCCTACCATACTGATTTTAGTGTATCCGAGCGCCTCTAATTTTTCATATTCTTTTGTAATAGCTGAGCTCCAGTCTTGCCATTTGGAAGCTTTAAACGACTCATAGTCTCTTCCGTGACCATCCAGTAAAACCTGCGAAATTCTATAGGAAGAAGACGGAGCTGACCAGTCCGCAAATTCTTGCCACTCAAAAGTGGTGGCCGAATAGCCATGAATAGCAAGTATGATATGTTTATCTAAATCAGCTGCCGTGGGATTAGGGTATTTTGCAGACACTAAGAATTGTTCGGGATTATATAATGACGGATCGAAAATGACATTACCATCTAATAAATCATCGGTAATAGCTGGATCGCTGCATGAATACGATACTATTGCGATTAAGAATACGATTAATAGGTTTGACTTATTCATTATTTTTTTGTTTAGTAAGCGTGTAATAAATATCAAGGTGAAAGTAAAGCGGCTGTAAGGTTCCAGGAGAATAGCCGTCCTTTTCGGTAATGATGTAATAGCCTGTACCCACATTTAGTGAAATGGGCAATTTTTTAAAATCGTATGAAAAACCGATTTCTGGTGAAAGAAGAAAAGCAGTGTTCGGAATTTCTTTGAACATATCTTCCTCTAAATCGGAATAGAAATAACCTGCATTTAGTCTTGTTACGAAATGGTAGGGTTTGTTTTTGTTGAAATGCCAACTCCCGGATAGCAGGTAACTATCCTGCTTGATCGCATTTGAACTAAAGGCCGTTCCCAGTCTGGATGATACAAAATCAAAACCGACAAAAAATTGATTTGGTTTGAAATTTTCAAAGCTATATTGGGCAGAAATTCCGTTTTCCCAATACATGTTTTGTGTTTTTTGTATTCGGGGTCCAACCTTGAGCGTTTGTGCTTGCGTTATTGAGGTAAAAAAAATAAAAATAAGAGACGGCATTATTTTTAAAATAAGCGTCTTGTTTTTAATTTTATTATAGATCATGTTTTCTTGATTTTTAAATAATTTCAATCCTATTTAAATTGATATTTTTCCAAATATAGCGTTTATTGGATATCAAACAATTATATAATTTTGGTTCTTAATCAATTATGTCATATCGGGGATCAATCTCAAAAGTTGGGGAGGAATTAAATATTCCCGAGATTTACAGAAAAAAATAAGACTTGGAAAATTATATAGAACTTCTTAAACTCATACTTCCTGAATTGATTTTAGAACACTTTGATTTGGTAAACACTAAAATCGAGCAAGAGAAGATGCATCTCTTCTTTGAAGAGAAAAACACTCCACCAAAAGAGTATAACGACCTTCAACTTATCTCAAAAGGATTTCTAAATGAAATTACTATTCAAGATTTTCCACTGAGAGGTAAATTCGTTTATCTACACATTAAAAGACGAAGATGGACGGATAAAGAATCTCAAGAAATAATTCAACGTGATTGGAATATTATTGCCCAAGGAACCCTCATGACTCAAGAGTTTGCGGATTTTTTAAAAGACATTAATCGATACTAAAGCAAACGATTGTCACACTATAGGATTTTTCTTTGGAGTCAATGGAAAGAAGCTACAACGTCAATACAAAAAACATCTCAGTAACTTCTCTACCTGGGAACAGGGTGAGCATGCTAATACCTGGCTAATATTCCCCGAAAATATGGGGCAATATTTATCCATTGACGAAGTAAATTTATCAATGGGAGAACTTTATACTGTTGTAACAAATAAAGAAGCAAAAGGTAAAAAAGGAGCGATAGTAGCTATTGTTGCTGGAACTAAATCTGAGACTGTGATAAATCATCTCCAAAGAATTAGCTCTTATAAAAGAAACCAAGTTATTGAAATCACTCTTGACATAGCTAATAGCATGAAATTGATAGCTAGAAAAGTTTTTCCAAAAGCAAAACAAGTAACAGACCGATTCCATGTTCAAAAAGTAGCTTTAGAAGCAGTACAAGAAATCCGAATCAAACTAAAATGGGAAGCATTAGACAGAGAAAATGAAGCTATAACTCAAGCAAAGCTCAATAAAACTAAATTTATTACCGAAGACTTTTCTAACGGTGATACCGCCAAACAATTACTAACAAGAAGTCGTTTTTTGCTTTACAAAAGTCAATACAAATCGAGTGAGAGCCAAAAAGAAAGAGCTGCAATCCTTTTTAAAGAATACCCTGAACTCAAAGAAGCGTATCTGTTAAGCCAGCAGTTACGTAACATTTATAATAATAACACAGACAAAGCTATAGCTATTACAAAATTAGCGCACTGGTATAATAATGTGGAGAACTTAGCGATTAA
>NZ_JASMRH010000036.1:0-38522 GCF_041431385.1 Flavobacterium sp. Arc2 | reverse complement strand
CCGAGAAAAAGATTTAATTTTGAAACACCAAATTATATGTTTAACCAAAAAGTTGCATTAGTAACTTGAATCCAGCATTTAAAATCCTTGGCATTCATTAAAATCTAGAAAAAATGATACAACATTTAGACAAATCCAATTTTGACGCGACCATAAATACGAACGACGTAGTACTAGTAGATTTCTTTGCTGACTGGTGTGGCCCTTGCAAAGCTTTACATCCTGCACTGGAAGAATTAGCTACAGACTTTAATGGTAAAGCGGTGATTTCAAAAATAAACGTAGACAAAAACCCAGAGCTAGCCGCTCAATTTAAAGTAAGAAGCATTCCTGCCTTGTTCTATTTTAAGAATGGAGAAGTTGTAGGCACTCAAAACGGAGTACAAAGTAAATCAGTAATGACAAGTCATTTAGAAAGTATTATAAAAAGTTAATATCCGCGAATTTGATTCTCACCAGTATCTCTTCTGCTAGCGAAAGCTAACACAAGAGACAGAGTGAACAGCGAGACCAATATCGTTGAAAGCATCAAAAACTACCTACTTTAAAAAAATAGAAAAACAACCCTTCTTTTACCTAAAAAATGCGTCAAAGGAAGAACGGACAACTATCCGGGAAATGAGACCTAACTCAAAAGTGTTTTTTGTATCTTTGATTCAATTCATTGATAATAAGATATTTAATAGAATAGCATATATGAATATCGAAAGATTTATCAGGTCGTAATACTCCAAAAGGATTACCCAAATTAATTGCAGTAACGCGACAAAGTTTTTTAACGGCAGTGTCAACTACAAATTATTATTGTGACTAGAGCAACTTATTTATATAATTATTAATACACAAAAAAATAAAATCATGTCAAATTTCAACGTACCAACAAGAGACGAAGTTTCTAAAAACGATCAAGCTATTTTTGATAACCTGGAAAAAAGTATTGGATTTGTTCCTAACATTTATGCCTCAATGGGACATTCTAAAAATGCTTTGGGCAGCTATATGAAATTTTTAGGAGCTGCAACCTCTTTAAATAACAAAGAAAAAGAAGTGGTTAACTTAGCCGTTAGTCAGATAAACGGATGTAGATATTGCCAAGCAGCACATACTGCGACGGGTAAAATGAACGGTTTTACGGACGATCAGATTATTGAACTTAGAAAAGGAGAAGCAAGCTGGGATAACAAAACCAATGTTTTAGCACAAACTGCACAACGCATTGCTGCCACCAACGGACAAATAGGAGCCGATTCTTTGAGCGCTTTTCATGCTGCGGGTTACACTAAAGAAAATCTTGTTGATTTAATTATAGCGATTGGAATTATTACAGTTACCAATCTTCTTCACAATGTGACCGAAGTGCCTATTGATTTCCCTTTAGCTGTTGAATTGTAATTAATAACAGTGTGACGGATTGAAACTAAAATCCTTTGAATTAATTAAAACCCAGAGCTGGCGGCACAGTTTAAAGAGAGAAGTATTCCTGCCTTATTCTATTTTAATAACGGAGAAATTATAAGTACTCAAAACGGAGTAGAAAGTAAATCAGAGATGACTACTCATTTAACAAGTATTATAAAAAATTAAAATTATGAAAAAATTAAAATTAGCATCGATAGTATTATTATTCGCTAATCAAATATTTGCACAGTTACCAGACCCTGGTTTCGAAGTAGATGCAAGAACCGCAATTGTTATTACTGACCCTCAAAATGATTTCCTTAGCCCAGAAGGAGCAACCTGGGGCATCGTAGGAGAGAGTGTAATGAGGAACAACACAGTAGAAAACTTAGCACAACTTTTTAAAACTGCTAAAGAAAAAAACATCACTGTTTTTGTATCGCCTCACTACTACTTTAAACACGATCACAATTGGCAAATTGAAGGTTCCCTGGAAGCCTTAATGCATAAAGTCAATATGTTTGATAGAACAGGTGTACTAACAACCGTGGGGTTTGAAAACTCTGGTGCCGATTGGCTCGAACAGTACAAAAAATACATTGGAGAATCAAACGTAATCGTGACTAGTCCTCATAAAATATATGGCCCAGAATCAAACGATTTGGCTTTACAGCTAAGGAAACATGGTTTCGATAACGTAATATTAGCAGGTATGTCTGCCAATTTATGTACGGAATCTCATATGAGGGACTTAGTGGAATCCGGTTTTAAGGTCGCAGTAGTAAAAGATGCAACAGCTGCCGCTATTTTGCCAGGATTAAATGGTTACGAAGCAGCTTTAGTCAACTTTCAAATGATTGCGAGTCATGTATTTACCACAAAAGAGATTGTAAATGAAATTAATAAATTCAAAAAATAATAAAAACGGCAAAGAATATAAATGCTGAAAACTTACGTACGGGCTGTAAATCCATAATTACAAACAGCACACATACAATTTTGAGTGACTTAAGCGATTAGCAAAAAAGCGAATTACGAAAATAAGTATACTCCTGCTCCGTTCACAGCATGATTCAAGGCGATTGGAATATTAAAAATGCGGTGGCAATTACACACTTACTGAAGAAGTTTTGGTTTAACACCACCGCAAATTTGGCCACAAAGGGTTTCGCTTTCAACAGCGAAACCCTTTGTCGTATCCAAACAAAACTACATTCACCCTACTATAACATCACCTTATTTTGTTACATTTGAAAACACTTTTTTAAAACAAATCAATTTTTAAAATCATGAAAAAAATTCTCAAAATAACAGCTTTTGTTCTCCTGATCCTTGCCAGCACGATCTTGGGCGTCCTCTATTTTGCCAGCGAGCCATTGCCGGCAGGACAACAAGGAATAAAAGCCGAAGCACTTACGGATAAAATCCAGGAAGCAATCAATCAAAAAGCTTGGGATTCTACCGTTGCAGTTTCTTTCAGCTTTAGAGGAGATCATCATTATCTCTGGGACAAAAAACGCAATTTGGTTCAGGTGAAATGGGATGATAAAAAAGTACTTTATAACAATCAAACTTTAGAAGGTATAGCTTATAAAAACAACAAAAAACTAACCGATTCCCAAAAATCAGCGACTATAAAAACAGCGAATGATTACTTTAATAATGATTCTTTCTGGCTTATTGCACCTTTCAAATTACGCGATGCTGGAACAACCAGAAGTATCGTGATGCAAGATGATCAAGAAGCACTTATGATTACCTACGCGTCTGGAGGAAGCACTCCTGGAGATTCTTATGTATGGTTTGTCGATGAAAATTATATGCCAAAAGCATGGAGAATGTGGGTTAGCATCATTCCCTTGGGCGGTCTCGAAACGAGTTGGGAAGATTGGATAACATTTCAAAATAATCTAAAAATTGCTACAAGTCATAAAGGCTTAATTGATTTAAAATTAGAAAACGTTAAAACAGGTCAATCAATTGAAGAAATCAATAACGGAGTTGATCCTTTTACTGATTTATAAGTTTTGTAAAATAGTACTAGTTTAAAAAGGAAGCACTAATTGTTTCCTTTTTTTTGTCTTAGACAATCTAGAAATTCAATGCGGTACTGTATTTAATTTCGCCCATAACTAAATAACTTGCGCATTCCCGATATTTTTAATCGTAGACTACTTATTTCTTAAAGAATCCTGATAGCCTATCATATCAATTATTACTATTTTTAGAATAAAATCATAAACACAGGTAATAGTATAAGGTTCCATATTATTCCGTTTTTCAAATTATTCTGGGGTATTAAAAAGCTGAATACCTTTTGCCAACCTCTTTTTTTTGACCACGTAAGTATCTGAAAAAGTATCGTGCCAACCTCGAGGAGATGCTCCCAAAAAAGAAAAAGGCTCAAATGGAATAAAGCGACATAGCGTGCGTATCACAAAAGTCTTAATATCTGGCTTTGTACCGTCCTTTTTAACCACAACAGTTTTAGTAATTAGTTGCGCGATGGTTCTAGAGAAATAGATCTCCGTAAGGCTATAATAGAGTAGCATAATTAGTATGCTATAAAGCACAATTTCTCCTTTTGACATAGTTTCGACCCAAGTAGAAACTGCAAACTTACTTGTTGCTTCAGCAATTAGGATAATACTAGTCCCAATACTGAGAATGATAATATACAGGAATACTAAATCAATACAAAAATTAAGAAATCGCTGTCCACGAGTAGCAAGTAAATCATCCGTAATTGTAAACGTTGTATTTTTCATATTATCAGTTTTTTTTAGATACCAAAAAAGAATAAACTCCACATTAACCTACTCAAATATAAGCAATTATTCTTAAAATATTAATCAGAATATTCACAATTAAGGATTGATTTAGAAAACAATAAATCTTTTTTTTGATTGCTAACAAGCAACTATCATGTTCAGAGTCCTTTTAGACACTTAGATTGTAACAAGCGCTAAAATCTCTAATTTCCCAAAAAAAGAGCCACCAAAATAGGTAGCTGCTTTTAAAATAATTTTATGAGTAAACTATACACTATTGCTGATTTGCAATGTTATCTTTTATATAAAAGCTATTAATTAGTCTGGTTCCATTAAACATATCAAATGTAGCATTCTTTATTTCGACCAAAATCGAGTTTTGAGTGTTGTTCTTGCTCGCCACAAATGTTCTGATTTTTACCAAAAGGTGTTTTTGTACTGCATTCATAAAAACACTGTCTGCAATAAAAAGACGGTTGCATTCTATAAAAAATGCAAGTACAAATATCTCAATATTACTCGCTTGCTTTGAATATACGATTAAGTCATTTGTACAAATGGAGTAAAATAAATGTATACTATTTTTGCCTATTTTCTTAGTATGTTGAATTGCTTTCATAACAGTGTCATTTGATATTACAAATATACTCTGCATGAGACAGTTGAGTTTTATAGTATTTTGAGATAGTGTTATGAGATTGTTGGAAAACACATACAAGTGTCAGTAACAGTTTCTTCGATGACTTTATAGTAAATGGTATGCTCATTTTCTAGCTCCGATTGTAGTGGAAATACTTTTTATTTTTTCTTTAAAAATAAAAAGATTGCAATGGAAAGCGGGACACGAGCGAAGCGAACTGACGAAGTAAACAGCTCCTAAAAAAAACAGCTACCAAAATTGATAGCTGTTTCTCTTTATTCTATTTTCTTATTAAGAACCACACATTTCACAATCATCTGGACCAGCATTTTTAGCCAGTTCAATCATTGCTTTGTATTCATCAGCCGTCATTTCTACTGCCGTTTCAACTGCTACTGGAGCTGCTGCCGGAGCAGGTTTAGACATCACTTCGATTGGCTCTGCTTTTTTATCGTTGTTCAACGTGAATTTAATCGCATCAACAGCCGCTTTTGTTCTCAAGTAATACATTCCCGTTTTCAATCCAGACTGCCATGCATAAAAGTGCATCGAAGTCAATTTAGAATAGTTGGCATTTTGCATGAACAAGTTCAATGATTGAGATTGATCTACAAAATAACCACGTTGACGTGACATATCGATGATATCTTTCATAGACATTTCCCAAACTGTTTTATACAATTCTTTCAAATCTTGCGGAATATCTAAATCTTGAACTGATCCGTTATTACGCATCAATTCTTGTTTCAAGGTTTCGTTCCACAAACCACGATCTACTAAATCATGCAATAAATGTTTGTTTACCACAATGAACTCTCCAGACAATACACGACGCGTGTAAATGTTAGAAGTATAAGGTTCGAATGCTTCGTTGTTTCCAAGAATCTGAGAAGTTGAAGCAGTAGGCATTGGCGCAACTAATAACGAGTTACGTACTCCATGCTCCATTACTTCTTTTCTCAATGCACCCCAGTCCCAACGTCCTGATAATTCCTCATCTTTAATATTCCAAAGATTGTGTTGAAATTCTCCCTGAGAGATCGGCGAACCTTCGAATGTTGAATAAGGTCCTTCTATTTTTGCCATTTCCATCGAAGAGGTTACAGCAGCAAAGTATAAGGTTTCAAAAATTTCTTGATTTAGCTTTTTAGCCTCGTCACTTGTAAAAGGCAAACGCAACATAATAAATGCATCTGCTAATCCTTGCACTCCAAGACCAATTGGTCTGTGGCGCATATTTGAATTTTCAGCTTCTTTTACAGGATAGTAATTTCTATCAATAACTTTATTCAAGTTTTTCGTTACACGTTTTGTTACATTATAAAATGCTTCGTGATCAAATTTCCCGTTCTCCACAAACATCGGTAATGAAAGTGACGCTAGATTACAAACCGCTACTTCATCAGGAGAAGTGTACTCCATGATTTCTGTACACAAGTTTGAAGAACGTATCGTTCCTAAATTCTTTTGATTTGATTTACGGTTAGCCGCATCTTTATACAACATGTATGGCGTTCCAGTCTCAATTTGAGATTCTAGAATTTTCTCCCACAATTCATGTGCTTTAATTGTTTTCCTTCCTTTTCCTGCTTTCTCATAATCGGTGTACATTTTTTCAAATTCTTCACCGTAAACGTCATACAATCCAGGACATTCATTAGGACACATCAAAGTCCAATTTCCGTCTTCTTGAACGCGTTTCATGAATAAATCTGATGTCCACATCGCAAAGAATAAATCTCTCGCACGCATTTCTTCTTTTCCTGTATTTTTCTTCAAGTCTAAGAAATCAAAGATATCTGCATGCCAAGTTTCGATATAAATAGCAAAACTTCCTTTACGCTTTCCACCACCTTGATCTACATAACGAGCTGTATCGTTAAATACTCTCAACATAGGAACAATCCCATTTGAAGTTCCATTAGTTCCACGAATGTAAGAACCTGTCGCACGAACATTGTGAATAGAAAGTCCTACTCCACCTGCTGATTGGGAAATTTTTGCCGTTTGTTTCAGCGTATCGTAAATTCCGTCAATACTATCATCTTGCATTGCCAAAAGGAAACAAGAAGACATTTGAGGTTTTGGAGTTCCAGAGTTGAATAATGTAGGCGTTGCATGCGTAAAGAATTTTTTAGACATCAAGTCATAGGTTTCTAAAACCGACTCTAAATCATCTAAGTGAATTCCCACCGAAACACGCATTAACATATGTTGTGGTCTCTCTACAATCTTCCCGTTTATCTTAAGCAAATAAGAACGTTCTAATGTTTTGAATCCGAAATAATCGTAGTTAAAATCTCTATTATAAATGATATGCGAGTCTAAAAACTCAGCATTTTCTTGAATCACTTTGTATACATCATCAGCAATTAATGGAGCATATTGTCCATTTCTTGGATTCACATATTCAAACATTTCGGTCATTGTTTCCGAAAATGATTTTGTTGTATTCGAATGCAAATTTGAAATCGCAATTCTCGCTGCCAATTGTGCATAATCTGGATGCGCAATAGTCATCGAAGCCGCAGTTTCTGCCGCTAAATTATCTAATTCTGACGTAGAAACTCCATCATAAAGTCCTTCAATTACTCTCATTGCCACTTTCACAGCATCCACTAAATCATTCAAACCATAACACAGCTTTTTAATTCTATCTGTGATTTTGTCGAACATTACTGGTTCTTTGTGGCCATCCCTTTTTACTACGTACATACTTTTTTTTGTTTTTAAAACAGAAAATCCCTTCGCTGTTTCTTGTTATTTGTAATTTAATTTTTGCCACTAGGGCACTAAGGCACAATGTATTTATGCTTTAGTAATTTATCTCAGCCAGCCTTAAAGACACGGAGATTCGAAGTTCTCTTTATTAAAATTTCTCTGCTAAAACTAAGCTTTCAATTTACTTTGCAGCTTAGATTTTTTTGCTTCTACTAATTAAAAGTCAGCGTCAAATGAGATTTTTTGCGAATCACCATCAGAGTTCATAACACCTGATTTTTGGTATTCAGCCACTTTCTTTTCAAAGAAATTTGTTTTTCCTTGCAATGAAATCATATCCATGAAGTCAAAAGGGTTTGTAGTATTGTATTCTCTTTCACAACCTAATTCCACTAATAATCTATCAGCAACAAATTCTAAATATTGAGTCATCAAGACAGCATTCATTCCTATTAAACTTACCGGAAGTGATTCCGTAATAAATTCTCTTTCTATGTTTAAAGCATCTACAATAATACCTCTAATTCTTTCTTTTGGCACTTTATTCACTAAGTGATGATTGTGTAAATGCACTGCAAAGTCACAATGAACTCCTTCGTCACGAGAAATCAACTCATTTGAAAAAGTCAATCCTGGCATTAACCCACGTTTTTTCAACCAATAAATAGAACAAAATGCTCCTGAGAAGAAAATCCCTTCAACAGCTGCAAAAGCAATCAATCTTTCAGCAAAAGAATCTGATTCAATCCACTGTAAAGCCCAGTCTGCTTTTTTCTTAATAGCCGGAAAAACTTCTAAAGCATTAAACAAGTCATCCTTTTCATCTTCGTCCTTTACGTAAGTATCAATCAATAGTGAATACGTTTCACTATGAATATTCTCCATCATAATTTGAAAACCATAAAAGAACTTTGCTTCTGCATATTGCACTTCATTCACAAAATTTTCAGCAAGATTTTCATTTACAATTCCGTCTGAAGCAGCAAAAAAAGCAAGAATATGTTTCACAAAATACTTTTCGTCGTCATTCAATTTATTATTCCAGTCATTCAAATCTTGAGATAAATCAATTTCTTCAGCAGTCCAAAAGCTAGCTTCCATTGACTTATAAAACTCCCATATATCATGATGTTTGATTGGAAAAATTACGAAACGATTTTTATTTTCTTGTAAAATTGGTTCAATTTGTGACATTGTTGTAGTTGTTTTTTTTGAGATTTTAACTTATTTTTAAGTTTTTCGCCGTTTACAAAGGTTGTAAAATATTGCGATAATTAAAAGCCAAACTTATCCACAATCGGTCATAGTTTTTAACAAAGACGAAAAAACACACCGTTTTTCCGTAAACCATAAATACCTAATAATCAGTGATTTAAATTTTAAGATATCCGCTAAAGCACTGTAAAATATAGTAATTTAAAAACAGACTGCGATAAAAAAATGGCGTTTTTTTAGAATTATTTTTTCAGCTCTTCAGCCACTTTTTCAAGCTCCGAGTACCAGTCTTCGCCAAACCTTCTTACCAAGGCTTCTTTGACGAATTTATAGATTGGAACCTCAAGTTCCTGACCTAAAGAACAGGCTGGGTCACAAATATCCCATCTATCATAATTGACAGCAGCAAATTCAGTGAAATCTTTTACACGAATAGGATATAAATGACAGGAAACAGGTTTTTTCCAGTCTACCATCCCTTGATTATACGCTTGCTCAATCCCACATAGTGCTGTTTTACCATCATAAATTACATAAGCGCAATCTTTGTCGTCAATCAGCGGTGTTTCCAGATCACCATCTGTACCTACCGTCGAAGTCCCCTGAGCCTCAATAGCTGCAATTCCTTCCTTACGAAGAAATGGTTTTACCTTTGGATATATTTCTTCTAAAATTTTTGTTTCCTCCTGACTTAGTGGCGCTCCGGCATCGCCGTTAACACAACAAGCGCCTTTACAGGCTGTTAGATTACAAACAAAATCTTTACTTAAAATATCTTCTGAGACGATGGTTTTTCCTAGTTGAAACATTATTATGGGGTACTGAGATTATAAAGTGCAAAGATAGCTAAACTAAGACATAGCTTCTTGATTAAATAATGCTTTTAACACAACACCAATACAAAACGCAACTGAGTCGGTTTAAAAAAAAGAATGTGGCAAAACCTTCAATTGGAATGCTTAATAAAGAGCTGATCACCTCAAAAAACCATCAAATCTAATACCTTTGCAAAAAATTAAAAAATGATAATGGACGTTGACTTAAGAGAGATTGCTACAGTTGGAATGGTACTTTTTGCCGTAATTGATATTTTAGGAAGCATTCCTATTATTGTTGACCTACGTACTAAAGTAGGACACATTCAGTCTGAAAAAGCCACTGTTGTAGCCATGATCATAATGATTATGTTTCTTTTTGTCGGAGAAGAATTGTTGAACATAATTGGAATTGATGTAAATTCTTTTGCAGTAGCAGGTGCTTTTGTTCTGTTTTTCCTTGCCTTAGAAATGATTTTAGGTATCCGCTTATACAAAGATGAAGAAGAATCTAAAACCGCTTCTATCGTCCCAATTGCCTTCCCGTTAATTGCAGGAGCAGGAACGATGACTACTTTATTGTCGTTAAAATCTCAATACCATACTATCAACATAATTATCGCCATCTTACTAAATATGATTTTAGTATATCTTGTTTTGAAAGCATCTTCAAAAATAGAAGGAATGCTTGGAAAATCTGGTTTAGGAGTGATTCGCAAGGTTTTTGGGGTGATATTACTCGCAATTGCTGTTAAATTATTCGCTGCTAATGTTAAAGGTTTGTTTGTCTAATATTTTTTTTTATAAATTTACCCCCTAATGTAGCCTGTAAATATAATCTGATTTTTTGAGGATATGTTTTTAACTTAAAATACTCTTTTAATCTTTGTTTTACAATTCAGGCAAAAAACCATCTTATGAAAATTTTTACTAACATATTAGTGTTTCTAGCATTGGCGCTTATAATCTTCAATATTACATTGTTAGATTTTAACCATCCGTTTCAAGGAGACAGTATGGTTGCGTCCGTTGGAATAGGAGCTTCATTCTGTGCTGTGTTAATTCTTTTAATTTTTAGAATGTCTAAAAAAATTGAAGAAAAAATGAACGACAACCTTTAATCATGTTTGACGTTTTAATTATTGGCGGCGGTGTTTCTGGTATGTCTTGTGCTCTTGTATTAGGCTCTGCAAAGAATAAAAAGTTTGCAGCCGAAAAAAAGATTGGAATTTTTACCCATCAAAAAACATCATCACTCCAAGAAGCTGTTTTTAATAATGCCTATGGAATTCCTGAAGGAACACTAGGCTCGGATTTGCTAGGGCAAAGTACACAACAGTTATCAAAACTTTATCCTCATATTACTCAATTACCAAACGAAAAGGTTTTAAAAATTGAAGGACAATCCCCTAACTTTACTGTCACAACAAACAAAAATACTTATAAAACAAAAGCGATTGTAGTTGCTATTGGCGCAGCAAATACTTTTTCAATTGAGGGGCTGATGCAATTTATCGAGCCACATCAAAAATCAGTAGCCGAAAAACAACGAATACAATTGCGCAACACTGATCATAAAGTCGCCGCAGGTATTTATGTGGTAGGAACCCTTTCAGGATGGAGAAGCCAACTTGCCATTGCGGCCGGAAGCGGAGCCTCAGTAGCCACAGATATCCTTACGCTTTGGAACAACGGCATTCAAACGCATGTTCACGACAGTATTAGATAAGCACAAATTAGTATATTAAAAAATTAATGTTAGATTTACCTTTTCTACAAATCTAATCTATGCTTTCATTTCTTCTAAGCCTTGCGAGACTTCTGGTCTTCATTATTTACGTTTCATTTTTTTCTTTGTGCTTTTATTTATTAAGTTTCTTTTGGAGTGAAAAAACTACAAAACGAAACGCACTTTTTTTACGTGATTTTATAATTAAAATAACCAATTTTATTTTAGGAATCCGCACAACCGTGTACGGTGAATTACCAACAATTCAAGGATTAATCGTAGCTAATCATCGTTCTTATTTTGATCCAATAGTTATTGTAGGACATATTCATGCATACCCCGTTGGCAAAAAAGAAGTAGAATCTTGGCCGCTCATTGGTTATATCTGTAAAATATCGGGAGTAATTTTTGTTGAAAGAGAATGTCAGGACAGCCGACAAAAAACATGCGAAAACATAAAAGAAGTCATCAACAATGGCAATTCAGTCATTAATTTTCCAGAAGGCACAACTCATGTTTTACCTACAACGGTAGACTTTAATTACGGATCGTTTAAAACTGCCGCCCAAATAAAAGCAGCAATATTACCTGTTGCGATCGATTATAAAGTAAAGTCAGATGCTTTCGTAAATGACGACACCTTTATTCCTCACTTTTTAAAATGTTTTGGAAAACTCACCACCGAAATAAAAATCACTTATTTCCCGCCACTATATTCTGAAGACCCAGAATATTTATTAAAAACTTCTAAAGAGATAATAGATAAGGAACTTATTCGATATAGAAAAGATTGGAATAACAAAAAATAAGACAGAGGTTTGAAGTAAGCTTACATTAAACATAAGACCGCATATTTATTTCAAATTGCGATTGATTTTTGCGATTGATTAAAAACCCTATTTTAAAACCGCCTTAACCATGGCGTCTTCTTTTAATATAATCTCGTAGTAACTACTTTCTCCATACAATTGTCGGGCAAATTCAGCCGCGAGATAGCGCTTTACAATAGCTTTACTTTTCAACAAATCAATATCTAACCCACTTTTTAAAAGGTATTTTTGAAAAGCAATAAAATATAAATCAGTCTTATCCATTTTACCCTTAAACTCATCAAAAGAAAGCCCTTTAAAGGCCATTCTACTTTTATCCAATTGCTCAAAAACAAAGTTTCCTACGATTCCGGATTTCATTAAATACACTGTGTTTTCATTACCATGTTCTACCTCGAGAGGAACAAAAATATCCGGAACAATTCCGCCACCGCCATAAACAATTTTACCTTTCGGTGTTTTAAACTTCAAGCTGTCAGCTACTTTTATACTGTCTTTTTCATATAATTCGCCATTCTCAAAACGAGATTCTGACTCTTTAAAATATTCATCATTCCCTTTACTGTATGGTCTTTGTATCGACCTTCCTGTAGGCGTGTAATATCTCGCCACTGTCAATCGAACCGCCGAACCATCAGCAAAATCCATTTCACGTTGCACCAATCCTTTCCCAAAAGAACGACGCCCTACGATAGTTCCTCTGTCATTATCCTGAATCGCACCCGCCAGAATTTCACTCGCCGAAGCACTATTTTCATTTTGCAATACAAACACCTTCCCCGTTTCAAAATCACCTTTTTTAGTCGCGTATGTTTTTTGTATTCTGCCTTTTTTATTTTTAGTAAAAACGATTAATTGCTTGTCCTTTAATAATTCATCTGCAATATCAATCGCCTCTTCCATATAACCACCTCCATTATCGCGAAGATCTATTACAAGTTCTGTTGCTCCTTCTTTTTTTAATTTGGCTAAACCTTTTTTAAATTCTTCAAAGGTTGTTTCTGCAAAACGATTGATTTTTATATATCCAGTCGTCCCGTTTAAAAGTATTGCCGCATCGACACTTTTTAAAGGAATAACACCACGTTCTATTTTAATTTTTATTTTCTTATCGATGGATTTTCTGTAAATAGTAAGTTCCACCACTGAACCTTGTTCTCCTTTTAGTTTAGAGAAAAGACTATCACTAGGCAATTTACGTCCAAATAATTTTGTTTTATCTGCGTATAAAATTCTATCTCCCGCCTTTAGCCCTGCTTTAGCCGAAGGACCATTCTCGATAGGTCTGATTATTGCCACAGAATCTTTATACATATAGAAATTAACCCCAATCCCCACAAAATCACCTTTCATGTTTTCAGCAACAAGGGTTTGCTCACTTGGGGAAATATAAACAGAATGCGGGTCTAGTTGACTTAGAATATTGTCGACCGTAATATTGACGATAGAATCTGTATTTACATTATCTACGTATTCATTGTCGATAAAATCAATCAGTTTATTGATTTTAGTTTTAGAACTGTTTTCGACCAAAAAATGATCTCCACCAAAACTATTTAAGCATCCACCAATAACAATTCCGAGCGCAAGAGTTGCGCCTATAAGTATTGGCAGGTATTTAACTTCAGTTTTCATCTATTCTTCTAATATCGATATATGCTCAACAATCACACCAGCTTTTATTAAAAACTGAATTCCGGAATCATCACGGTATCCTTTATGATATACCACTCGTTTTATTCCGGATTGATGTATTAGCTTACTGCACTCTTTGCAGGGCGACAGTGTAATGTATAAAGTAGACCCTTCACAGGACTGTGTCGATCTCGCTACTTTTAGAATAGCATTTGCTTCCGCATGTAGGACATCCCATCGGGTTAACCCTTCATTGTCCTCACAGCAATTTTCAAATCCAGTGGGCGTTCCATTATAACCGTCTGAAATTATCATTCGGTCGCGAACGATGATTGCTCCCACTTGTTTGCGCTTACAATAAGACAAACTACCCCATTCAGTAGCAATTCTTAGATAAGCCTTATCGTATTTATTTAATTTTTTTGCTTCCATTTTTATCTCGTCCATATTTCATTTTCAATTATCATTGGTAAAACCACCCCTATTATAAAAGCCGACATCACCAAGGTCCAATCCCTTTTTGAGAACCTAAAGACCGTTTGTACAATATAAGACAGAATCAATACTACAAAAACCACAACAATTTGCGCTGCTTCAATTCCTAACGCAAATTCAGCCAAAGGCAGTAATTTTGAGGTGGCGTTTCCGCCAAGAATAGCCTTAAAATAATTAGAAAATCCTAATCCATGTATAATACCAAAGAAAAGAGTGACGAAAAATATTAGGTTTATACTTTCTTTTTTATTTGATTTACCGGCGGTAAACAGATTGAAGAAAGCAGTAATTAATATGGTAATTGGGATTAACAATTCCACCACATTTACTTTAATAGCAATAATACCGAAAACAGAAAGCAATAAAGCCATGGTATGACCTATCGTAAAGAGCGTTATTAAAAGTACAATTCGTTTCCAATCTTTAAAAGAAAACGGTACAGCCAGTGCTATTAAAAACAAAACGTGATCGTAGGCGTGAATATCTAAAACGTGTTTCAATCCTATTTGAAAATAAATCAAAAATTCTGACATAGGTAATATAA
The DNA here is from genome assembly GCF_041431385.1 of Flavobacterium sp. Arc2. Lineage (NCBI taxonomy): Bacteria > Pseudomonadati > Bacteroidota > Flavobacteriia > Flavobacteriales > Flavobacteriaceae > Flavobacterium > Flavobacterium sp. Arc2. Next base: position 23,729 of record NZ_JASMRH010000036.1, on the reverse strand, counting down.
TTATTGTTGATAAAGGGATTGTAAACTTACGATTTATTTTGAAAATGCTAGAATTGAAAACTTAAATCCTCCATTTATATTTTAATAAAGATCACCTATTATTATAAAATAAAAATTAAAATAAATTAATAGTTTAAAAATTGATTTATATTTGCACCATAAAAAAATACACTTAATTATGTCATTTTCAGATTTATTTGATAGCGAATTCAAACAAAGAAATAAAGGTCACTTTTCTTCTATTGTGAGATTAGCACTAGCAGACGGGGTTTTTGCCCCTGAAGAAAAAGAGTTTTTAGACAAATTAGCCACTAGGCTAGAGATTTCTCCTGCAGAATATGTAGAGATTTTAGAAAACCCTTCAAAGTATCCAATCAACCCTCCATACTTAAATTCAATGAGATTGGAGCGTTTATACGATTTAGCCAGAATAGTCCATGTTGACCATGTTTTGGGAGATCAGCAAGAAATTATGTTGAAAAAACTTTGCTTGGGAATTGGTTTTACGCCAGAAAACGTAAACCTGGTTGTAGCTAATGCACTTATATTAGTAGACAAAAAAACCGATATCGATGATTTCCTTTTAGAAATGGAAAAACATTTATAAAATATAAAGGGCCCTAAAAATTTTAGGGCCCTTTTTTATTATTTTAGTATTTACTTAGTTTGGCTTTATGCATAAACTCTTCTGCCTTTTCAACCATATTATAACTACCGCAGAAAAACGGTACTCTTTCGTGTAATTCAGTTGGTTGAATTTCCATTATTCTACCACAACCATCTGATGCTTTTCCTCCTGCCTGCTCTACAATAAAAGCCATTGGGTTACATTCATACAGCAAACGTAATTTTCCTTTTGGAGCTTTAGAACTAGTTGGATAAATGTAAATCCCGCCTTTAATCATGTTTCTGTGAATATCAGATACCAAACTTCCTATATAACGAGAAGTGTATGGTCTATCCTCTTCTTCTGATTGGCAATATTTAATATAATCTTTAACCCCTTGTGGAAAATGCACATAATTACCTTCATTGATAGAATAAATATGTCCGTCTTCAGAAAACTGCATATTAGGATGTGACAAGTAAAATGTTCCAATAGCTGGATTTAATGTAAATCCATTCACACCATGTCCTGTTGTGTAAACAATCATAGTTGACGTTCCATAAATCACATATCCTGCAGCAACTTGACTCGTTCCAGGTTGTAAAAAATCTTCTAAGGTTACTGGAGATCCTATTGGAGTTACTCTTCTATAAACAGAAAAAATAGTCCCCACAGAAACGTTTACATCTATATTTGAAGATCCATCTAGGGGGTCCATTAATACGACGTATTTATTGTTATGGCTATTATCACTTCCTTCAACGGTAATAAAATCGTCATTTTCTTCAGAAGCAATTCCGCAAACAATTTCACGATTAATTAATGTTTGAATAAAAACTTCATTAGCATAAACATCAAGTTTCTGTTGATCTTCGCCCTGAATGTTTTGTGCTCCGGCAGCCCCTGTTATGTCCACAAGCCCCGCTTTATTCACTTTATAGTTGACCACCTTAGCGGCCAATCGAATAGAGTTGATAATACGAGATAATTCGCCAGACGAATATTGAAAGGCATTTTGGTTCTCAATGATAAATTCCCCTAAGGTTTTATTGCGTTCTTCCATTACGAAATCGTTGTAGTTAAATTGAAGTCACAAATATCGACTTTTTTGTGAAAATGAATTGAATAAAATTTACTTAGTTTATCACTATTGTATATTTGCTGATATAACACCTAATTTACGGGTTGAAAAAACTATATTTTAATTTTTTACCCTCTAAAACAAGAATTTATGATTATCAGAAAAGGAAAACCCGAAGATATGACCGCTGTTCTCGCATTAATTCAAGAATTAGCTGATTTTGAAAAGGAGCCAGATGCCGTTTTGATCAATGTTGACGATTTAATCCGCGATGGATTTGGTCCTACTCCTCTATTCCATGTTTTTGTAGCTGAAGTTGAATCGGAGATTGTGGGAATTGCTTTGTATTATTATCGCTACTCTACTTGGAAAGGTAAAACTATACATTTAGAAGATCTAGTAGTTAAAGAAAAAATGCGCGGCACTGGAGCTGGCTATGCTTTGTATTCAGAAATTATAAAACAAGGCAAAAAAGATCAAGTACGCAGAGTCGAATGGAATGTTTTAGACTGGAATACTCCTGCAATTGATTTTTATGAAAAATCAGGTGCCAAGGTACTTAGAGATTGGTATGTAGTGCAAATGGACGAAGAAGGAGTCAACCAATTCGTAGAGAATAAATTAAAAAAATAAAGTTCCATTTAGACATTGGAATTTAGAGTTTAAAATATTGGAATTTTTATTATTATGAGAGTATTCAAATTTGGAGGTGCGTCCGTGAAAGATGCCGAGGGAATTAAAAATGTTTATGACGTTTTACAAAAAGTAGGGTATGAAGATGTTTTATTGGTAGTTTCTGCAATGGGAAAAACCACTAATGCTCTTGAAGTAGTTATAAAAGACTATTTTGATAAGTCATCAGCTCTTCAATCATCCGTACAAGAAGTAAAAAAATACCACAATCAAATCTTATTAGATTTGTTTGAAGATGATAAGAATGCAGTTTTTACTGCTGTAAAAGCGCAATTTTCTGATTTGGAATATTTTTTAGCACACAACAAATCTCCAAACTATAATTTCGTTTACGATCAAGTAGTAAGTTATGGTGAGTTGATATCGACTACTATTCTTACCCACTTCATGAATCATATGGGTATAAAAACAGAGTGGATTGATGTTAGAAACTTCATCAAGACTGACTCTAACTATAGAGATGCCACAGTAGACTGGGATCTTACGCAAAAGAATATTTCAAAAAATGTAAAAAGAAAAATGTTGAACATTACCCAAGGATTCCTGGGTTCTGATGAAAACAATTTCACAACAACATTAGGACGTGAAGGTTCTGATTATACAGCAGCGATTTTTGCCTATTGTTTAAATGCCGAAAGCGTAACTATCTGGAAAGATGTCCCTGGAGTTATGAATGCAGATCCACGTTATTTTGAAAATGCAAGTTTGCTAAATCAGATTTCGTATCGTGAAGCTATTGAATTAGCTTTTTATGGCGCAACAGTAATCCACCCAAAAACATTACAACCTTTACAAAAAAAGGAAATCCCTTTGTATGTAAAATCCTTTATCAATCCATTATTAAAAGGGACAAGTGTTTCAAAAGGTGTGAATTTAGAGCCGTACTTACCGTGCTTTATCGTTAAAAGAAACCAATTGTTGATTTCGCTATCCTCTATAGATTTTTCCTTTATTATGGAAGAGAATATCAGTGAGATATTTTCTTTATTCCATGAGTTTAAATTGAAAGTAAATCTAATTCAAAATACCGCGATTAGCTTCTCCGTATGCGTAGAAGATAAATTTGACAACTTCAACGAATTAAATGCTATTTTATCAAAAAAATTCAAAGTGGACTTTAGCCAAAATGTGACTTTATATACCATTAGACACTTTAACGATTCTGCTGCAGAAACAGTAGAACAAGGTAAAAAAGTTGTTTTAAAACAGATTAGTACTGAAACAATGCAAATTGTAACTAGCGAGTAAACTAATTTTAATGGTTGTATTTCTTCTACCGCTGAAGAAGGTTTGACTATAAATTAATCGGATCACATTTTTTTCACTATAACATGAACGACAATAGACCCGGTTTTTCGTAAGAAAGGCCGGGTCTATTGGCATTCATTTACCATAACCAACCTCTCTTAAAAAAGGAACTCTCGTTATAAATAAGCATTTGAATAGAGAAATTTGCATATTGGCGAATGCCAACTAAAAACAGATTAGACTTATAATCGTTTCCAATAGATGCAAGACAAGCGGCACCATTGTTTCCTTAGTTGTAATCATAATTATACAGAATACACTACTTTTGGCTAATAGACGTTATTCTCTTTATGGTAAAAAAAATAGTGCTTTTGGTAATGATTATATGTTTTTCTGGACTACATGCCCAGGAAAACAATTCATTATATAAAACCAAAAAAGTTCCATTTTCCCGTGATACCATACATCTTGAAAACGAAAGCCTAAATGCGTCTTTTTTTAAATTGCTTGACGCCAATAGCATTCCTATTGACAGTACTTTTTATAAAATTGATTTTCTAAAAGGAACTCTATTATTGAAAAATAACCTTCTCACTAAATCCGATTCTATCACGGTGCAGTACCTGAAATTCCCTGACTTTCTAACTAGGGAGTACCGTATTTACGACCCCAGTCGAGTGGTGAGTAATGATATTAATGAAGATAAATTATATCAAATAAACACCAAAGCTGCTGAAAAAAACATCCCTTTTGACGGCTTGACAACTTCGGGAAGCATTACCCGTGGGGTAACAATAGGAAACAACCAAAACACGGTTCTAAATTCTAATCTGGATTTGCAAATCATGGGAAAGCTATCTGAAAAAGTTAGTTTACGAGCCTCGTTGCAAGACAGTAATATTCCATTACAAGATGGCGGCTATTCGCAAAAGCTAGAACAGTTCGACAACATTTTCATGGAGCTATTTAGCGATAAATGGAACATACGGGCAGGTGATCTCTTTCTTGAAAATCACGCATCGCAATTTTTAAACTTTAATAAAAAGGTTCAAGGTCTTTCAGCCAATTTTGATTTTGGCACCCCTAAAAACAAAACGAATGTTTTCGCATCTGTAGCCTTGGTAAAAGGTCAATATGCCAAAAGTAATTTCACAGGTATCGAAGGCAGCCAAGGACCCTATAAATTAAAAGGTCAAAACGGAGAATTATATGTACTCGTAATATCAGGATCAGAGCGAGTCTACGTAAATGGTTTACTTTTAGAAAGAGGAGAGAATAAGGATTATACTATTGATTACAACGCAGGTGAAATAACATTTACTCCGTTGTTTACCATAACCTCTGAAATGCGTATTGCGATTGAATATCAATTCTCAGATAGGAATTACACTCGATTTGTGACTTATGCCGGGGTCACACATCAAAATAAAATATGGAGTTTTGGAAGTTACCTCTATTCTGAAAATGATATTAAAAACCAACCCTTACAGCAAAACCTCACCAAAGAACAAGCCCAAATTTTAGTTAACGCTGGCGACAATCAAGAATCAATGATTGCACCCTCCGCCTATCCAGACTCTTATTCTGACAACAAAGTACTGTACAGAAAAACCATGATAAATACGGCCGAAGTATTCGAATATTCAAATGACCCTCAAGAAGAGCTATTTAATGTACGATTTACTTTAGTGGGATCTAATAAAGGAAATTACGTATTGAAAAATGCCGCCAGCATCAGTAGTATTTACGAATATATTGTACCAATGAACGCCATTCCGCAAGGGAATTATGCCCCAACTATCCAGCTGGTGGCCCCTAAAAAAATCCAAGTAGCTACTTTTTTAGGGAAGTACTCTCCATCCCAGAAAACAGCTGTCGATTTCGAAATAGGAGTCAGCAACAATGACGCTAATCTTTTCTCAAATAGCGATGATTCTAACAATCAAGGAATAAGCGGAAAAATAAATACCAGGCAACGGTTATTTTCAAAGAAGTGGATTGTCGATGGGTACGCCAATTATCAATTTACCCAAAAGGAATTTAGAACCATCGAAAGACTATACACTATAGAATTTGATAGGGATTGGAATTTGGGTACGACAGCAGTTGGGAATCAAAGTTTACTAGTATCTGGTTTGGAGTTTAACTTAAAGCCTTCCTCCAAATTACATTCTAATGGGGTGGTAAAATACCAATTTGAAAAGCTAGATTTCTCTGAAAGTTTTTCTGGGAACAGACATAGTCTAAACGGATATTTCAATCTGAAAAACTGGAGCTTTCAAAATCACGGAAGTTATTTAAAAAGTGACGCAGCACTCACCACTTCGACTTTCATTAGAAACCAATCTCAAATTCGGTATCACTTTGACAAAAACTGGATTGGCTCTAGCCAACGTTTTGAGGACAATGAGGAGAAAACCAAATCAACCAATCAATTTTCGAACTTAAGTCAGCGCTTTTCTGAATATGGAGTATTTGCGGGTCGAGGGGACAGTACAAAGGTATTTGTCGAATTGGGGTTATTAAAAAGAACCAATGACAGTATACAAAATGGCATATTACAAAGGGTAAATAATTCACAAACATACTATTTGAAGTCAAAATTAATTCAAACAGCAAAAAGTGACTTATCTGTTAATGTTAATTATCGGGTATTAGATTTTGTGGATCCTTCTAAGAGAAAAGAGCCTTCGCTAAATTCTAGAATCTTATACAATGATCTTTTTTTCAATCAATTGATTCAGGGAACAAGTGCTTATGAAACGAATTCGGGTACATTACCCCAACAGGAATTCACCTATCTTGAAGTCGCCACGGGACAAGGTGTTTATGCTTGGAATGATTATAATGCAAACGGAATTCAGGAATTACAAGAATTTGAAGTGGCTCCATATATCGATCAGGCAAAATACATTAGAGTCTATTTACCCAATCGTGTGTATATAAAAACGCATCAGACTAAATTCTCGCAATCTATTATTTTAAATCCTACTCAATGGCAAAATGAAACTGGATTTAAAAAATTCAGCTCTTTTTTTTACAATCAGACTTCTTTCATTATTGATCGAAAAACAAAAAACGAAGGAGGCAATTTTGAACTTAACCCCTTTAATTCCTCACAAGAAAATGTATTAGGCCTCAGTTCCAGTTTTAGAAACAGCTTATTTTACAATAGAGGAAAACAGAAACACTCCGTCACCTACTCTTACATAGAAAATCAAACCAAAAATTTACTTTCTACAGGATCACAAGGGTCTAACAACAGTTCACATCAATTACAATATTCTCATTTATATAGAAAAAGTTGGTTATTTGGAACCTTTTTCAAAACGATACAAACCGATATAGTTTCGGAAAATTATACTGAAAAAAATTATACCATAAAGGGCTATCAATTAGCTCCAAAAATCAGTTACCTATTTTCAAAAAATACTAGTTTAGATGTTTTTTACGAGTTACAAAACAAAGAAAACCAGATTGGCAATTTTGAGTCTTTGGTACAAAACCGTTTTGGAACCTCTTTCTCTTATGCCAATGATAAAAAAATCACAATGAATGGTGAGGTTTCCTTTTATCAGAATAAGTTTAACGGTAATGAATTTTCTTCTGTCGGCTTTCAAATGCTCGAAGGTTTACAAACGGGTCAAAACATTACTTGGAGATTGCTATTGCAAAAGAACATCACCCAATTCCTTGATATTAATTTCAATTATCAGGGAAGAAAAAGTGAATCAAGCCAAGCCATCCACACAGGTAATGTTCAATTAAGGGCTTATTTTTAATTCAAATACAAATTAATAATTTAAAGGTTTGGTAATACAAAGTGTCTCTTTCTTAAACCTTTGTTTGTGTACCTTTCCCTAAAAAAGCAGAAATGTCAACACAAGAGGAAATCAATAATGTCCCGAAAACTATTTTGGTTGCACCATTAAACTGGGGCTTGGGACATGCTACGCGCTGCATTCCTGTAATAAAGGCATTGCAAGAAAACAATCACATCCCTATAATCGCTTCAGACGGAATAGCCCTTGCCATGTTACGCAAAGAGTTCCCTTATTTACAAACACTCGAACTGCCTTCCTACCAAATAGAGTATGCTAAAAACGGCACGAATTTCAAATGGAAGTTGTTACAAAATGCTCCAAAAATGCTAAAAGCCATTTGGAATGAAAAAAAACTGGTTGCTTCATGGATTAAAAAACACGATATCGACGGAATCATTTCAGACAATAGACTAGGTGTTTTTAATAAAAATGTTCCGTGTGTATTTATAACACATCAACTCAATGTGATGACTGGAAATACAACTTGGTTATCGAGTAAACTACATCAAAATATTATTAAAAAATATACAGAATGTTGGGTTCCTGATGTTGAAGGCCAACCGAATCTGGCAGGAGAACTGAGTCATTCAAACAATTTTCCTTTTATTCCTAAATACATCGGCCCATTAAGCCGCATGCATAAAAAAGAAACCCCTAAACAATACGACCTGATGGTTATTCTCTCTGGCCCTGAACCTCAACGAGGATTATTAGAATCTATACTTAAAATCGAGCTAAAACGCTATCGAGGCAATGTAGTATTCATAAAAGGAATTGTAGAAAAGGAACAAAAGAAAGAACAACTAAAAAACATCACCTACTTTAACTTTATGACAAGTCGTCAACTAGAGCAAACTTTTAATGAAAGTGATATTATTCTGGCACGTTCTGGTTATACTACAATTATGGACCTGGTAAAACTAGGTAAAAAAGCTTTCTTCATCCCTACTCCTGGTCAATACGAGCAGTTGTACTTAGCTAAAAAATTAAAAGAAGATGGTATTGTTCCTTATGCAGAACAAGATAGTTTTAAAATAGATAACCTACCAGAGGTAAAAAAATATAGTGGCTTACAGTGCTTTGACAACACTCCTGATTGGAAAAAGTTATTTAGTATCTTCGAAATTTAAAAACAGTATCTCATTAAAAAAGCTCATTTTTATATCCTTGTTTGATATAAAAATCAGCTTTAAAATTTAATTCAATGGTGAATTAAATTATTTCTTATCTGAAAATTTCTCGTGCTTGAGAGTCTTTGCATTAATCATAAAATAAACAGATTCTGCAACGTTTGTACTGTGATCTGCAATTCTTTCAAAGTGTTTCAACGCAATAATTAAATTGGTACCAGAAACAACCGTCTTAGAATTATTTTTCATTTCTCCAATGATATTATCAATTGCATCGCTGCTTTTACCTTTTATATCATTGTTTAACGTAAAAATTTCTTCAATAGTGGATTCATCCATATTTAGGAAGCACTCATTTGTTTTTGCTGTAATATCTTCTGCACCTCGCACAATATCAGCAATACTAAATTTTGATATTAACTCATGCTTTTCCTTAATGCTTTTAGTCAGTTTGATGATGCTCATTGACAAGTCACCAATTCTTTCTATCTCCCTGCTAATTTGCATTGCCGATATGATAAAACGTAAATCAGAAGCCACTGGTTGTTGCAAAGCAAAAACACTTTGACAGATATCGTCAATTTTTACATCAAGTTTATCAATTTTATTTTCTGTTTTCTTTACTTCTTTACTTTCTAAAGCGGGTTCTGATAGCACTGCCTTAACAGCTTCAGCAACCTGACTTTCAGCCAGACCTCCTATTTTTATAATTATACCCCTAAGCTTACCAAGTTCTGTTTCTAAGTGTGATGCCATTTTTTTCTAAAGATTTGAAGATTTAAAGTTAGTAGATTCTGTATTCTTATCCAAATCTTCCTGTTATATAATCTTCTGTTTGTTTGATTGCGGGTTTTGTGAAAATTGTTTTTGTTTTATCGTATTCGATCAACTCGCCCATATAGAAAAAAGCAGTAGTATCGCTCACACGACCCGCTTGCTGCATATTATGCGTAACAATAACAATGGTATACTTGTTTTTTAACTCATAAATAAGCTCTTCAATTTTTGAAGTTGAAATTGGATCCAAAGCTGATGTTGGCTCATCCATCAATAATATAGAAGGCTTTATGGCTAGAGCACGAGCGATGCACAATCTTTGTTGTTGCCCCCCAGAAAGCTCAAAAGCTGATTTCTTTAGTTTGTCTTTTACCTCATCCCAAAGCGCTACTTGTTCGATAGTAGTTACAACACGCTCTTCAATTTCATTTTTATCAGTAATTCCATTCACTCGCAATCCATAAGCTACATTTTCGAAAATAGTCTTTGGAAAAGGATTTGGCTTTTGAAAAACCATTCCTACATTTTTACGCAAATTATCCACATTCGTGTTTTTTTCGTAAATATCAGCTCCATCAATAACAATACTTCCGGTCATTTTAGTACCATCTATAAGGTCATTCATTCTATTCAACAAACGCAAATAAGTTGATTTACCACATCCTGATGGTCCAATTAATGCCGTAACCGTATTTTCTTTCATTGATAAAGAAATGTCACGCAAAGCATGATTTTCTCCGTAGTAAAAATTTACGTTGTTTGATTGTATTTTATGCATGTTATACCCTTTGTTTTTTTATTTTTAAACCATTATTCTGGTGTAATGCCGCAGTATAATTCATTTCGTCAACTTTTAAATTGGACTATAATGAATTAGCTAACGGTATTAATTCATTTTTACTTTTTTTCCATAATATTTACGAAGCGCATTCGCCAATAAATTAGAAATCAATACAATAATAATTAATATAAGTGCCGTACCATAAGCCATTGCTCTTGATTTTTCAATATCTGTACCGCTGGTTGCGATTACATATAAATGATAAGGCAATGCCATCGCCTGATCAAAAATAGATGTAGGCAATTTAGGTAAAAAATAAGCAGCAACGGTAAATAAAATAGGTGCCGTTTCTCCAGAAACCCTTCCTATAGATAATATTAATCCTGTAATGATATTAGGAAATGCAATTGGAAACACAATTTTACTTGTCGTTTCCCACTTACTTGCTCCTAACCCAAAACTTGCTTGCCTAAAGGTGTCGTCTACCGCTTTCAATGATTCCTCTGTTGTTCTAATGATAACTGGAAGCACTAATAAACCTAATGTTAATCCACCTGCTAAAATAGAATCTCCAAATTCCAACTTATTTACAAATAATGACATCCCAAAAAGTCCAAATACGATGGATGGAACTCCTGCAAGGTTATTTGTCATTTGCTTAATTATTTTTTTAGGCCAGCCATCTTTCACATATTCATTCATGTAAATTGCTGCTAGCACACCTACAGGAAACGCAAATATCATACTAGCTAAAACCAAACACAGTGTTCCAACAATAGCTGGAAAAATCCCACCTTCAGTCATTCCGTTCTTTGGCATAGCGCTGATAAATTCCCAGCTAATAACTCCAATCCCTTTTATTACGATAAAAGCTAATATTACAAACAGCAGCGCTACAATAGCATAGCTTGTCCCTGTAAAAATCCCAAAGGCAATTTTTTGACTTCTTCTTTTTTTCTTTGCTAAATTATTTTCAGTACTCATCTTAGTGTTTTTTATGGGAGTTTCTATTGGTCACTAATTCTACTAACATATTAATTCCAAAAGTAATTATGAATAGAATACAACCCAATGCGAATAAGGCTTCATAATGCAAACCTCCGTTTGGAGCTTCACCTAACTCTGCCGCAATAGTAGCCGGTATTGTTCGAATAGGCGCTAAAAAAGAATGAGGTATCACCGCAGCATTTCCAGTTACCATTAACACGGCCATGGTTTCACCAATAGCACGACCTATACCTAAAATAGCACCAGCTGTAATCCCAGATGCAGAATACGGAATAACCACTTTGTAAATCGTTTGCCAATGGGATGCCCCTAAAGCCAAACTAGCTTCTTTCATAGCACGTGGTGTATTTCGCATTGCATCTTCTGAAATGGTGATGATCGTAGGCAAAGCCATAATTGCTAGCACAACACTTCCCGCTAAAGCAGTTTCACCTACAGGCAAGTTAAAAACACTTTGAATTAAAGGAACAATAACTACCAGGCCAAAAAAACCATAAACAACAGAAGGAATCCCCGCCAAAAGTTCAATAAGCGGTTTTAATAAATTACGAGTTCTTTTCTTTGCGATTTCACTCAAATAGATAGCTGCTGCCAAAGCAATAGGCAAAGCCAACAGGATAGCCCCAAAACTAACCCATAACGTACCATATATTAACGGTTTAACACCCATTTGGGCAACAGGTTCTGCAGTAGGAAACCATTCTTCACCAGATAAGAAACTATAAACAGTAATTTTATTTATGTCTACTTCTTTTCCTTTAAATTCTTTATTTACATACTTATCAGAAAAAAACGCGATAATACCAGGCGTTTTAGCAATAAGGTCATTTATTTTATCAGGAAAATTAACAAAATTCTCTCCAAGCTCTTCTTCCGTATAGTAATCGGTTATGTCCCCGGTTCTAAACAAAACGATTGCTTGATCTTTCCCCCCAAGCTCACTCCAGTTGGTGATTTTTTGATCAAAAATGTCCTTGATTTGCGACGGTTCTAATTTACCTACTGGATTTGACTCGTTTACCGCCAATAAAAACCCCTTATCTATTGGTTTTTTGGTAAAAACCCCAGCACCTTCAATAAATAGAAAAAAGACAATCAAAATTACTGTAATACTAGTAGCAGCACTACTTAGCATTAATATAAATTCAATTACCTTCTCTTTAATCTGTTTAAAATTTGTTTTCAAAAGAGTGTTTTTTATTTTTAGCAAAATTACGTCAGCTCAGGGTGTTGAATGTGTTCACACCGTTAACCTTAGGTTAACTTAATGTTAAGACAATATTAGAAATCTAAAATTACAACAAATTTTTAAATAAAAAAGGTTGCCCATAATCAGGCAACCTTTCTCAGTTTCTATAAAAATTAACCTTTATTAATTTAATGGAATGTAACCCACTTCAGAAACAATTTTTTGTCCTTCAGCAGAAAGTGCGTAATCAACAATTGTTTTAACTTTTGCAGCATTTACCTTGTTGAACATATAAAACAATGGTCTAGAGATAGGGTATGATTTATCTTTAGCGCTAGCTACAGATGGCTCAACAAAAGTTTTTCCTTGGTCATAAGACACTGCCAATTGTTTTACTTCTTTAGTTTCGTATGCCAATCCGATGTAACCGATCGCTCCTTTAGTTTGTCCTACTGCCTGTACAATTGCACCAGTTGCAGGTAAGTTTAAAATATCTGTCGCATAGTTTTTCTTGTCCATCACCTCATCTTTAAAAAACTCATAAGTTCCAGATGAAGATTCTCTTGAATAAGCAACTATTTTTTCATCAGCACCACCTACTTCTTTCCAGTTTTTGATCGCTCCTGTAAAGATACCTTCTAATTGCTCACGTGTTAATTTAGAAACAGTGTTTGCTGGATTAACAATTACTGTTAACGCATCATATGCAATTATAACTTCTTCGATATCAACTTTTTTATCAGCAAATTTCATTTTTTCTTCAGTCTTCAAATCTCTTGAAGCCATTGCGATATCAGTAGTACCGTCAATCATTGCAGTAATACCTACACCTGATCCACCCCCTACAACAGTAACACTTACATCAGAATTTGTTTTCATCAACTCTTCAGCTTCTTTTTGTGCCAATGGCAAAACAGTATCGCTACCTTTTATCGTTACAGATACAGCATTTGATTTCGCTTCTGTTCCTTTTTCATCCGTTTTTGCTTTACCACAGCTTAACATACCAATTAATGGTAACATTAAAAACAATTTAGTTTTATTCATTTTATTATTTTTATTAGTTTTCTTTAAATTCTTTACAAAAGTAATGCCCCAATGTTAACTCTGTGTTAAGACAACATTATCCAATATTTACTATTCCTTTTTTAAAAGCTACAAATCACTCTTAAATATTACATTTCTTATATTCCAATTTCTACCTGAAAGCGAACGTACCAACTACCAATAGTATCTCCTGAAAAATACTTTTTGTTCTCATAAGAACATTCTGTTTGCACCTTTAACTTGTGACCCAATATATATTTAGAAAGACTCACCGCGAATTCATCTTTATCTGGCACAAAAGAATGGATTTCGCTGCCAACTGTCTGCGTAGAAAACCTACCAGCAATTTGATAATTAGAAGGAAAAACATAACTTAATTGTGTATCAATACCTTCACCTACTAAAACTGCTTGCGTTTTAGTAATATCTAAAGGATTAACCGTAATGGGGTCATCAGACATTCTAGACATATAACTTGCAGATGCTGACCATCCGTTGTACTTTAACATAGTGTCAAAAAACAAGGATTGCATTGTTCTTTTCTCAAACAATTCACTACCCAATTGCCCTTGCGCTCTACGCGCATTATTATTTTGACTAAAAGCTCCAGAGATCATCCACTTTGGTGTTTTTTCTCTTACTAAATCACCCTCAGAAATAGACCCATGTTTAGTAAACGATCCTAAAGGAAATAACTCCACTTTACCCGTTAAAGCAACTCCATTGTCCTCTGTTTTTACCCAGTTTCTTCCTTCTCCTTTAGTTAAAGCACCTTTTAAAGCATAGGAAAAACTATTTACCTTCTCTTCTGAATAATCTAGAAAGACACCAAAATCACGATCAATATTAAACGCAGAGTTATTTATTGTTCGATCTGTAAATTCCAAGGATCCTGAAGAAACAACTCTTTGATTATTTCCTGGTAATTTAGTTTGCCCAAAAGCAATTGTCCAATTTTTTGAAGGCTTATAAAAAAGCACCCCGTCAAGGATTACATTTTCATTGTTCCCTACTTTAATCACCCCTAGATCACCTGCAGAAAAACCCAACTCTACTTTATAACCAAATTTTGGATTGTAAATAAATCCATCCAGCTTCAATCTCATTCTTCTAATTTCTCCCTCAACAACTCCAGTTTCTCCTTCTGTTTTTTGAAAACCGGCTCTACTCTGAACTCTAAAACCAATGTTAACCTGAAACAAACTATCTCGCTCAGTAAATCCTAATTTCTTATCTGAATTATAATAAGACTTTAAATCTAATTTTTTATCGGCTGTTTTCGTTTCCGTTTTATCGTCTTGCGCTGATGCCATCAGAGAAAACAACAATACCGTACTAAATAAAATTCTTTTCATTTTAAGTATAAATTAACATTATATTATTTTTTTGCAAACCTAACATTAAATAAACGCTTCAATATTAACACAAGGTTACATTATAAGAACTCAGCTTAACATTAAAGATACAAATAAAGTCACCTAACAATTAAAATAGACTCAAAAATTTTACAACCCCAGTAAATACAGCCCTTAAGCTCTTAAAAATTGGTTAACAATAAATTAACATTGCTAATTTAGCTTTATTTTTTAACTAAAAATTTGATCAATTTTTGATGTTAAAATCAATTTTAAACAAAAAAAGCGTACAGTCTTATCAACTGTACGCTTCACTTTATAAAACATTTCTTATGTTACTAATTATTTCTCAACCCATTAATTGCTAGATAATAGCTTCTTCATAAAAAGTAACTAATCCCGTAGCAATATCGTGACTAGCACCTACTATATCAATTTCACCTTTTTCAATCATTTCCTTCAAAATAGGACTACGCTCTAGAATTGCATTCACAGACCTTTTTACATTAATCACAGAGACTTTTTCAACAAATTCCACATTAGCAGAAGTGCGGTTTACCTTTTCCGTTTTTTCATCATAAACTGCTGGCTGTATTTTACTTAATAATGCGGTTAAATTCCCCATTTCAACATGATCGCAAGCCCCTTTTACAGCACCACATTTAGTGTGCCCTAGAACTACGATAACTTTGGCCCCAGCTACCTTACAACCAAACTCCATACTTCCTAAAATATCTTCATTGATAATATTCCCAGCGATACGGACACTAAAAATATCTCCTAATCCTTGATCAAATATTAATTCTGCCGAAGTACGAGAATCTATGCAACTTAAAATTACCGCAAAGGGATGTTGTCCCTCCACTGTTTCATTAGCCTGTTGTAAAAGATTACGATTTGCCTTAAGGTTGTTTGTAAAACGTTTATTTCCCTCTTTTAAAATTGTAATTGCCATTGATGGTGTAATAGCATCCTGCATTTCCTTATTTAATGTTTTCATATCGTATAAAATAGTCTGTTAGAATCGCACACGATTTTTCATAAAGCCAAGATACTATTTTGGACACTATATTTTTTATGAAAAGTTTATAAAAAGCCTATTCTTTTTCGAGTATAAATAAAAAATTAGAGCCAGAACTAAATTCGCTCACATCATGCATTCTTTCCGTAGCTGCTATTAAAATATCAATACCGCTTTCTCATCAA
Source organism: Flavobacterium sp. Arc2 (assembly GCF_041431385.1). Taxonomy (NCBI): domain Bacteria; kingdom Pseudomonadati; phylum Bacteroidota; class Flavobacteriia; order Flavobacteriales; family Flavobacteriaceae; genus Flavobacterium; species Flavobacterium sp. Arc2. Next base: position 7,783 of record NZ_JASMRH010000036.1, on the reverse strand, counting down.
TTTATATGGAATCAGGCAAGACAAAAACCAAAAAAAAGTCAACCTCGTTATGCTCTGAACTTTCTAAAACTTGTTTCTTATTGGTCACGTCCAAAATCAAATCTACTCCGGGATTCTGTTTTAAAAAATCAGCCAGAAAATAAGGCATCAAGTATTTACCTGTAGACACAATGGAAATCTTTAAGCGCCCACTTAATTCTCCTTTGTAAGCTAAGGTCTTATGGTTAATCGCCTCAACCTCATTTAAAACTTTTTCGGCAGCGATTGCAATTTCCTCTACAAAATCAGTCACTTACAGTTTTCTACCGATAACCTCCGTCAACGGAAACTCAAATTGATCTTAAAAATTCTTTAGCTGTATAGAAACTGCAGGTTGCCTAAGGTGCAACTATACAGCAGCTTTAGTAATACTCTTATTTTGAGCTACTTTAAGAAAAACATACAATTGATGCAAAGTATAGTTCATAAATTATTTTTATGCATTCCATTACAAATATAAATAAAAACATATGAATTAGCAGTTCTACATTTGCAAAAAAATAAAACAATGAAAAAAGAAAAAGACTACCAGTTCAAATTAGTAGAAGGACAATACAAACCACTAGAGGCAAAAAAAATTCTATTAGGTTTAATAAACAGTAAAATCAACTTTCATCAGTTAGAAAATTTCAGTAACGAGATCCGATTTAGCGAGAGTACCGCTCATTCCAAAATCAGAATTGAGTTGCTTACCAATGCTTCAGAAAACATAACAGACTTAATCGCTGACTCGATTCCCAACGACATGGAGTTTAAAATAGAAGGGACTATCCAGATATCCCTAGTTCCTGCGAAAAAATTAGAATCCATAGCTTAAAATTTAAAAAAAATGGCTCAAATCAGCACTTCATCCCGCGATGCCGTAGCACTTTTAAATCAGAGTGAAATTGTGGCCATTCCCACAGAAACGGTTTACGGACTAGCGGGAAATGCTTTCAGTGAAAAAGCGATCAAAAAGATTTTCGAATTAAAAAAAAGACCCTTTTACAATCCACTTATCGTTCATATCAAATCGGTTGCTGATTTGAATCAGATCGCGACTGAAATTCCCAAAAAAGCGATGTTATTAGCGGATGCTTTTTGGCCCGGTCCTTTGACCTTAGTACTAAAAAGACAAAACACCATTCCAGATTTAGTCACTGGGGGGAAAAGTACTGTCGCAGTTCGAGTTCCTAATCATCCGATAGCATTAGCTCTTTTGGAACAACTAGACTTTCCATTGGCTGCGCCAAGTGCAAATCCATTTGGATCCATCAGTCCTACTAAAGCAGAACATGTAGCGAACTATTTTGCAGCCTCTTCCCTCACCATTTTAGAAGGCGGCGAATGCAGGAGCGGAATAGAATCTACGATAATTGGTTTTGAGGAAGCGTCTGCTGTTTTATATCGATTAGGTTCCATAACCATGGAAGAAATTGAAGTTGTTATTGGCCCTCTAAAAATAAAAACACACAATGAAGAAACACCTTCAGCACCAGGTATGCTTTCAAAACATTATGCGCCAAAAACCAAAACCATACTAACAGAAACCGTTACCGAAGAACTAGAACTATTTGACAAAAAAAGAATAGGATTGTTAACCTATCAAAAAAAATTTGAGCATAGAAACATAGTGACAAATGAAGTTTTATCAGTAACAGGAGATTTAGCTGAAGCTGCATCTCGTTTATACAATGCCTTGCACAAATTAGATCAATTAAAACTTGATGTAATTATCGCCGAAAGATTTCCTGATCATGGATTAGGACAAACTATTAATGACCGATTGGAACGAGCAACAAAAAAATAAATCCGTCTTAAAAAACAAACTATCCAACTATGAACTTCGATCTACTACTTGAAAACATCACAAATCCAGCCTTACTATTTTTCTTACTCGGTATTATCGCTGTTCGTCTAAAAAGTGACTTAGAAATCCCCGAAAACTCCTCTAAATTCATTTCACTGTATCTTCTTTTTTCAATTGGTTTTAAGGGCGGACAAGAATTAGCTCACAGTCATTTTACACTTGAAATCATTTGGTCAGTTGCCTTCGGCGTGTTAATCGCACTCATCATACCTCTTTATAGTTTTTTCATTCTTAAAAAACATTTTAGTATCGAGAACTCAGGTGCTATTGCCGCAGCTTATGGCTCTGTTAGTGCCGTTACATTTGTAACTGCCATTACTTTCTTAGAAATGCAAAACTATACTTTTAGTGGTCATATGGTTGCTGTTATGGCGCTAATGGAAGCTCCTGCCATTATCGTTGGTGTGATTTTAATTCGATTATTTAGTAAAAATACCGTACACAGTACTAAGATCAGCTCTCTTATCAAACACTCTTTTACCAATGGCAGCGTGCTATTAATCACGGGAAGTTTAATTATAGGTTTCCTAGCTAGTGATCAACAAGCCTTAGGCATCAAGCCTTTTACCACAGATATGTTTAAAGGATTTTTAGCCATATTTTTACTTGATATGGGAATTGTAAGTGGTAGGAAATTAAATGACTTTTTTAAAAGTGGATGGTTCAGCTTCTTCTTTGCAATCATAATCCCATTGATAAACGGAATGCTCGTCGCATACCTTAGTCATTTTATAACAGATGACATTGGTAACCGATTTATTTTTGCAGTCCTAGCTTCAAGCGCGTCATATATCGCAGTACCAGCCGCCATGAAAATCGCAGTTCCGAAGGCAAATCCTGGAATTTTCCTGCCTATGGCATTAGCCATTACATTTCCTTTTAATATAACATTCGGAATGCCAATTTATCTTTCTGTAGTCTTATGTACTTAGTAACTATGAACATCTAAAAAAACTACACATCAACTAAAGTTCAAAGGCTGTTTCTATAACACTAGAAACAGTCTTTTGTTGCTTATTTCCTGTTTGCTTTTCGAGTGTGAATGAAAATTCTGAGCCAATACCAAATTCACTTTCCACGTATATTTTCTCTTTATGTGCTTCTATAATATGTTTGACGATTGCCAATCCTAATCCAGAACCTCCTTCTGAGCGAGAGCCACTTTTATTGACACGATAAAAACGTTCAAAAAGTCTTGAAATATTTTGTTTCTCTATTCCTTCGCCATTATCACTAATGCGAATCAGTACTTTTCTCTTAGTTAAATTCACTACCGCGACTTCGGTTGTCCCGCCAGTTTTGCCATATTTAATTGAATTGACTATTAAATTTTCAATAATTTGTTGAATTCTATCCCTATCGGCTCTCACATAATTAGGTAAGATGTGGTAGTTTTCAAATGCAAGGGTAATATTCTTTTTTTCCGCCTTCATTTCCAATAGGTCAAAGACATTCTGAATCAATTCCACAATATCAAACTCTGAATAATCTAAATTCAAATCCCCTACTTCAAGTTTAGTAATCATGTCTAAATCTTCAACAATGTAGATCAATCGTTCCACTCCCTTTTCGGCACGTTTTAAATATTTCTTTCGAATCACTTTATCTTCCATCGCTCCATCTAGCAAAGTAGATATGTACCCTTGCACCGTAAACAAAGGTGTTTTTAATTCGTGCGAAACATTTCCAAGAAATTCTCTTCGGTATTCTTCTCGCACTTGCAGCATTTCGATTTCCAGTTTTTTATCGGTTGCAAATTTCTTTACCTCCCTGGTCAGCGTTTCCATGTCTGTAGTAATCGGTTTATTTATGAATGTACTGGATTCTAATAATGAAACATCATCATAGATTTTTTTTACTCGTCTGTATATAAAACGTTCCACTCGATATTGTAAAACAATAAATGAAAAAAGATAGATTATTAACATGAAAATTAAACCAAATAAGAACAGACTCCGGAAAGGCATCTTGAACATCTTTGATGCCAGTACCATCACAAATCCCGCTGAAAAAAGACTGATATATAATGCTGATTTTACAGCAAACTTATAGGTTTTTTTAAAACTTATTTTCATTTTTAAGTACGTACGTTATTTATGCAATCCAGCCTTTTGAAGATGGCATTACATCCCATAAACAACCTTTATTATATTTTATTTAAACCTCAAATTTATAACCAACCCCTTTAATGGTTTTAAAAAGATCTTCTCCTATTTTTTCTCTTAGCTTTCTAATATGAACATCGATTGTTCTCCCACCTACAACTACCTCATTTCCCCAAACTTTGTCAAGAATTTCATCACGTTTGAATACTTTTCCTGGTTTAGAAGCTAATAAATAAAATAACTCGAACTCTTTTCTAGGTAATGAAATTTCGATATTATCCTTAACGATTTTATATTCTTCACGATTTATTTCTATCCCACCTACGTTCAAGGTTTCACTATCTTTCTCACTTTCTTTTAAGCGGCGCAACAATGCTTTTACTTTACTTACCAATAATTTTGGTTTTATTGGTTTTGTGATATAGTCATCAGCTCCGGCGTCAAATCCTGCAACTTGCGAATAATCTTCGCTTCTTGCAGTTAAGAAAGTAATAATCACATTACTCAACTCCGGAATTTTCCTAATGTTTTCACACGCTTCCATTCCATCCATTTCAGGCATCATCACATCCATGATTATCAAATCTGGCAATTCCTTTTTAGCTTTAGCAACTGCTTCTTTTCCATTAGCCGCCGTAAAAATTTGATATCCCTCTTGTGTGAGATTATAACCTACAATTTCTAAAATATCCGGTTCGTCATCGACTAACAAAATCTTGGTATGTTTCTTTTTCATATTTGGCAAATTTACGTTTGCTTTTGTAAATATAAGAATAAATGAACAGCAAAAAAGTAGTATTAACCGTAAATTAATTTGGTAACTATTTAGTAATATTCAACAAACCTAATGGTAACCTCGCAATAACGCAAACTTTACAAAGACACCATTACTTTGCAAAAAATTAAACAAACTATGAAACTTAAATTATTCATTTTAACGCTTTTTATCAGTACCCTTGCTTTTTCTCAAACTAAAGGTACTATTTCTGGAGTACTAACTGATAAGGATTCAAACAACGAAACGCTACCTTTTGCAAACGTATTATTAAAAGGAACACAAATAAATGGCACAACAGATATTGACGGTAAGTATTCACTTAGTGCTCCAGCAGGAAACTATACAGTACAGTATAGTTTTATTGGTTACGAATCAATAGAGGTTCCTGTCACAATAAAAAGTGGAGAAACAATAACACTAAGCAAAGCATTAGGGTCATCAAGCTATAAACTAGATGATGTAGTTATTACCACTAATGTAAACAAGCAAAAAGAAACTGCTTTATTATTAGAACAAAAGAATGCAGTTGAAATAAAACAAAGTATTGGTGCACAGGAGCTAGCAAGAAAAGGCGTAAGCGATGTTGCTTCTGCAGTGACGAAAGTAAGTGGTGTTTCTAAACAAGAAGGTTCAGGAAGTGTTTTTGTAAGAGGCTTAGGAGACCGTTATAATGTGACCACTTTAAACGGATTGCCTTTACCATCAAATAACCCAAAAAACAAGAACATACTTTTGGATATTTTCTCTACCGATATTGTTGAATCTGTAGGGATCAGCAAAACATTTGAATCACAAAATTATGCGGATTTTGGAGGAGCAAACGTGGATATTGTATCAAAGAAAATGACGGGTTCTCCATTCATTCAAATTGGTGTAGGTGTAGGTACGAACACAAACGTAGCTAAACTTGATAATTTCTACTTGCAAGATGGCCCTTCTTACTTTGGTTTCAATAAAATAAATGCTCCAAGCAATCCTTTACTACCATACAACTATAGCAATAGCTGGGACAGACAAGAAAGAAAAAACACTTTAAATAATAATATTTCTTTATCTGCTGGAAAAAAATTCAATGTAGGTGCAAATAGTAGTATTAGTACTTTCATAACTGCTGGATTTGATGCTGAAAACAAATACAACGAAGGAATCTATAGAACAACCATTACTGCTCAAGGTGCTGCCAATACTGATCTCTTTAGAAAATCGTATCAATTCAATACTAATTCTACCGTAATGGGTACCGCAGATTACAAAATCAATAGAAACAACTCTATTTTATTTACTACTTTATTTTTAAACTCTACTTCACAAGATTACAGTGAGTATGAAGGGTTTAATATTGAGTTCTCAGGATTAGACCAAATTGGTTTTATAAAACGCGGAACTTTCGATAAAACACAGTTAATTGTAAACCAATTGTTAGGTAAGCATAAATACAATGAAAGAATTACAGCAAATTGGAGTCTTGGATACAGCATATTGGACAACACTATTCCAGATCGTATGCAAAATACTTTTGTTCCTTCAAGTGATGGATCTACAGATTATACTTTTTTCAAAAACTCAAGTATCAACAATCACCGTTATTACCAAGGTTTAACTGAAAAAGAATGGTCAGCAAATATTTCAGGTTCGTATAACTTTGCTAAAACAAATGAAGACGAATTTAAAGGTAAAGCTACTCTTGGTTACTCAGGTAAAATGAAAACTGTTGATTTCAATTCACAACAATACTCCTTTTTTCCAGAAACTAATAAAACGCTTTTTCTAAAAGATGGATTTAACAATACTGATTTGTACTTAAATGACACCAACTTTGATTTAGCAAATGGCGACAGTTCTAGTAAACTTTCTCAGCTATATAATGGTCATTTAAATATCCATGCCGTTTACGGAAATGCACAATACAATTTTACTGATAGATTATCAGTGATTTTAGGAGGTAGATTTGAACAAATAGAGCAATATGTTTACTACATGAGTTTAGATGCACCAGACGGAACTGGTAATACTTACGCACCAGTGAAGTTTTTACCTAGCATAATCGCTAAATACAAATTAAATGATAAGCAAAATTTAAAATTTGCAGCGAGTAACACCTATACTTTACCACAATTTAAAGAGAAAGTAAAAATCCTTTTTCAAGAAGTAGGACAAAGTTATGAAGGTAACGATAAACTTTACGCTTCAACAAACTACAATGCTGATTTAAGTTGGGAATTATATCCTAGTAACGACGAAATTCTTTCGGTAACTGCTTTTGGTAAATTAATCCAAAACCCAATCAATGAAATGTACACCAATTCCTCTTCTGGAAACATTACTTGGGCAAACACAGGTGATAACGCAGTAGTAGCTGGAATTGAGTTAGAATTTAGAAAAAACATTTATGAAATCAGCGATGAGAATAATTTAAAAGAGAAATTAACTTTCGGGTTTAACGGATCATACATGTATCAAGATATGGATTTAAGTAATGCTAAAGTTTTAAATGAAAATGGGTTCGGCGCTAATTTTACTTATAAAAACTCAAAATTATCAGGAGCTGCCGACTTTTTAGCAAATGCAGATATGTCTTTTACAAAAGAATTTAAAAACGACAAAGACATTACCGCAACAGTAACTTATGCCTATGTTTCTGATAAATTAGCTGTAATAGGAACTTCAGAAAGAGGAAACTTAATAGACAAATCAATTGGTAGATTAGACTTTATTCTAAAATCTAGTTTAACTAAAAAACTAAACATAGGATTATCATATAAGAACATCTTAAATCCAGTTTATGAAAGATTCACTGATCAAAGCAACGCACCAGTAATTAAAACTGCTGATGTACTGGCGAGCTCCTACAAAATAGGATCTAACTTAAGTTTGTCTTTGAATTATAAGTTCTAGTATCAACTTTATACATCATCAAAAGAGGTAGTCGTTCATGAATGCACTGCCCCCAAAAAGTTAGACACTATTTGGGGGTATTTTTATGGAAAGAAAAGTCAAGTATGATTACGCATT
>NZ_JASMRH010000035.1:0-42117 GCF_041431385.1 Flavobacterium sp. Arc2 | reverse complement strand
AGTCATATCTCAAAGTTAATTATGCAAAAATATTCATTTTTGCAAAACTTCTCCCCAGGTTTTGTTCCTGATCCGAAAAAGTGGATCAAGCGCAAAAGTTGGGGATTATCCAAAAAGGTTAGATAATCTGAACAAGAAAAAGTCGATTTTCCGAACTCCTATAAACTGACTTCTGAACCCTTTAATTTTTTTTGCATTAAAAGATTCTGCAGAAGCATTTATACTTCGATTATCAAAGTAGTTTAATATTGAATTATAATTGACGGTTATGGTATTGAGAACGATATTAAAGTTTTTAAAACTTGATTCCTCCATTTTTCTATACCAATGCGCTAATTTTAATATAGCAACATTTTTATCATTAGTACTGTTGCAGATAGTTCATAATTGCTGTGATAAAGCATATTCTTTTTTAATATGTGGATACAATTCAAATAGTAGCTTCGCTCTTTGTTCTTGGCTTTTGGTCCATTTTTGTTTTAAGTTGGTTTGTAAGAGAAAGACAGTTTGTTTAGGTACTATTTATTTTTTTATTTCGAAAATAATTTTTGTTTGAAATATATTTAGTATGTTGTTAAACATTCAATTTTATTGGGTATTATTTAACTTATTGCCCTTTATTGTTAATTTTATATTAATATTTCATTTGTCTGGTAAAAATAATAATATACTTTTAGTCAGTTAAAATATTTCTCTTGTTCTATCTACACATATTAATAACAAAACTTATTCTATGAAAAATAAATTACTTTTATTTTTATTGTTTTTTTCGGTTGTAAATAATGCAATGATAGCTGGCGTTATTGTTAAAAATGTAAATATCCGTGAGTTGTATTTAAAGGATTCAATAATTTCTAATGTAATTGATCCTGTTCAAAAATTAAAAAAAACAGCAAAGATAATTATGGTTGAGGCTGTCCTGCCTCCTCCTTCTACAATAGCAGGGAGTTCTTGTGGAGATGGTGTGAATTTTGTTCAAGTTAATGTTTATGCTAATGGTGTAAATGGAGATGAAATAATAGAGTGGTTTTCTAGTCAGAATTCTACATCACCTTTGTATACTGGATTTGTCTATAGTCCGAGTATAAAAACAACAAAGACCTATTATGTTAGAAGCAGATCAAAAACGACAGCTGAAATAAGTATTCGAGTTCCTGTAGTTGCTTCTGTATATCTATCGCCTCCTTCTGTTTTTTTGACTGTGTCACCAGGTAATAGTGCAATTAATGTATTGTGTCCAGGTACGTCAGTACTATTTAGTGCTGTTGGTGGTGGGGATTTATTTGAATTTTCTGTAGAGGGAGCAGTACAACAAGCTATGTCGTTAAGTAGGACGTTTACAACAAGTACGTTAACTAATGGACAAACAGTAAGTGTTCGTACAAGATTTAATAAAACTATTGATGGTTCTATGACTGAATCTGCTTGGGGAACTGGTCCGCTTGAGGAAAATAGTCTTTCAGCATCGTTATCTCCTAACGCTTCTGTCGGTTATATTAATGCTCTAAAAGTTAGCCCTGAGGAGGATAAATTAGTTTTTGGAATTGCTGGGAAGGTAAGTAAAGACATAAGTCTTTTGGTTTTTTTAGATTCTAAAACTGGAGGTTTTAATGTGTCAAATTACGGTGATGTTGTAGGATCGTCTACAATTAAAGGATTTAATTATTTTAACAACAATCCGAGTACTTTCGATTCGTATTTTCAGGCGGATTATTGTTTAGTAATCTCAAAAGCTGCCTCTCAAGATATTTTTTTTGCTGATGTTATTGAATTAAAAAGTGGGGAGTCTGTTAGAACTCCTATAGGTAGTGCGATGTCTGGTTCTCCTTCTGGTGTTTTTGGAGTAAATAAAAATAACGCAGGTACCACAGATTACAATTTAGGTTTTGAAGTCGAAATATTAAAGTCTCTGATCGGGTATACCACAGGGGATATTAAGTTCTTTGCCTTTACAATGCAAGATACCGATGAGAGTAATTACAATGTAACAAACTCTTTCCTAAGTCCAGAGACTATTAGTAGTGCGGATTTTGGAAGCTCAGCAGTTGACTATAATGTAAAAGATCCTAATCCAGTTGTTTTTTCTTCGTCTGCGCTAACTCCTTGTTATACGAATGCTTACTTTCCTGTTTACTTTTATGAAAAACCAGTAGCTTCAACAGTTATTCAGCCTACTTGTTCTGTTTATCTTGGAAGAATTGAAATTTTGGAACAAAATGGAGCAGAGTATAGTATTGATGGAATTAATTACCAAAGCTCAAATGTTTTTACAAATCTTATTCCTAACAGTTATACTTTATATATTAGAAAAGCGAGTGATTATACTTGTGTTAACGCTTCAGAGGCGTTTGTCATAATTAATGAGGTGACTACTCCTCCTTCAGAGCCTAGTGCGGAAAGTGTTAGTCAACCAACTTGTAATGTGCACTCCGGAACAATTCTGATTGCTGCACAAATAAATGTTGAATACAGTTTAGATGGTATTAATTATCAAGCATCTAGCGTTTTTACTGAATTAGCTCCTGATAATTATATACTTTATGTTAGAAATATAGGAGACGCAACATGTAGGTCTAATTCTACGTCTGTTGTAACTATAAATAATATTCCAATTCAGCCTGCTAGTCCTGTAAGTGGAGGTGATCAAGTGGTATGCGAGTTAACGCCAATACAGACTTTGATTGCAAGTGCTTCTGTAGGAAGTGGAGAGTTAGTTGTTTGGTATGATTCTGCTGCAGCTGATAATATAGTTGCAAATCCTATTCTTGATACGGTTGGAACAATTACATATTATGCACAAGCAGAAAATAATGTAACTGTATGTAAAAGTGCTACTCGTACTGCTGTGACATTAACGATTAACCCAAAAGCTGCTGAACCAGTAAGCGGTGGTGATATATCAGAATGTGTGATGTCGCCAATACAAACGCTAAGGGCGACAGCAAGTGTGGCTTCGGGAGAATCATTAGTATGGTATAATAGAGCAACTGGAGGTAGTATTGTAGTAAATCCGACCTTAAGTTCAATAGGCACCATCACCTATTATGCCCAAGCATCTACTAGTATTAACTCATGTGTAAATGAGTTGCGTACTGCTGTTACTCTAACTATAAGCCGCAATCCAACGAAACCTGTAACTGGAGGTAGTCAAGTAGAATGTTCTCAATCACCGCTTCAAACTTTAACAGCGAAAGCAACAGTAGGTTCTGGCGAATCTATTGTTTGGTATGATGCTGTATCAGGCGGTTCAGTGGTGGCAAGTCCAATATTGAATTCTATAGGTACTGTTACTTATTATGCAGAAACTGTAAAGAACGAAAACGGATGTATCAGTAATACTCGTACTGCTGTAAGTTTAACGATTAATCAAAAGCCTATTAGTCCAATAAGTGGAGATAGTAGGAGAGAATGTGCTTTATCACCAATACAAACTTTGACAGCAAAAGCTACTGCTCAATCTGGAGAGTCGGTAGTTTGGTATGATGCTGCAACAGGCGGTTCAGTGGTAGCAAGTCCAACTTTGAATTCCATAGGAACTATAACTTATTATGCAGAAGCATATAATAATGTTAGTGCCTGCTTAAGTGATTCACGTACTGCTGTGACCTTAACAATCAATCCAAACCCAGTGCAACCGATAAGTGGTGGAGATAAAATAGAATGTGCTTTATCGCCAATTCAAACTTTGACTGCTACAGCGACAGCTCAAGCAGGAGAATCAGTAGTATGGTATGATGCTTCCACTGGAGGTAATGTAGTATCAAATCCTTCACTAAGTACCTTGGGGACAATTATTTATTATGCGGAATCTGTAAATGATGCTACAGCTTGTGTAAGTGATTCGCGTAGAGCAGTTACTTTAACTTTAAATCCAAAGCCATTAGTACCAGTAAGTGGAGGGAATCAAACGGTTTGCGCATCATCGCCAATTCAGACCTTAACTGCTACCGCGACAGCCCAAGATGGAGTGACGGTAATATGGTATGATGCCATTACGGGGGGGAATGTAGTTTCAGATCCTTCTTTAAGTTCATTAGGGACGGTGACATATTACGCGGAATCTATTAAGAACATTGCCTTTTGTGTAAGTGATTCACGTGCCGCTGTGACTTTAACTATCAATCCAAAACCTATTAAACCGATAAGTGGTGGAGATAAAATAGAATGTGGTTTATCACCAATTCAAACTTTAACTGCGACGGCGACAGCTCAAGCAGGAGAGTCAGTAGTATGGTATGATGCTTCCACTGGAGGTAACATAGTATCAAATCCTACATTAAATACATTGGGGACAATTATTTATTATGCGGAAACTGTAAATAATGCAACTTCTTGTGTTAGTGCATCACGAACAGCAGTTTCTATAACTATAAATCCATCTCCTGCACTAGCGGTAAGTGGAGGAAATAAAACAGAATGTATTCAAAATCCAATACAAACATTAACTGCAACAGCAACTGTTGGCACTGGTGAAACATTAATTTGGTACACTGCAGCAACTAGTGGAACTGTTGTTTCTAATCCAATATTGAGTGCGGTAGGAAACGTTACTTACTATGCAGAGTCATCTAATGGAACTTGTCCAAGTTTGACACGTACTGCTGTTAGTTTGTCAATTGTGGGTGTTGTTCCAAATCCCGTAGGAGCTGATCAAACTGTTTGTTCTGACGGAACCACAACGCAAACATTGACGGCAACCGCGACAGCAGCAGGAGCTACAATCACTTGGTATACTAGTGCAATAGGAGGTAGTGTTGTTGTTAATCCAATTCAGGTTGGTGTTGGGACCAAAACCTTCTATGCAGAATCTTCAGTAGGAAGCTGCTCAAGCGGTTCGAAAACAAAAGTAACATTGACTATTGCGGCAGTGCCATTAAAACCAACTGTTATTAGCTTCTCTCAGCCAACTTGTTTAACTCCAACAGGAACAATCGCAATTTCTGCACAAACAGGCGTTGAGTATAGCATAGGAAACGGTTTTCAAGATAGTCCTATTTTTACACTTTTAGTTCCGGGGAATTATACGCCAACTGTACGTTTTAAAAATAATGTTTCATGCGAATTAAAAGGAGTAGCACAAACCATTAATCTAGTTCCTGCACAGATTCAATTTCAAATATCGGGTAATTGTGAGGGTAAGGATTATGTATTAAGAGCAAACGCATTACAAAACTCTTATGATAGTAACAATGTGGTGTATGAATGGAAAGATAATTTTGGAGTAACAGTAGGAAGTAATTCTAATATGTTAAACGTTTCCAATTTATTAGGTTCAATTGTAACTAGCACTATTTTTCCGTTGACTTATAGTTTAAAGGTTAGTTCTGCATCAACAGGGTGCGAGACTACAAATAACGTTACGGTAGAATCTATACATTGCAATATTCAAAAAGGAATTTCTCCTGATGGAAACGGTATGAATGAATCTTTTGACTTAAGATTAATGGGTGTTAGAAAACTAGAAATATTTAATAGATATGGAATTAAAGTTTACGAGCAATCTAATTATACAGATCAATGGAAAGGCCAATCAAATGAAGGAGATAATCTTCCAAGTGCAACTTATTATTATGTAATAGAATTTAACAAAGGAGAAACAAAAACAGGTTGGATCTATCTAATCAGAGAAAAATAGTAAATTAATTTATTTTTAGAATCCATGACTAGTTTCTGGATGAAAAAAACGAAACACAAATAGATATGAATAAAATATTTTTGAGCTCTCTTTTAGTTCTTATTGCCTATATGAATTCATATTCGCAACAGAACCCTCACTATACGCAGTATATGTATAATATGAATGTCGTTAATCCTGCATATGCAGGTTCAAAAGAAAGTATTTCTTTTGGAGCTTTATACAGAAAACAATGGGTTAATATTGAAGGTGCTCCCACTTCTTTTACTTTTTCCGGACATGCACCAGTAGGTAATAATGTTGGAGTAGGTTTGTCTTTTATCTCAGATAAGATAGGACCGGTAACTGAGCAGAATGTGTATGGGGATTTTTCATATACATTACAATTGAATGAGACTAGTCGGCTGGCTTTAGGAATAAAAGCGGGTGTGTCATTTCATGAAGTTGGTTTAAGAGATATCCAATCATCCTTGCCAGACCCTTCAGAAGGTATTTTCGGGGAAGATATAAATGATGCTTCATTAAATTTAGGAGCTGGAGCTTTTTATTATTCAGAAAATTATTATGTTGCCTTTTCTATTCCAAATTTAGCAAAGTCGGCACATTTAGATTATAATGGACGTGAATATGGTTCGGATGTATCTCACTATTTTTTGACTGCAGGCTATGTATTTGATGTTAATTATGATTTGAAGTTCAAGCCGTCATTTATGTTAAAATCTGCTTCTAATGTCAATCCTTCTTTAGACTTATCTGCAAACTTTTTATATACTGAAAAATTTGAAATAGGGGCTACATATAGATTGGAAGATAGTTTTGGAGGCATGGTGAATTTTGCTGTAACACCGGAATTAAGAATCGGTTATGCGTACGATCATGTTATTTCGGATTTGAAGGTAACTAGTCCGTCCTCACATGAATTTATTCTGTTATATGATTTGTTTGTTCCAAAGAAAGTTTCACGTTCTCCAAGATTTTTCTAATATTAAATTTTACGATTAATGAAAAAAATTACCATACTATTGTTTTTAGTTTATACGACTGTATCACTAATGGCACAAAATAAAAAGACTAAGAACGCCGATAAATTGTTTGAGCAGTATGAATATGTTCATGCCGCTAAAGAATATCTAGCGCTAGTTGAAAATGGAAATACAGATAATTATGTATACAAACAACTTGGTACTTGTAATTTTAACATGGGTAATAGTGCGGAGGCTGAAAAGTGGTATGCAAAAAGCATCACGGTTAAGCAAAATGCGGATGTATATTATAATTATGCGCAGGTACTTAAATCAAATAGCAAGTATGGTGATGCTGATCTTCAGATGACACAATTTGCAATTATACAGCCAAATGATCAAAGGTCTATTGATTTTATAACTAATAAGGATTACCTGTCTAAACTTCTAAAAAAGGAAAAATTGTTCGTGCTTAATAAATTAGAAGTGAATTCTGATAAATCTGATTTTGGAGCTGTAATGTACGACAATACCTTGTATTTTTCGAGTGGAAGAAATGTGGGAGGTAAAACATATGGGGTGAATGACGAACCATTTTTAGATATATACCAAAGTACTTATAGTGCAGATGGTAGTTATTCAGATCCTATTTCTGTTACAGAATTGAATACAAGATTTCACGAAGGCCCAGTTTCATTATCAAAAGATGGTAATACTATTTATTTTTCCAGTGAAAGTTTTAACGATGATTTATTTCAAAAAGACAAGGTCAATAAATTAAAAATAAGCCAAGTTAATCTGTATAAAGCAATAAAGAAAAATGGAAAATGGACTGCTATAACTCCATTGCCTTTTAATAGTAAAAGTTATTCAACGAGTAATCCGTCAATTGATAAGGATGGAAAGACGCTTTATTTCTCATCTAATATGCCTGGGTCAATAGGAGGGATTGATATATGGAAGGTAGAAGTGAATGATGATGGTGGTTTTGGAACACCCGTAAATCTAGGAAATAAGATAAATTCGCCTGGTGATGAAAGTTTTCCTTTTGTTACAGATGATAATATGCTCTATTTTTCCTCAAAAGGGTTAATAGGTTTTGGTGGATATGATGTTTTTTCGGTAGATTTAAATAGTGGGAGTGTTCCTAACAATATTGGTCAACCTATAAATTCAGAAAAAGATGATTTTGCTTTCACCTTGAATAAAGATAAAAATATGGGTTTTTTATCAAGTAACCGTTCGGGTGTTGATAATATATATAGTGCAAGTCCTATTTGTAAATCGCAGATAGTGTCCGTTGTTGAAAACACTAAAACCGCTAATTTTTTATCTAACGCTCGAGTTACACTTTTAGATAAAAGTAATATAGTCTTAGATAAATTATTAACTAATGATAAGGGTGAAGTAGTGTTTAATGTAGATTGTAACAAAGACTACTTTGTTGAAATATATAAAGATGGTTTTATTTTTCAAAGAAGCGCTGCTGTAAAGACTGTGAGCGGAACTTCAAAAGTCACTATCTTTTTAGTTCCAATGGAAGAGGTTGTTGTTACAGAAAATGAAATCATTCTGAATCCTATTTACTTTGAAAATAGCAGAAGTGATATTACAACTCAAGCCGTTAAAGTATTGGATAAACTAGTTTATATAATGACTCAAAATCGTGATTTATCAATTTTTGTAAAATCACATACTGATATCAGAGGTAAAGATGATTATAATATGGATCTTTCAGAAAGAAGAGCAAAGTCAACTGTTGACTATCTAGTTTCTAAAGGAGTCAATGCTGAGAAGATAGCTGGAAAGGGATTTGGGGAATCTGAATTGAAAGTAGAGTGTAGTAAGTGTAGCGAAGAAGATCATGCTGCAAACAGACGATCAGAATTTATGATCGTAAAATAATATAAACAGTGTATAACAAGGAATGATCGAAAGACATCCCTTGTTTTATATTCTTAACTTCATTATTTGCTATCCGTGGACAGTTTCGTTTTTGCCGTAGTTTACAATGATGGAAGTTTCAAAGTCAATCCATTCTTGCCAACGTTTGTCAACATCAACGTTGTCAGCATATTTTCGTGCAAACCCTAGAAATATAGTATAATGCCCAGCTTCGGAAATCATTAGGTCTCTGTAAAATTTAGCTAATACTTGATCTTTTATGTTTTCTGATAATACTTTGAATCGTTCGCAGCTTCGTGCTTCAATCATAGCTGAAAATAATAGACGCTCACATAATGCATCATTGCGACTTCCATCTTTTTTCATGAATTTGAATAATTCATTTACATAATGATCCTTATGTTCACGCCCCAAACTTAGTCCTTTGCTTTTTATTAAATCGTGCACCATCTGTAAGTGTTCTAGTTCTTCTCTAGCAATAATCATCAATTCGGTGACCAATTCTTCTTTTTCCGGATTTTGCGTGATAAGGCTTATCGCATTCGAAGCTGCCTTTTGTTCACACCAGGCATGGTCTGTCAAAATTTCTTCGATATTTGATTCAACTATATTTACCCATCTTGGGTCTGTGACTAATTTTAATCCTAACATATGATTTTATTTAATTATAGCAAAATTAGTGTTTTCTTTCTGATTTCTTGTTTTAATGATGGTTTAGAGGTTTAAATTGTATTATTTTGTAATCGAATTTAAATACTAAAATGAGTCAAGTAAAAAAGCTTTTAATAATTGGTAGTGTGTGGCCAGAACCTAATTCTTCGGCTGCTGGGACCAGAATGTTACAGTTGATTTCTCTTTTTAAAGAGGAAGGATTTATTGTGACATTTGCAAGTCCTGCGATGAATAGTGATTTTATGGTAGACCTTGAATTAGAAGGAGTAGTAAAACAAACTATTACTTTAAATAGTTCCAGTTTTGATGATTTCGTAAAAGAACTAAATCCGTCAATAGTATTGTTTGATCGGTTTATGATGGAAGAGCAATTTGGTTGGCGCGTAAGCGAAAATTGTCCAGATGCCTTACGATTGTTAGATACTGAAGATTTGCATTGCTTGCGAGTAGCGCGTCAGAAAGCTTTTAAAGAGAAAAGGCCTTTTGTGGAAATTGATTTACTGGTGGAAGAAGTAGCGAAAAGAGAAATAGCTAGCATTTTGCGTTGCGATTTGTCTCTGATGATTTCAGAATATGAAATGGAACTGCTTAGAGGAATATTTAAAATTGAAAGTTCATTATTGTTTTATTTGCCTTTTTTATCGGAAGGAATGTCTAATGTAGATAAATTGCCCTCATTTGAAGAAAGAAAAAATTTTATTTTTATTGGTAATTTTTTACATGAGCCCAATTGGAATGCAGTGCAATATTTAAAAGAAAGTATTTGGCCTCTTATAAAAAAGCAGTTACCCGATGCAATTTTACATGTCTATGGTGCTTATCCTTCGCAAAAAGTATTACAACTGAACAATAGTAAGGAACGCTTTATAATAAAAGGTCGTGCTGCTAATGCATATGAAGTAGTTCGACAAGCGCGTGTAGTTTTAGCACCTTTACGTTTTGGAGCAGGTATTAAAGGGAAACTATTAGAAGCTATGCAATGTGGGACGCCAAGTGTTACGACGACTATTGGGGCGGAATCGATGCACGGCGGGTTACCATGGAATGGATTTGTAACGGACGATCCGTTAGTTTTTGCAAAGGATTCAGTGCGTTTGTATGATGATAGAAGCACTTGGCTTCAGGCGCAAAAAAACGGAGTTGATATAATTAATCTGCGTTATTTAAGAGAATTATATGAAGACGATTTTATAGAGCATATAAAAAACCTACAAGCTAATTTACAGCAGCATCGTTTGAATAATTTCATGGGGTCTTTGCTTCAGCATCATACCTTGAAAAGTACTATGTATATGTCAAAATGGATTGAGGAGAAGAATAAGGTTTAGATTGTTTATTACACGTTTTAATTTTTAGATTAGGGATGGTAGCGCTATCATTTTGCGGAATGTAATAGAGTAAGAAGGCTAACGTACAACGCGACTGCGCTGTAATAATATTGGAAGCGAGGTTATGCTCAAATAAAAAACCCGTCAAGTTTTGTACAAGACGGGTTTTAGATTTATAAAGAATCAGTAATTATGCAAGCATCGTAACTGGGTTTTCTATGTATTGTTTTAATGTTTGTAAGAACTGTGCTCCAGTTGCTCCATCGATAGTACGGTGGTCACAAGCAAGAGACAACATCATAGTGTTTCCTACTACGATTTGACCGTTTTTAACCACTGGTTTCTCTACAATCGCTCCTACTGATAGGATTGCAGAGTTAGGTTGGTTGATGATAGAATTAAATTCTACGATACCAAACATTCCTAAGTTAGAAACAGTAAAAGTACTTCCTTCCATTTCGGTAGGTAATAATTTTTTGTTTTTAGCTCTTCCTGCTAAATCTCTTACGCTTCCTCCAATTTGAGAGAGACTCATTGCATCTGTAAATTTCAATACAGGAACAACTAATCCATCTTCTACAGCTACAGCAACACCAATATTAACATGATGGTTGATTGTAATTGCATCTTCTTTCCATTGAGAGTTAACCTTTGGATGTTTTTTTAATGCCATAGCACATGATTTGATCACCATGTCATTAAAAGAAACTTTTGTATCAGGAATACTATTGATTATAGTTCTAGATTTCATTGCATCATCCATCGTAACTTCGATAGTTAAGTTGTAATGAGGCGCAGTAAATAAAGACTCTGCTAATCGCTTAGCTATAATTTTTCGCATTTGCGAATTCTTAATCTCTTCTGTAAATACTTCTCCCGCAGGAACAAACACTTTTGGTGCAGCGGCAGCCGCAGTTGTTGTTTTTGCAGGTGCAGCAGCTGGTACTGTACTAGTTGGCGCTGTTGGAGTGAAATTTTCAATATCACTTTTCACGATACGTCCATTTTCACCAGAACCTGTTACTTGTGTCAATTGAATTCCTTTGTCACTTGCAATTTTCTTTGCTAGTGGCGAAGCTAAAATTCTTTTTCCATCTGTAGCTTCTTCTTGAACTACTACCTTTGTTTCTTCGGCTGGAGCTGATTTTTCCTCAGCAGTATCAGTAGTTGTAGCAGTTTCTGCTTTTGCACCTGATTTGAAGTTTGATGCTATAGCGGAAACATCAGTTCCTGCAGGTCCAATTATTGCTAGTAAACTATCTATTGGAGCAGCATTTCCTTCTTCGATACCGATGTATAATAAGGTTCCTTCATTGAAAGATTCAAATTCCATCGTTGCTTTATCAGTTTCAATTTCAGCAAGGATATCACCTTCGCTAACTTTGTCACCAACTTTTTTCAACCATGTAGCTACAGTACCTTCTGTCATGGTATCGCTTAAGCGAGGCATGGTTACTACAACGACACCTTCTGGTAAAGAGGCTGCCGCTGCAGGTGCGGCTTTTTCTTCTTTTGTAGTTTCAGCTGCAGCTGGAGCTTTGTCGGCTTCAGGTTTAGCTTCTTCTGTCTTAGGTGCTGATTTTCCTGCTATTAAAGCGGAAACATCTTCACCTTCTTCACCAATGATTGCTAGTAAAGAATCTACTGGTGCTGTTTCTCCTTCTGGAATTCCAATATATAATAGAGTTCCTTCATTGAAAGATTCAAACTCCATTGTTGCTTTGTCGGTTTCAATTTCAGCTAGAATATCTCCTTCGCTAATTTTATCTCCTACTTTTTTAAGCCAAGTCGCTACCGTTCCTTCCGTCATAGTATCGCTCAAACGAGGCATTGTTATAATTGTTGCCATAATTGATTTATAGTTTATGAGGTATAAATGGATAGTTTTCTTGGTCGTATACTACGTCGTAAAGTTGTTGCACTGGAGGGTAATCAGATTCTTCTGCGAATGTTACACATTCTTGGACTAAATCTTTTACTCTTTGATCAATGGCAGCGATTTCTTCTTCGGTAGCATATTTTTGATCTTTTATTAAGTCTAAAACTTGAGTAATTGGATCAATTTTTTTGTATTCTTCTACTTCGTCTTTAGAACGGTATAGTTGCGCATCAGACATTGAGTGTCCTCTATAACGATACGTTTTCATTTCTAAGAAAGTAGGTCCGTCACCACGTCTTGCTCTGTCAATAGCTTCAGTCATTGCTTCAGCTACTTTTACAGGATTCATTCCGTCAACTGGTCCACAAGGCATTTCGTACCCTAAACCTAATTTCCAGATGTCAGTATGGTTTGCTGTTCTTTCTACAGAAGTTCCCATTGCATAACCATTGTTTTCAACGATAAAAACTACTGGTAATTTCCATAACATAGCCATGTTAAAAGCTTCGTGAAGTGATCCTTGACGAGCAGCTCCATCACCAAAATAGGTCATTGTAACTCCGCCAGTTTCAAAATATTTATCTGCAAAGGCTAGTCCAGCTCCTACAGGAATCTGTCCACCTACAATTCCGTGACCACCATAAAAACGGTGTTCTTTTGAGAAAATATGCATAGAACCCCCCATTCCTTTAGAGGTTCCAGTAACTTTTCCTAAAAGCTCAGCCATTACACGTCTTGGATCTACACCCATTCCGATTGGTTGAACGTGATTTCTGTATGCAGTAATCATTTTATCTTTTGTCAAATCCATTGCATGCAATGCACCAGCAAGTACAGCTTCTTGACCATTGTATAAATGCAAAAATCCTCTGACTTTCTGTTGTATGTATAATGCTGCAAGTTTGTCTTCAAACTTTCTCCAAAGGAGCATATCTTCATACCACTTTAAATAAACCTCTTTTGTAACTTCTTTCATCTCAATTGTTCTTTTGCTAAAGTTTTTATTGTGTTATCAACTAGTACCTATACCGCAAAATAGTCTCCTCACACAAATTTGCGAATCGCAAAAATAGGACATTCCAACTAAGAAGTAAAATTAAAAGGCTTCTTTTTGGTTATTTTACAAGAATTTTTTGTCGAACATAAATGGTAACAAGTTTTTTAAGGATTCTGACATGTAAATGTCACCTGTTTCTCCCATGAAATAAATCTCTATTGGAGTCTCTTGTCGAGTTTCATATTCGGCTATTGATTGCCTGCAGGCGCCGCATGGAGGGATAGGACTAATTGTAGTATTGGTATCTGAAGCGGCGGTAATTGCCATTTTTATAATTTTTGCTTCTGGATAAATAGCTCCTGCATGAAAAATTGCAACACGTTCAGCGCATAGGCCTGAAGGATATGCTGCATTTTCTTGGTTTGAGCCTAAAACAATTTGTCCGTTATCTAATAGAATAGCGGCTCCTACGCGGAATTTTGAGTAGGGAGCATAGGCGTTTTTTCTTACGCTCACAGCCTGTTCCATCAAGTTTTGAATGTCAGTAGGTAATTCTTGGAGTGAGCTATAAGCCGAAAATTGGCTAGTAATAGTAATGTTTCTCATTGTTTTTTAGGGAAAAAAAATCCAAATTTCATGGTGTTGAAATTTGGATTGTTAATTTGTTAATTTGATTTTAGAGATTGCTAATATACATCATATTTATCTCCAAAATTAAAAGTAAGAGAGAAACGTAATGTATTTTCTAATGGGTTTTTAACTTTTGAAGCTGAAAATAAGTAGGAGACGTCTACTTTGACAACATTGTATTTAAAACCCGCTCCTAAAGAAAAGAATTTTCTAGCACCTTTTAATGGGCTTTCATTAAAATAACCCACACGCATAGCAAAAGAGTCTTGGTAGGAGTATTCAGCTCCTACCGCATAAGTTACTTCTTTAGTTTCTTCGCTAAAACCGTCAGGCGCATCGCCAAATGATTTAAAGACACCAGAAACCCAACCGATAGATCGATAATTGTCTAAATTTTGCGCTCTTTCTTCAGCAGTAATTGTTCCGTCGCCGTTTAAATCAGGATCTTGAGGTGTTGGTACAAGTAATTTGTTGAATTCAACATTTAGTGCGACTTTATTATAATCGTCTAAAATAAAATCAAATCCTGTTCCCACTTTTAAATTTGCAGGTAAAAAGTTTGTGCTTATATCGTCGTTGTCATAGCTGATTTTTGGACCTAAATTTTGAATATTAAATCCAGCTCTCCATCTTCCATTAAATTCATTATAAGCCATTTCTTCTGACTGGTAGAACCCTGCAACATCGATTGTGAATGAACTAGCGGCAGAAGCATCTCCATTATCACTAACCACTTTTAAATTTGAACGAATGTATCTTCCGGCAACTGCCATTGAGAATTTTTCGCTTAATTTTAAGGAATAGGAACCGTCGATTGCAAACTCATTAGGAGAAACTCTTCTAGGTACCTCATTAGGGTCTCCAGTTTCACGTAATTCTATTTCGCCAAAACCAAAATAACGAAGACTACCTGCAAAAGCACTTCGTTCACTTATTTTGTTGTAGTATGTTAATTGTCCTAAAGAAATATCATTTGCTAAATCTGTAAGATAAGGAGTATAGCTTATGGAAAACCCTTGCTTGTCTATTGCAAAGGCATATTTTGCGGGATTCCATTGTTGTGAAAAAGCATCTGCAGATGTAGCAACACCTATATCTGCCATACCTGCGGCTCTAGCGTCAGCAGATACCAATAAAAAGGGTACTGCAGTGGTAATAACTCTGTCTTGAGCGTTTGCAAAAGAAAAAGCGAGTAAGCAGTTTGTGAAAAGTATTAATTTCTTCATTTTTTTGTAAAAATTCATTGAACAAATATAGTATTTAATTAAAGTAAGACAAGTTTTTCAAATTTTTCTGCTCTTTTATTCGTTAAAGTTGACTTGACAGTTAGTTTATAGATGTATACTCCTTTTCCTATTCGATTACCAAAATCATCTTTTCCGTCCCAAGTAATCTCTTTTGATAAAAATCCTTCTGTTGAAATAATTTGGTTTTTGGTCCAGACCACTTTGCCAGTTATTGTCATAACTTGTATTTGTACCATTAAAGGTTCGTAAGGCCTATTGTGGGTGAACCAAAACTCTGTATAGTTGACAAATGGATTAGGATAATTTAATACATGGGTCAAAGTGATAGATTCATCACCTATTACTACAAACTGGATTTCAGTAGTTGTGGGATTGTTGTATACGTCCCACGCCTTAAATGTAATAGTATGTAAACCTACCGCTATATTACGTAGAGGAAATCGTAGACTTCCTTTAGTGTAATCATCCAGATTTGTTTGATAGTAATCATTTAATAGATAGGGATTAGTTACGTCTCCGTCTAAAATTGCCACAATATCATGTCCTATTCCACTAGCCGTATTTATTCCGTTTTCATCTTCAAGGAAAGCTAGTAGAAATGGGGATGTATTTGTTATACCGCCTGAAACAAACGTCTCGTCATTCATATATAACTTCACTTTTGGGCTAATATTGTCTGCGGTGGCATTTTCATTAATTCCGCCTATCAGAATACTAGTGTCAAAACCGGTTTCGTTTTCTAGTGTTTGGTTCTTTTTAGCATAAAAACTTATTTTCCCGTTTGCTAGTGGAATTCGAATGTCTCTTGGGACTACCAAGTTAAATTCAAACAAACCATTGGTAATAGAAGCATTTCCTCTGAATATGGTTTCGCCAAGAGTGTTAAAGTTTATTGCTGGGCTATTGTTGTCGTTATTTAAAGTTGTCCTTGGGATGGTTTTGTCGAATATCGTAGTGGAAACTTCGCCATTGTAATTTGTTAATCGCGTATCATTTTCATCAGTGATTTCACCACTCACTTTCATACGAGCCAATGATTTGAAGTCGTCCGTTGTTTGTGATATTGGAATGTCGTTTACTTTTGTGAGTTTTATTTTGGGCTTAGGTATTGCTAGAAATAGTGCGGGATCGCCTAAAAAGAACACCACATTTGTAGCGCTGTTTGGGTTACTGTTTTTTGATAATCGCAAAGCTTCGGCAATAGAGGTGTATTGGCTTGAGTCAAAGGAGAATAGTTTTTCAGATAGGACATCATTAAAATTTTCTGCGCTAAATTGCCCAATGGAACGAATTGTAGTAATCATCGCAATGGCTCCGCCTTTTGGGTTCCAATACGTATATTCGCCAGCTGTAGGTCTGGAAGGATTGTCAAAACGGGAGAACTCACAGGTGATTGTTATGAATAAAGGGTACTTGTATTGATTGCTTAAATTTTGGCCATCTGATTTTTCCCAAATTCGTTCTGCTGATAATCCGTCCTCACCTCCGTGTCCTAAATAATTAAAGACTAAAGCACCTTTTTCGAATGCATTAAATAAGTCTGTTCTTGCTTTTGGATATCGGAAACCTCCTGCAGATGCTTCTTGAACATAGGAGTCCAAAATAATTTTATTAATATTAAAAAATGGCTTTTGAGTTGTGATTATATCAGCTAATTTGTTTTGTCTGCTTTGTAAATTTGCATCGGAGGTTTGATCTGAATCATCGCTAATCATCACGAAATTATTTCTCCAGCTTCCGTATGATTTTATATCATGGTATTCAATTACCTTATTTACCATTTCTTCTGCTTGTTGTGGGTCATTTACAATCATTCTTCCAACTGCAATATCAATCCCTCCAAAATAAGAAATAATATTGCCCTCGCTGCTATCCATCAGTCCATAAAAATCATCAGATGCAAAAGAAGCTTCGCCTGTTGTACGACTATTAAGGGCATGATATATAGGTACGATATTCGTGTTATTGATAGTTCGGTTTTTATAGTCATAGGAAGCATCACCAAAAAGGTTCACGTATTTTATTCTTTTAGCCGTGGTGGAAGCATTTTCATAAATATATTTTATACAATTTCTAATTGCTGCTATGTCTTGCTTTCCCGAAGAGAATTCTGGGTATATAGATTCTGTTGTGATCACTTTTACATTCAGTTTTGAATAGGATCTATGGAAGCTGGCTAACTTTTCGGCTTGGGTTATTAAGGAATTTGGAGTAATAATTACGTAATCAATATCTTCAAATTGACCTTGGTTATTTTTAAAAATGGAGCCTTTTATGTTTTGATTGGATACTTTAGGTTTGCTGTCTTTTAAAGGGGTAAAATAGTCAGAAGGATCAATAGCTACATATTCCCTAAGCTCTCCTAGATTTGCTTTGAAAGAAAAAAGGGGTTGATTAGTGGTTTCGAATTTACTGACATTAAATAGGTCCGTAACGTCCCAGACCTGGCTTATTGCTGCTGCATTAGATAGGGTGTAATTCACCACTCCAAAACTAGCAACTGAAGCATCATATTGAAAGTTAAATTGTTTTCCGTATCCTTGAAGTTTTCTTTTTGCTATTAGCTGGATGTTATCTAAAAAACCTTTTGAGCCTGGAACGCCATTGTTATTATAGGTAAGTTTTATTTTTAAACTTTCGGACGCGTTAAGGGAGGCGTCACTCGGTAAAGAGCCAACAATAAATTCCGTTTCTGAATTGGTATTGATTGCTGAAAATGATATTGCACCTATGTTTTGTCCGCTCGAGGTGATCTTAAAAGAAGTAGGGGTATATGCTGCAGAAGCTACCGTAGCTTTGATTTTTACTGCTGTTGTGAGATCTATGTTTGGAAAATTAAATTCAAATTCCTGTTCTTGGTTAATGTCAAAAGATTCGCCAAACCATTGTCTGCCAAGCTTTGCAATATTTATTAAATCTAATTCGTGGAATTGATGATCGTCAAAAGTAGTAAGGCTTAGCGTAGTGCTGCCGGTGGGTTGATTTGCCTCCTTAATTCTTTTTCCCTCATCTCCTGAAGTGGTAATGTAATAATAAGATTTGCTATCATATAGATTGTTGTATGTTTGACTTTCTTCATTATAGGTGTCAAGACCTTCAGCATAGAATAATATGTAATCTTCGTTATCAAAAGTCCCATCGTTTTCTCCAATAATTTGGATTGCATTTTCGGTTAAATCTGATGGGTAGTAGATATTATTAGACAGCGGTAGCATTTTTCCTCCATTCCCGAAAATTTTCAGTTTTTTTGGATTGATGCTATTTACGTTAATGCCTATGTCTTGCAAGAAGTTTTTAGGAATTTTATAAACACCTGATTTTTCAATATAAAAACGGTACCAGTCTCCAGTGGCTAAAACAGAGTTAGAGATTGTATTTGTTGATTTGTTTGATTGTGCGATCTTTGCGGTTGAACTAGTGATGCTATAAGAAAAAGAGTTGATTCTTTTATAGCCGTATTCGTCTTTTACTATGGGGGACAAGAGTAGAAAGGATTGTGTAATGCCTCTTGACTGCGTGTTTCTTAGAGAAGTCACTATTTGCTGTGGTATGTTTTCAAGGGCTAAGTCCCCAAGTTGAGCGGTCGTTATCGTTTCGTAAACAACATTGGTGATTTGGACATTGCTGGCTTCAAAAAGGACAGGGTTTACTAATTCTAAGCTGAATAAAAGTTTTTTTTCAGATGCTTTATATTGGTAACTGTTTCCTGTGAATTGAGGAATATTGATTTTATAATTCCCAAAAGAAACTTCGGTTTTTTCTGTCCAAGCAATCGTTACGTCAGCTGTATTCTGCGCAAATGATATATAAGAAAGTAGTAATAAACTATAAAGTAGTAGTTTTTGCATTTTTTGCTTAAATTGCATGAATAGTTAATTGTTAGATAAAGTAAAAATATATCTTTTAGTATAAAAACAAATAATAAATAGTATAAATTTGCGTTTGATTTCTATGATGCGTTTAATATAAATCAACAGAATAAAATTTTTTAAAACGGTGTTGCGGGTTAATTGTTAATTATTATATTGCAACACTTAAATTATTACCTTTAAAAGAGTATGAAAGTAAATAAAATTACAGCCTTGCGATTGATGTTATCGATAACAATGATTATTGGTTTTGCCAGTTGCAGTAAAAAATCAAGTTCAAAAAATGCTTCAAGAGCTACTGGCTGGAATGTCGATGGTAAAAAAGCTTCGGGTAATACAAAACAAGTTGCCGGACCTGGATTAGTTTTTGTAGAGGGAGGAACTTTTACGATGGGTAAAGTACAAGATGATGTTATGCATGATTGGAATAATACTCCAACACAACAACATGTTCAGTCTTTTTATATGGATGAAACTGAAGTTACGAACTTTATGTATTTGGAATATTTAGATTGGTTGAAAAGTGTATTCCCACCTAGTGATGATAATTATAGACATATATATGAAGGTGCTTCACCTGATACTTTAGTTTGGAGAAATAGGTTGGGTTATAATGAAACGATGACTAATAACTATTTGAGACATCCTTCTTATGCAGAGTACCCTGTAGTTGGTGTAAACTGGATTCAAGCTGTAGAATTTAGCAAATGGAGAACAGATCGTGTTAATGAGGCCCTTTTGGAAAAAAATGGTTACTTGAAAAAGAATGCTAAAACACAAGATGTTACAGCTGAGAGTACATTTAGTACAGACACTTATTTAGCAGCGCCTACAATGACTTATGGAGGAAATGAAGAAATTGTGTTAGCAAAAGGAGCTAAGAAAGGCTCTAAAGTTGGAAAAAACGGAAACGTTGTTGAACCGAAAAATGTATATGCACAACGTTCATCTGGTATTATTTTACCAGAATACAGACTGCCTACTGAAGCAGAGTGGGAATATGCAGCTGCAGCCGATGTTGGACAGAGAGAGTATAATATTTACAAAGGACAGAAAAAATATCCTTGGTCAGGTAGTTATACCCGTTCTGGAAAAAGACAAAACAAAGGAGATCAATTGGCTAACTTTAAGCAAGGTAATGGAGATTACGGTGGGATTGCAGGTTGGTCTGATGACGGAGCTGATATCACTAATGCGGTTAAAAAATATCCGGCAAATGATTTTGGATTGTACGATATGGCTGGAAATGTGGCCGAATGGGTTGCTGATGTTTACAGACCTATTATAGATAACGAAGCAAATGATTTCAATTATTTTAGAGGAAACCGTTATACTAAAAATAAAATTGGTGCAGATGGTAAAGTAGAAATTGTCACTTTAGAGACAATGAAAAAAGATACTTTAAGTAATGGGAAAATTATTGTAAGAAGTTTCCCTGGAGAAATCGCACAAGTTCCTGTTGATGAAAATGAAACGTACTTGAGACAAAATTTTGATAAGAGTAATAATATTAATTATAGAGATGGTGATAAGCAGTCTTCTAAAAATTATGATTTTGGACGTTCTGAGTCTGATACAGATAAAGGTGATAAAGCCATGTATAACTCGCCTAAGCATAACGTAACAACAGACAGTTTAGGATTGATGGTTAGGAAATACGATAGATCAAACAAGAGAACAACATTGATTAATGACGATGTGAGAGTTTACAAAGGCGGTTCTTGGAGAGATAGAGCTTACTGGTTAGATCCTGCTCAGAGAAGATACTTCCCTCAAGATATGGCTACTGACTATATTGGATTTAGATGTGCAATGTCTAGAGTTGGTCCAAAATCGGATAAAAGAAAAACAGCAAGAAATTAAATTTTATATAAAATAGTAATTAAAGTCCTTTCATTAGGGCTTTTTTTTTAATCGTTTTTAAATGGATATAGCTAGAATTCATAGTTTATTTTTGGAATGTAAATCAGTTTCAATTGACACTCGTAAGATAGAGTCAAATTCATTATTTGTTGCCATTAAAGGGGACCGCTTTGATGCAAATACATTTGCAATAGAAGCTTTAGAAAAGGGAGCGTCTTATGTAATCATAGACAATGAAAATTATTATCTTGATAAAAGAACGATCTTGGTAGACGACAGTTTGTCTACTTTGCAGGAATTGGCAAAATTGCATAGAAAATATCTCAATTTGCCTATTATCGCCCTTACTGGAAGTAACGGTAAAACAACTACTAAAGAGTTGATTCAGGTGGTTCTTTCTAAAAAATACAAAACTAAAGCAACCGTTGGTAATCTTAACAATCATATCGGAGTTCCATTGACATTATTGTCGTTTAATTCAGATACCGAAATAGGTATTGTGGAAATGGGAGCCAATCATAAAAAGGAAATTGAATTTCTTTGTAATATAGCAAACCCCGATTATGGTTATATAACTAATTTTGGTAAAGCACATTTGGAAGGTTTTGGAGGCATTGGTGGTGTTATTGAAGGTAAAAGTGAGATGTATCAATATCTATCTCAAAATGATAAGTTAGCTTTTGTTAACCTTGAAGATCCTATTCAAGTTGAAAAAACAAAAAAAATAAAGTCTTTTTCCTTTGGTGTAAATAAAGAAAATGCTGATGTGTGTATTACATCTGTTAAAGCAAATCCGTTTGTTGAAATAGGGTATTCAAATATTGTAATTTCATCTCATTTAATTGGACTTTATAACGCTAATAATTTAAATGCAGCACTTGCTATAGGAAAGTTCTTTAAAGTAGATAATCTCTGTGCTAAAGAGGCTTTGGAGGGTTATATTCCTGAAAATAATCGATCGCAATTGTTAACAATTGGAACGAATAAGATTATTCTGGATGCTTACAACGCAAATCCAAGTAGTATGGCGGTAGCAATTGAGAATTTCCTTCAATTGGACAGTACAAATAAAATAATGATTTTAGGAGATATGTTTGAATTAGGAGCTGAAAGTAAAAAAGAACATCAGGAACTGGTTGGTTCGCTTTTGAACGAGGAAGCAGTCCAATGTTTCTTTATTGGTGCTGCATTTTACTTATGTAAGGTTGGTAATCCTCAATTTCAATTTTATGAATCATTTGATTCTTTTTCCGCCAGTTTAAAGGATATGAATATAGAAAACAGCACGATTTTGGTAAAGGGTTCGCGTGGCATGGCATTGGAGCGAACATTGGATTATTTGTCATAATCTATTTATAAGTTTTAGCAAAACAAAACAGCCATCTCATTTTGAGATGGCTGTTTTGTTTTAAATACTCATTAGGAAACCAATGAGATTTTCTTTCTTGTTGAGTTCCAGTTTTTTTCTTAATCGATAGCGAGCAAGCTCTACGCCTCCGTTTGAAATGTTCATTATCTCTGCTATCTCCTTTGTGGACATATTCAATAATAGATAAGTAGAAAGATCAAGCTCTCTAGGAGAGATTGTGGGGTATTTTTCTTTTAATCTTTTTAAGAAATCAAAATGCACATTTTTAATGTGTTTTTCTAAATCTTTCCAACTTTTATCTGCATTTACTTCCTTAGTAATGCTCTTGTTTAATTTGTTAAGCTGGAACTTCGTTGAATCGTCAAATGAGTCTATATTAATGTCTTTTAGTTTATGTATAATACCATTTAAGATTTTGTTTTTCTTGACAACTTGTAGTGAGTTGTTTACGAGTTCTTTGTCTTTTGTTAATATTTTTATTTGCAGTTTATCGTTTTTTAGCTTTTCAATTTCTTTTTCAAGTTCGTACTGCTCTAGTCTAATTTTGGATTCTTTTTCTAAATATATTCTTCTTTGTTCTATTGTTTCGTAATATTTATTCTTTCTGATTTTATCTTTTACTCTCTTTCTAATATAAATGATTGTGGTTGCTATTGCAGCTATGTAAAATAAGTAAGCTAAAAAATGTCTATACCATGGTGGAGTAATAGTGAAATTGAATATAGTGTTGTCTGATTCTATTCCGTAGCTATTGCGTGCCCTTACCATCATCTTGTAATTGCCTTCTCTTAAGTTAGTGTATTCTTTAAATGAAAATGGTGACCAAGGACTCCATTTGTCTGTAAAACCAGATAATAGATATGAAAATTCGACGTTTTCAACATTTTCATAGGTAGGTGAGGAGAAGGTAAAGCGCACTGAGTTTGATTTGTACGGGATTGTATAGTCGTCTAGTTCTTTTTTCCCATTACCTAATAATAGCGTGTCGGTAGGAGAGGTAAAGCTCTGGATAAATGCCTTGGGCTTCGTTATGAAACTCTTTGATAGATTAGCGTTGTAATGAGCTAATCCATCCGTTAGTCCTATAAATATATTTGTAGAATCGACGGTGTTGATTGATACATAGTTATCGACTAAGTTACCGGTTAAATTTGAAAAGGGTGCTATGGAGTTTTTGTAGGTGTTGTTTTTGTTTTTTAGTAATACTCCTAGCGATTCGTTGGATGTATACCACAAATTGCCTAAGCGGTCTTCGGTAAGAGATCTAATTAATGGGATTTCTTTAAATAAAGCAGTAATAGCTTTGTCTTCATAGAATACATCCTGTTCTTTAGAATATTTGTAAAAATGATTTTTGTTTTGAAAATAAATGTGATTGTTAAATTGTTGTATGCTTCCTATTCCTTTAAAGCCTTTTGCTAATTCTTGGAATGATTTTGTTTTTTTTATTTTACTTAAGTCTTCTGATAGTTGCATCTGATATAAAAGGTCATCTTTTTTTAACCAAAGATTATCTTTGTCTATTTCGAAGGTGTTTGCTGGTTTATCAAAACCAGCTATCTTATTTTTGAATTCCCAACCGTTTTTTGTTTTTTCAAATACAGTAAAACCATTATAGGTAGCGGCTATCATGTTATTAGGATGATTAGGCATTTTTTTAAAGCCAAAGTAACCTCTATTGTCAAGTATTTTAACGGTATTTGGTCCTTCAATAAGTAATGCTCCTCTATTGTGAGCGCAGAATAACTGATTATCGATTATTTGTAAATTCCATGCTTGACCTGTTGTGCCTTTTACGAGTGAAAAAGCATCTTCCTTGATTGTCTTATTCCAAGTGTGGTAAAAGACTCCTTGATTAGTTGCTACGTACAATTTGTCATTAAAAATAACGGAAGCGTAAACAGTGCTTAAATCATAACTAAAGCCAAAGTAGGAAAAAGGAGAGCTTTCATTAATAAATGCAATCCCGTTATCAAGGCCCAGCCAAAGGTTGTTTTTGTTGTCAATAAAGGAAGTAAGTACGGTATTGTTTTGTAATCCTTTTTTATGGTTGATGTGTTGAATAATTTTACCATTAAGGTCGCAAATTATTATTCCGTCTAATACTGAATTTATAGCGATAAAACGATTCGTTATCTTGACTCCCCCTAGCGAGTTATTTTTTTTAATAAACTCATTGGCTTCTGTATCCCAAGGTAGCATTCCTTTTCCATCGTAAATAAAAAGTCCTTTGCTTAATGTGGCGACCAGTATTTTATTATCGGGCATCGGAAACATACCCCATGCCTCGTTATTGTTAATTATTTTTGAACCTTTTAAAGGGATGAATGAATCGTTTTTATACTCTAGTAGTCCTAGCGAAATGTCTTGTAGATAAAGCTTATTGTTTATTAAAAAGGAAAATTGAAATCGATTAGGTGCATTGCGTATTTTGAGTTTGTTGTCTTTGTAGATGTAAATTTTTTCAAAGGATTGGAAAATTACTTCTTTGCCACGGATATGTATTTTCCAGATGAAGTCTATTAGTTTTTTAGCGTCCTTAGTAATCATTTTTGATAAGGAAAAATATTCAAGCGCTCCTTTTTTATTGGAGTCAAAATAACCAAATTCACTATAGCCACCAACAAATATTTTACCGGAATCATCAATTTTTATCGATCTGACTGCAAAGGAATTTGGTAATGAATATTTTTTCCAAGATGAACCATCAAATTGAAGTAGGCCGTTATTGTTTGCGAAATATAAGTTGCCATTTTTATCTTGGTCAATAGCCCAATTTTGCGTTCCTCCTTTATAATCGGATCTCTTGTAGTTGCGAATGTCAGGAAGTCCAATGTTTTTTACTTGACTTGTCAGTCTTGTTGAAGTCAATAGAATTCCTAGAAGTAGTAGTTTTAATATTTTGTATTTCATAATAACATAATAGATACTGGGTAGTTTTATAAGTTAAAACCAATTTTCACAAATCATTTTTTATCTCTTAAATATCGAATAAATGCTAAAATAATCGATTTTCATTTAATGTAGTGTTTATTTTAGTTTATTATATTTTGTAATATGTTATTATTTTATTTAAACAACTG
Organism: Flavobacterium sp. Arc2; assembly: GCF_041431385.1. Taxonomy (NCBI): domain Bacteria; kingdom Pseudomonadati; phylum Bacteroidota; class Flavobacteriia; order Flavobacteriales; family Flavobacteriaceae; genus Flavobacterium; species Flavobacterium sp. Arc2. The sequence continues at coordinate 16,678 of NZ_JASMRH010000035.1, read as the reverse complement.
TCTTGTAGGTTTTTATGATATTTTTGATGTGTTTTTGTAAAGCTAAATTTTGAGCGTTGATGTGTTTTTGTAATGAACTATAAATGATAATACCAAAAAAAAACAGGTATTATTGCAGTAAATAACTAAATAATTAACCAAAAATTATAGAAAAATGAAATTAACGAAATTACTTATTTTTTGTTTTTCATCAATACTATTCTCAGTTTATGCACAAGCGCAAGATATTGTAGTGAACGGAATAGTCAATGATGAAACAGGAATGCCAATTCCAGGAGCATCAATTTTGCTGAAGGGGAGTACTCAATCTACCTCTTCGGATTTTGATGGAAAGTTCCAATTTAAAGCTCCTACTAATGGAATCTTAATGATTAGCTATATTGGATATGCTACGATTGCAGAACCTATTAAAGGTCGATCTTCCATTACTATTAAACTGGTTTCACAATCACAAGATTTAAACGAAGTGGTTGTTGTAGGGTATGGTACTCAAAAGAAAAGTGTTGTTACTGGAGCTATTTCTAGTATCAAGGCGTCAGACCTAGAAGATTTGCCTATTACAAGAGTTGAACAATCCTTGCAAGGTAGAGTTTCAGGTTTAACTATTGCAGCAAACTCTGGACAACCTGGTTCCTCTGCAACAATACGTGTTAGGGGGATTACTACTTTCGGGAATAACGAGCCACTTTGGGTTGTTGACGGAGTTGTGGTAGATTCTGGAGGAATAGGTTATTTAAATCAATCGGATATTGCTTCTATAGAAGTTTTAAAAGATGCCGCTTCTCAAGCAATTTATGGTGCGAGGGCTGCAACAGGTGTGATTTTAGTAACTACTAAAAAAGGTAAATCTGGAAAGGTTAGTGTGAATTATAACGGTTACACCGGTATATCTGCTCCAGCCAGGAAATTAGATTTGTTAAATGCAACGCAATATGCAACGTTAATGAACGAAGCTTCTGTAGCGGGTGGTGGTGCAATTAAGTTTGCAGACCCAGCTTCATATGGTACTGGTACAGATTGGCAATCGGCTATTTTTAACAATAGTGCTAAACGTGTTGGTCATGAATTAAGCTTAAGCGGTGGAAATGAGGTTTCAACGTTCTATCTTTCATTTGGTCTTTTGGATCAAGAAGGAATTGTTGCTACTGATATTTCTAATTATATTAGAAAAAACATTAGGTTAAATTCTACACATAAAATAACTAAGAAAATTACTTTTGGTCAAACATTAGGTTATTCTAGAGAGAAAAGTGTTGGAGTTGGAAATACCAATAGTGAGTTCGGCGGAGTCTTAAGTTCTGCAATTAATTTAGATCCTCTAACACCAATCGTTGAAACAGATCCTATTCTTGCTAATCAATCTCCTTATACAAATAGCGGTGCTATTAGAGATGCTAATGGGAATCCTTACGGTATTTCATCTAATGTAGGTCAAGAAATGTCTAATCCATTGGCATATATTCAAACGAAATTAGGCAATTACGGTTGGTCTGATAATTTTGTGGGAAATGCTTATTTAGAAGTGGAACCTATAAGTGGTTTAAAAATACGTACGACTCTTGGTGGGAAATTAGCGTATTGGGGTAGCGAAAGTTTTACTCCTGAATCATACTTAAATGCTTCAAGTATTGTTGCTAGAAATAATATATATAGAAGTACTAATACTGGATTTGGTTGGAATATTGAAAATATTGCGTCCTATTCTAGACTTATTAATAGTCATAATTTTAGTGTTTTAATAGGTCAAGGTACTTATGTTGATAATATTACAAGCGGTAGTGGAGTGACCTATTATGACATTCCTGTAACTAATTATAAAGACGCTTCATTTAATTATAGTGTAGCTACTGATCAAGTTACCGCTTTTGCGTACACGGGATCAGAACATATTGTAACCTCTTTATTTTCAAGATTAAATTATGATTATAAGGAAAAATACTTAGTGACAGGTATTATCCGTAGAGACGGTTCTTCAAGATTTGGATCAAACAATAAGTACGGAACTTTTCCATCGTTCTCTTTAGGTTGGGTAGCTTCAAAAGAAGATTTTTGGAAAGAAAACAACGTAATCAGTCAGCTGAAATTTAGAGGAGGTTACGGAGTAACAGGTAATGATGCTATTGGAGATTTTAGATATTTAGCTACAATTGGCGGAGGAAGAAACTACACTATTGGGAATTCAGGTTCTGTAACTATAGGTAATAGTCCTAATGCTCCTTCAAATCCAGATTTAAAATGGGAAGAGACTAGTCAGACTAATATAGGTTTTGATGCCACAATTTTTAATGACTTTAACCTTGCGGTAGATTTATACGATAAAAAAACAACAGGTATTTTGCAAGATGTTATCATACCCGGATATGTGGGTTCAACGGGGAATCCTGTCGGTAACGTTGCTGATATGCAGAATAAAGGTATCGATTTTGAATTGGGGTACCGCAAAACGGTGGGTCAGGTAAATATGTCTATTAACGCTAATGTATCTTATTTAGATAATAAAGTTACGAATTTAGGTAACGGGGTTGATTTCTTATCAGGAGGCCAAACCATTCAGTCTAGTACTTATCCTATTACAAGAGTGCAAGTAGGACAACCATACAATGCCTTTTACGGATTTAAAACAGCAGGTATATTCCAAAATCAAACTGAAGTAAACGCATACACAAATGCTAGTGGAGGATTGATTCAACCTAATGCAGTTCCAGGAGATTTCCGTTGGAAAGATGTAAATGGAGATGGGCAAATCACATCAGATGATAGAGAGTTTTTAGGAAGTCCAATACCTAAATATACTTTTGGTTTTACTATCAATTTAGATTATAAAAATTTCGATCTATTAGTTTTTGCACAAGGTGCTAGTGGTAATAAGATCTTTCAAGGTTTACGTAGGTTAGACATTGGAAATGCTAATTTTCAAACTACTGCATTAGGTCGTTGGACAGGAGAAGGAACTTCAAATACTTTTCCAAGGTTGACTACAGATGACACGAACAAAAACTTTAATAACCCATCTGATTTTTATTTAGAAGACGGTGATTATTTAAGATTTAAAACGGTTCAGTTTGGTTACACATTGCCAAGTGATGTCATTAATAAAGCTGGTTTACAAAAAACAAGAATTTATTTAACAGCTGAGAACTTATTCACTTTCACTAAATATTCTGGATATGATCCTGAAATTGGTGGAGGAGTAATGGGAATTGATAGAGGATTTTATCCACAAGCGAGAACATTCATGCTAGGTGTTAATTTACAATTTTAATAAAAGATATTATTATGAAACTTAAAAATATAAAATTTTCACTTATTGCTTCTGTTGTGATTTTTTCAGCGACATCATGCAGTGAGGAATTTTTAAATGTGGAACCAAAAGGGACGGCATTAGAAGGTAACTATTATACTAACGAAGCAGAAGCTTATTCAGGGCTTGTTGCAGTTTATGACGTTTTAGGGAAGCAATCCAGAGGATTTGAAAATATGATTTGTATGCTAAATGCTGGGTCAGACGATTTTTATGCTGGTGGTGGTGGAGCTACAGATGGCACAGGAATGCAATCTTTTTCAGATTATTCAATAAGTGCAGTGACCATACCTTCTAGTTATTGGAATGATTTTTACCAAGGGATTTTTAGAGCAAATATTTTACTTCAAAAACTACCTACTGTTCCGATGGCAGATGCTGCTAAAGCAAGATTTACTGCGGAGACTAAAGCATTACGTGCTTATTATTACTTTGAGCTAGTTAGAACATTCAAAAATATTCCATTGATCACTGAGCCAATTTCAACTAGTGAGATTTATAACATTACGCAATCAACTTCAGATGTTGTTTATGCTCAAATAGAGAAAGATTTAACGGAAGCATTACCTAATCTACCTACTTCAATCACTGATATAGCTAATGAAGGTGGTCGCTTTTCACAAGGATCAGTGCAGGCATTGTTAGGGAAAGTGTATTTATATGAAGGGAAAAAGACTCAAGCCGCTGCGGCATTGGCTTTAGTTAATGGAACTCCCGGAGGGACAAGCATTTATGGTTATAAATTACTAAGTAAATTTTCAGACTTATGGACTATCAGCAATAAGTTTAATACGGAGTCAATTATAGAAATTACGAGTACTGACAAAAGCAATGCAGATTGGGGTAATTGGGGTTCAGGTTCAGATGAGGGAAATAGTGTTAATGTTATGGTTGGACCAAGAAATTTTTCTAGACCAACTGGTTCTACTGCTCCAGATTATGCTTCGGGCTGGAGTTTTAATACAGTGACTCAAAGTTTGTACGATGTTTTAAAATCTGATCCACGTTTTGATGCTACGATTGTAGATATGAAAGCATTAAAAGCTGCAGGACAAGCAGATTATTCTCCTGGATATAGAGATACAGGCTACTTTTTGAAAAAATTTATGCCATTAACAACGGATGTGTCTACAGGAGGAGGTGCAACTGTTTTGAATTATAAACAAGATGTATATGCGATTCGACTAGCGGATACTTATTTAATGGAAGCAGAGGCACTTGGCGCTACTGGTGCAAGAGCACAAGCATTATTAGATGCTGTAAGAGCAAGAGTAGGTCTAGGTTCAGTACCAGTTTCTATCGATGCAATATTACTAGAGAGAAGAATGGAATTAGCTGGAGAAGGACACCGTTGGTTTGACTTAGTACGTACAGGAAAAGCAGCTTCAGCATTGGCGAGTAAAGGTTTTACAGTTGGTAAAAATGAAATCTGGCCTATTCCTTTGAAAGAATTGGAAAACACAAAAATTGTACAAAACCCTAATTATAACTAAGCGCTAAAACATATAATTATGAAATTAAATATCGTTTTAAAAAGAAGTATTTACCTAATGTTTGCTATGGCAACATTAGGGTCGCTGACTAGTTGCCAGCCCGACACTATAGGAGAAGGAAACGGATTAACGGATACTAATGTAGATGCAACATTTACAATTACTCCAGTTGCAGGAAAAACAAATACTTATCAATTAAGTGCTCAAACGCAAAGTGTAATTTCCTCAAAATGGGATATAGGTGACGGCTTGTATATAGGGAAAATGGATGAAGAAATTTCATTACCAGATGCAGGAACTTACCAAATAAAGCACGTTGCAATAGGAAGAGGTGGTGCAGAAAACACAACTACGCAAGAAATTGTGGTTGCTACTTCCGACCCTTTAAAAGGGAATTTAGTACAAGGCGGTACTTTTGCAGATGCAACTGACCATGCTAAATGGACTGTCATGAATTTAAGCCCGTCAGGTGCGGCAAAATGGACTTTTAAGACTGGTAGTGCTACTATAAATTCTAATGGCGGCTGGAGTCAAGAGGCGATTTATCAAGCTATAGACGTAGTGAAAGATAAAGAGTATAAAATTGATATGCTAGTTTCTTCACAAAATGGTTCTGATGAAACTTGGTTTGAAGTATATGCAGGAACGACAGTACCTGTGCTAGGGGTTGAATATAAAGACAATAAAGTTATGGGGTTAAGTACTTGGGACGGATGTGCTAAAGCTGCTTTTTCCGGAAAATTATCCGTGGTAGGTTGTGTGAAAAATGACTCTGGGTCTATTTCAAACGTAGTTAAATTTAGTCAAACAGGAAAGATATATCTAGTAATTAGAAGTGGCGGAAATGTCTTTACTAGCAGTGGAATTACGATTGCAAAAGTAGAGTTGAGAGGGGTTTAATAGAACTTTAAAAAAGAGGCTATTTCGTGTTGAAATAGTCTCTTTTTATAAAAAAAGGAGTAAAAACTATTTGAATTAGAGGTAGTAATATAGGTACCTATAAAGAGTTTTAATTCGTGGTTTTAATAAATTAAAATTATATCACAATGAGAAAATTTATATTGTTTTTAAGCCTAATCAGTCTTTTTTCGTGCAGTAGTAGTAACACAGATCCTGAAGTGATAGTCGTAACACCATCGAACCTGTCAGTTTCTGCAACGGTTGTAGGTGCTGATGCTCAAAATCCTAACGGTGATGGCAGTGGAACTGTAAATTTTACAATTACGGCAACCAATGCGACATCGTATAAAATTTTACTAGGTAATGGAGTGACTAAAGAACTAACAGATGGGAACCTTGCTTATACTTATTCAACAGCTGGTACAAATACCTATGTGATATATGTGTCTGCATACAATTCTGGAAAATTTGTTTCTACTTCAATTACAATAAAAGTTTTAGTAGGCACATCATTGGTTTGGTCAGATGAATTTAATGTGGATGGAGCTCCTGATGGCACTAAATGGAATTTTCAAACCTGGGATCCAGGTTATGTTAATGACGAACTTCAATCTTATACCAGCCGTGCAAAGAATATAAAAGTTGAAGGTGGCGTTTTGAAAATCACAGCATTTAGAGAAGATTATGGTAAAGGGAAGTTTACTTCTGGAAGAATAGAAAGCAATGGAAAATTTGAATTTACTTATGGTACAATTGTGGTAAGAGCAAAAGTGCCTACTGGAGTTGGGACATGGCCAGCTGTCTGGATGTTAGGCGGTAATATTGGTAGTGTAGGATGGCCAGCTTGTGGAGAGATAGATATTTTAGAATCTGTGGGAAAAAATTTAAATCAAAATCACTCTTCGTTGCATTCGCCAGGAAGATCAGGAAATACACCTGATACAGGAATTATAAAAGTCCCTAATAGTAATACAGAATTTCATATTTATAAAGCAAATTGGACTGCTACTGATATTAAGTTTTATGTTGATGATGTCTTGTATTATACTTTTCAGAATTCGGATAAATTCCCATTCAATAAGAACTTCTATCTAATAGTAAATTTAGCCATGGGAGGCGTTTGGGGAGGGGATGTTGATCCAAATTTCACATCTTCTACATTTGAAATTGATTACATAAGAGTTTATAATTAGTTTATTGTTTTTGGTTAGTAGATTCTTCATCAAGAGTTTCTATTCAAATTTGGAAAGGAACTCTAATGAAGAATTAATTAATAGTATAGAAAATGAATTGTATCAAAAAAGTAATTATTCCAATAATTTTCATGTTAGTGAGTGTTGTTTCTAATGCGCAATCATTAAAAGTAATGACGTACAATATCCGTTTGAATGTAGCTACCGATGGAGAGAATAATTGGAATCTGAGGGCAGCTTTTTTTACATCTCAAATACAATTTTATGTTCCTGACATTTTTGGAATTCAAGAAGCATTGCCTAATCAAGTTTTGGATATTTCTAATGCACTGCCTTCCTACAATCACATTGGGTTAGGTAGGGAAGAAAATGGGCTAGGAGAGTCTTCAAACATTTTTTATAATAAAAATAGATTAGAGATTAAAAAGAGTAGCACTTTCTGGCTTTCTGATACTCCAGAAAAAGTTTCAAAGGGTTGGGATGCAGCTTATAATAGAGTTTGTACCTACGCTTTATTTAAAGATGTAAAAACAAAACAATTGTTTTGGGTTTTCAATACACATTTAGACCACATTGGGGAAGTAGCTAGGAACAAAGGGCTAAGTCTTATCATGACTCGAATTGCTCAACTCAATACTAAAAAGTATCCAGTAATTTTCATGGGAGATTTGAATTCTGAACCTACCGAAAATAGAATTATAGGATTAAAAAATACAATGGATGACTCCAGAGAAATAACTAAAGAAAAGCCTTTTGGACCTTTAGGAACATTCAATAATTTTAAGCACAACGAAGCAGTCAACAAAAGGATTGATTATATTTTTCTTTCTAAGAACAGTATTTTTAAAGTAAAAAAGTACGCGGTTTTAAGTGATTCAAAAGATTTAAAATATCCATCAGACCATCTGCCTGTTTATGTAGAAATAGACTTTTAAATAAAAACATGAAAACTATAAAAAATACTATGAAAGCTTTCTTTTTATTAATCGTTTCGGTGATGATTTCAAAATGCTCACCGTCTAGTGATACCGTTAGTCCTACACCAACTAATCCCACGCCTGTAACGGTTACTAACGAGGTTGATTTTTGGTTGACCAAAGGGAATCAAAGCAGTATGCTCCAAAAACAAACAGGAGTTTTAGCTTTCAATACGACTTATAACACCTATCCTAATATAACAGTTGATGAAGCGCAAACTTTCCAAACAGTAGATGGATTTGGATATACCTTGACAGGAGGAAGTGCTCAGGCAATTAATCAATTAAATGCGAGCAAAAGAAAAGAGTTATTAGAGGAATTATTTGGTACAAGTAGCACTTCTATTTCAATTAGCTATTTAAGATTAAGTATAGGAGCATCTGACTTAAATGCAACGGCATTTACTTATGACGATATGCCCGTTGGACAAACAGATCTAAATCTGACTAATTTTAGTTTAGCTCCTGATAAGACGGATTTAATCCCTATGCTTAAAGAAATCATTGCAATCAATCCTGCTATTAAAATTATGGCAGTGCCATGGTCTCCGCCAGTTTGGATGAAGGATAATGGTAGTTTTATAGGCGGTAGTTTGCAGCCACAGTATTATAGTGTATATGCAAAGTATTTTGTAAAATATATTGAGAAAATGAAAGAAGAGGGAATAACTATTGACGCTATTACTCCTCAAAACGAACCGTTACATCCTGGAAATAATCCTAGCTTATTGATGTTAGCGGCACAACAAGCTGATTTCATTAAAAATCATTTAGGGCCTGCTTTTAAAGCGGTAAACAGTAAAGTAAAAATCGTAGTATATGACCATAACTGTGATAAGCCTGAATATCCTATTGCTATTTTGAATGATAGTGGTGCAAACTCGTATGTTGATGGTTCAGCATTTCATTTATATGCTGGGGATATTAGCGCGCTGTCGACTGTTCATAATGCTTTTCCAAATAAGAATGTTTATTTCACGGAGCAGTATACTTCCTCATCAGGGAGCTTTGATGGAGATTTAAAGTGGCATGTTAAGAATGTTATTATTGGATCAATGCGGAACTGGAGTAAAACAGCCTTAGAGTGGAATTTAGCAAATAATAGTTCTTTTGGTCCACATACTCAAGGAGGTTGTGATTCTTGTAAAGGAGCTTTAACAATAAATAGTAGTGAGAGTTTTTCTAGAAATGTGGCCTACTATATTATAGCGCACGCTTCAAAGTTTGTTCCTGATGGATCAATAAGAATAGCTAGTAATACTGTAGGTAATTTAAATAATGTGGCGTTTAAAACTACTGCAGGTAAGAAAGTTCTAGTACTAGAAAATGATGGAACTACAAATGAGATTTTTAATATTAAGTATAATGGAAAGTGGATTACTACATCTCTGGACGCAGGAGCAGTAGCAACTTACATTTGGTAAAATAACATAAAAAAGATGATGAAAAAAATTACAACAGCGGCACTTTTAACGGTTACACTTTTTGCTTTTTCGCAACAAAAGAAGCAAGTTAAGACGATACCTTTTTCTATAAATAATAGAACCGTTACAGTTTATACTTCTGCAGATAGCACAGACTTGAGACTAACAAAAACAGATATAAACTTAAAATTCAAAGATTTAAAACAACCGCTTGAAACACAACTTTGCGTTTTTGTAAATCCAAGCAAGACCTTTCAAACCTATTTAGGTATTGGAGGAGCAATCACTGATGCAAGTGCTGAGGTTTTTGCAAAATTATCTAAGGAAAGTCAGGCAGAATTTTTACAAGCTTATTATGATAAGGAAAAAGGAATAGGGTATTCTATTATTAGAACTAATATACACAGTTGTGATTTTAGTTCAGAGAGTTATACTTATGTAGATGAGGGAGATGCTGCTCTAAAAAGCTTTAGCGTTGCGCACGATAAAGAATTTAGAATTCCATTAATTAAAAAAGCAATTGCAACCGCAGGAGGGAAAGCAACTGTTTACGCAAGTCCATGGAGTCCACCCGCTTTCATGAAAGACACGAAGGATATGCTACAAGGAGGTAAGTTATTGCCGGAATTTTATCAATCATGGGCAAATTATTACGTGAAGTTTATCGATAGTTATGCAAAAGAAGGAATTCCAGTATGGGGGCTAACGGTTCAAAACGAACCTATGGCTAAACAAACTTGGGAGTCTTGTATTTATACCGGTGAGGAAGAACGTGATTTTGTTAAGAACTTTTTAGGGCCAACATTGCAAAAAGCAGGACTTGGAGATGTAAAATTGACTGTTTGGGATCACAACAGAGATTTATTATCCCAAAGAGCAAGTGCTGTGCTTGATGACCCCGAAGCTGCAAAATATGTATGGGGTGTTGGATTTCATTGGTATGAAAAATGGAGTGGTGGAGAATCGATGTTTGAAACCGTTGGAAAAGTCCACGAGATGTACCCAGATAAAAATTTACTTTTTACTGAAGGTTGTGTTGAAAGTTTTGATAGCAAAAATTTACAACTTTGGGCAAATGGAGAACGTTATGGAGAATCTATGATTCATGATTTTAATAACGGTACCGTAGGATGGACAGATTGGAATGTACTATTGGATGAAAATGGAGGTCCAAATCATGTGGGTAATTTTTGCTTTTCGCCTATACACGGAGACACAAAAACGGGTAAATTGATCTACACACCTTCTTATTATATGATTGGTCATTTTTCTAAATTCATTGGGAAAGACGCCAAAAGAATTAGTAGTGTTTCTAGTAGAAGTGCATTACAAACAACTGCTTTCTTAAACCAAGACGGTAAAGTAGTAACGATTGTTATGAATAAAACGGATAAAAACTTAACATATAATTTGTGCATTGGTACAAAAGCAACTGAGGTTACTATTCTTCCTCATGCAATTCAAACATTAGTTTTCTAAATTAATTTTCTTGAGTCTGGATTATTTCTCGATACAATTTTTCATTAGTGAAGATGTATCGAGAGTTAACTATGCTCAACAGTTATAACCATGAAATAATTATTACATGAAAAAAATACTAGTAATACTTTTTGTATTTCTTTCGATCTCTGTCTTTTCTCAAGGATTTTTGCATCGAAACGGACAAAATATAGAAGATGGTAAGGGGCAAAATATTGTGCTTAGAGGTTTAGGTATTGGCGGTTTGATGGTGCAGGAAGGATATATGTTAAAGACATCGGCTTTTGCAGGTCCACAGCGTGAAATTAAGCAAAAAATTACTGATTTAATTGGAACTGAAAATACAACTGAATTCTACAATGCTTACAAAGAAAATGGATTGACAAAGCGAGATATAGATTCACTTGCTGCCTGGGGATTTAATTCTATTCGATTGCCCATGCATTATAATCTTTACACTTTGCCTATTGAGCAAGAGACTGTTTTGGGAAAACAAACCTGGCTGGAAGAAGGTTTTAAAAGAACTGACGAATTGCTAAGCTGGTGTGCTGCAAACAAAATATACTTGATTCTAGATTTACATGCGACTCCTGGAGGTCAAGGAAAAGATGCTAATATATCAGATTACGATCCATCTAAACCATCGCTTTGGGAAAGTACAATTAATCAGGATAAAATGGTTGCGTTGTGGGAAAAATTAGCAGCTCGTTACAAAGACAATCCGTGGATAGGAGGATATGATATTATTAATGAACCCAATTGGAATTTTTCTGGAACGAATCAAAACGGCTGTGATGAAAAGCTAAATGCCCCTTTGAGAGCCTTGCAATTAAGAATTACAAAAGCAATCAGGGCTATCGATACGAACCATTTAGTTATTATTGAAGGGAATTGCTGGGGAAATAATTACAATGGAATTTTTCCGTTGTGGGATGATAATATGGCATTGAGTTTCCATAAGTATTGGAATAAAAATGATGTAGGTTCGATTCAAACGATGTTGAACTATAGAGCACAATTTAATGTCCCAATTTGGATGGGAGAAGGAGGAGAGAACTCTAATGTTTGGTTCCAGGAAGCTATTTCTTTATTAGAATCAAACAATATAGGTTGGGCCTTTTGGCCAATGAAAAAAGTAGAAAATACTGCAGGAGTTACCTCAGTAAATAAGCCAGCGACTTATGATGCGCTTTTGGAATATTGGGAAAAGGGTGGGGAGAAACCTACTGTGGCTTCCGCCAAAGCGACCTTAATGGAATTAGCGAATAATTATAAGTTAGAAAACACTGTGATTAAGTATGATGTTATTGATGCGATGTTCAGACAAGTACACACTACAGATACTAAGAAATATTCGACGCACATTGTACCTGGAAAAATATTTGCCACCGATTATGATTTAGGTCAAAATGGGTATGCCTATTTTGATACTGATGTGATCAATTATGACGGAACTAAATTTACCAAATGGAATAAGGGGGGTGTTATGAGAAATGATGGCGTCGACATTGAAGTTTGTAACGATGAAATCACTAATGGTTTTGATGTGACTTTTATTGAAGATGGAGAATGGTTACAATACACAATTGATCTGGACAAAGCTCAAACTTTTGACATTGCGATTCGATTCTCCAGTAAAAAAGCGGGTGGTAAATTGTTCTTAGAAGATGAAAAAGGAAACAAATTGTCACAAACGATCTCAATTCCTGGATCTGGAGCAGTAGCTAAATGGGATACAGTTGTACTAAAGAGCGTTACTTTGAAGCAAGGGATTAATAAAGTGAGAGTACACTTTATAAAGGGAGATTTTAATTTTAATTATTTAGAATTTATAAAAACAAAGTAAGCTAATTAATCAATTGGTCAGGCATTCGCTTTTAAAAAGTAATTTTTAGCCAAGTCCTGAAGCGTGGGGATGTCAAATTGAGAAGAAAAAAATTAGTTACCAGAACTAAATTTGTGCCGACTTTCTTTTAATTTTTTTGCAGAAAGTTAAAAGCGGAGAGCTCAAAAAGGATAAAGGGTGTAAGACAATATTAATAATTGAAGAAATGAAAAAAATAACAACACTATTGTTTTTAGCAGTAACGGCATTAGGTATTGCTCAGCAAAAAACAATTGATCAAAAGGTAAATGCTTTACTAAAGCAAATGACAATTGAGGAAAAAATAGGACAGCTCAATCAATATACTGGAGACAATCAAGCTACAGGTCCTATTACTATAAATGCAAATAAAGAGAAAGACATTAAGGACGGTCACGTAGGTTCGATGTTGAATGTCATTGGGACAAAATACACGAGACAATATCAGGAATTAGCAATGCAGTCTAGGTTAAAAATTCCTTTGCTGTTTGGTCAAGATGTGATTCATGGCTTTAAAACTACTTTCCCTATTCCTTTGGGTGAAGCGGCAAGTTGGGATTTAGATGCTATGGAACTTTCTGCTAGGATTGCTGCAACTGAAGCGGCTGCTAGCGGAATTCATTGGACTTTTGCACCTATGGTCGATATTGGTCGTGATCCTCGTTGGGGTCGTGTAATGGAGGGGGCTGGTGAGGATACTTATTTAGGTTCTCAAATTGCCGCTGTTCGAGTAAAAGGTATTCAAGGGAAATTAGGAGACGTCAATTCGGTTATGGCTTGTGTTAAACATTTTGCTGCTTATGGCGCTGCTGTTGGCGGGCGAGATTATAATTCAGTTGATATGAGTCCGAGAATGCTTTGGGAAACCTATTTACCTCCTTTTAAAGCGGCCTTAGATGCTGGAGCGGCTACATTTATGAATTCATTTAATGATTTAAATGGGATTCCGGCAACGGGGAATAAATACTTGCAAAGAGATATTTTAAAAGGGAAATGGAATTTTCAAGGTTTTGTAGTTTCTGATTGGGGTTCTATAAGTGAAATGGAAAGCCATGGTTATGTGAAAAATAAGAAAGAAGCCGCCTTAGCTGCTATACTTGCCGGAAGCGATATGGATATGGAAGGGAATGCCTATCGTTATCATTTAGCCGAATTAGTGAAGGAAAATAAGGTGCCAATTGCGCTGATTGATGACGCCGTAAAAAGAATTTTGCGTAAAAAATTCGAATTAGGATTGTTTGAGGATCCTTATAAATTTTCAAATGTAGCTCGTGAAGAAAAAGAGCTAAATAACCCAGAGCATAGAAAAGCGGCAAGGGATATTGCGGCAAAAAGTATCGTTTTATTAAAAAACGAAAATAGTATTTTACCCTTATCTAAAACAACTAAAACAATTGCTTTTATTGGACCATTGGTAAAAGAACATAAGCAAAACATGGGCTTTTGGGCAGTCGAATTACCCAGTTTAGATTATGACAAAGAGGTAGTTTCTCAATGGGAAGGCATGAAAAATAAAGTAAGTAAAAACACCAAATTACTCTACGCTAAAGGTTGTGAAATAGAAGGAGATAATAAGGATGGTTTTGCTGAGGCAGTTGCTGTAGCAAAACAAGCAGATGTGGTTGTACTAAGTATTGGCGAAAGCTGGAATTTGAGTGGAGAGGCTAAAAGTCGCAGCAATATCCACTTGCCAGGAGTGCAAGAAGAACTTGTTAAAGCTGTTCAAGCAACAGGTAAGCCAGTAGTGGTGTTAATTAATGCAGGGAGACCACTTATTTTTAACTGGACTGCTGATAATGTTCCGGCTGTAGTTTATACGTGGTGGTTAGGTACTGAAGCAGGTAACGCTATTGCTGATGTGCTATTTGGAGATTACAATCCTTCGGGGAAGTTGCCTATGAGTTTTCCAAGAGAAGAGGGTCAAATTCCTATTTACTATAATCATTTTAATACAGGAAGACCTGCGCCAATTGAAACGGCGACTAATTATGTATCTGCGTACATTGATTTAAAAAATAGTTCTAAGTTTCCTTTTGGTTACGGATTGAGTTATACAACTTTCGAATATTCTAATTTAAAACTTTCGAAAAATAAAATAAAAGACAGTGAAACAATTGAAGTTACTTTAAACTTAAAAAACTCAGGAAAAGTTGCTGGAGAAGAAGTGGTTCAGTTGTACCTAAGAGACAAAGTGGGTTCAGTGGTGAGACCGATAATTGAGCTAAAAGATTTTCAGAAAATAAAATTGAATGCAGGAGAAACAAAAGAATTGAAGTTTAGGATTGGCAAAGAAAAGTTGTCATTCTATAATAATGAATTAGAATGGGGAACTGAACCTGGTGATTTTGATTTGATGATTGGTGCCTCTTCTGAAGATATCCGTTTGAGAGATAGTTTTGAATTATTAAAATAACACACTAAAACTTAAACCAACTATTAATTATGAATTCGGAAAATTCACAAACAAAATGGGGACAATTTATCCCTTTAGCCATAGTATTCTTCTTTTGGGGATTTGTAGCTGCCAGTAATGATATTTTAATACCCGTATTTAAAAAAGCATTTGATTTGTCACAAGGGGAGAGCCAGTTGGTTTCTTTGGCATTTTACATTGCTTATACAGTAGGCTCTCTAATCTATATGGGAATTTCTCTTTTAATAAAACAAGATATCGTCAATAAGATTGGGTATAAAAATGGATTGTCCTTAGGATTGGCTATTTCTGCACTGGGAACATTGCTGTTTTATCCTGCGGCTAACATGGGTTCTTTTCCATTAATGTTATCTGGCTTGTTCATTGTTGCCTTGGGTTTCTCTTTACAACAAACTGTTGCAAATCCACTGGCAATCGCTTTAGGTCCATTAGCCACGGGATCGCAACGTTTAACAATGGCAGGAGGGATTAATAATCTTGGAACTACCATTGGTCCTCTGATTGTGAGTTTTGCTATTTTTGGAACAAATGTAGCGGGCAGCACTGAGATGAGTATTGAAAGTGTGAAAATCCCCTATTTAGTATTGGGATTGGCTTTTCTAATTGTAGCAATCTTATTGAAATTTTCGTCACTTCCAGAAAAACCAAGAGCAATATTAGAAGTGATAGATGAAGCGGCTGTTTCAAAAAAATCAGCCTTGCAATACCCTCAATTGGTTTTAGGGATGGTAGCCATTTTTGTATATGTTGGTGTTGAGGTATCTACTGCCAGTAATTTACCGGCCTATATGGAAAAACATTTAGGGTTTTTGACTCAAGATGTAGCTCCTTATATTTCTTTGTATTGGGCGAGTTTGATGATTGGTCGCTGGACTGGAGCTGTTGAAGCGTTTACTAATGATATGAGTCTGCGAAGAGTACTGCGTTTCTTGGCTCCTTATTTGGCTTTTGGTGTGTTCTTAGCTGTAAATGCTATTGCTAAACATGATTTGACTCCGTTCTATATTTATGGATTAGTTATTTTGGTGTTAATTGCCGCTGACATTGCTAGTAAGGGAAATCCTGCCAGAATGCTGCTTATTTTTTCGTCCTTAGGAATAGTGGCGCTTTTAATAGGAATGGGTACAAGCGGAATGGTTAGTGTATATGCTTTCACTAGTGTTGGTTTATTCTGTAGTACGCTTTGGCCTTGTATCTTTACATTGGCGGTAAGCGGGTTAGGAAAGCACACGAGTCAAGGGAGTAGTTTCTTAATCATGATGATTATGGGTGGTGGAATTGTAAGTTGGTTGCAAGGATCCATTTCAGAAGTTATCGGTATCCAAAACAGTTATATTGTAGGCGTTTTATGTTTTAGCTATTTGGTTTTTTATGCTTGGAAAGTTAGTGGTATTCTTAAAAGTCAAGGAATTAATTTTGACACCAAAATAGCTGGAGGGCATTAGAGAGTCAAGGCTTTGGTTCCTGAAAAGAAAGTATAAAAAAACTCCATTAGAAATAATGGAGTTTTTTTATGAGTGATAGTGAATTATCGGATCAAGTCTAAATGTTGTGGGGAAATATTAAATTTCGATATTTGTGTTTATAAAATATGTCTCAATGCAAGATTCCTA